>NZ_BAAAUD010000023.1:0-127367 GCF_039533765.1 Streptomyces enissocaesilis | reverse complement strand
GAGCACAGGATCAGGCGAAGGCCGCTCTCACGTCCGGAACTCAGGCAAACCCATCAGCAAGTTCGAGGCCGTGTTCGACGACGGACCATAAACGTCAAGCTAAGGAGCGGAGGGATGCTGCCGGTCTTTGAACTGAGCAAATACGGACCTGTGCCCTCTCCGTCGACCTACGATCTTCCCAAGAGGCTCGGCTGGGTGGCTGCAAGGCTGATCTGCTGGGCGGTAGGACAGAGGGGGGCGCATCTTGGCCACGCTGAACCACAAGGAACGCACGGTCGGTTTCTACGAGGCCGTGGTTGTCAAAGACGGCGAGGCGCAACGCATTCCGGAACCCATGGACTGGGACGGGGCGCTCGCGGACCTGGCGCGGGCTCCAGTAGGTGCCCGTACCCATGAGGGCGAATCCCGGATTGTGGGCACCACGTTCCCGCACAATATGGAGGACCATCTGCTCCTGCACCGGGTGAAGGAGGCTGGCGAGTGGCTGTCGGTCATCAACTTCGACACCGGTGACCTTCGTGAGCTCGAGCAGTCGGCGCATGAGGGATACCTCGACACTTCCGTGGTGTGCTTCCTGCCGTTCGGCAACGTGGTGGGCATCATGCAGGGCGGCATATCCGCCCCCAGTCACAAATCCCTTGAAACCTGGGTCAACGGCATCGAGATGTTCCCCGGCAGTCAGTTGCAGCTGCGCCCTGTCGTCGCGTACTCCGAGATCGCGAAGCTCAAGTCCGCTGTAGGGGCAAGCCGCGTCGAGGTAAAGGTCATGGGCAACAAGATGGGCGCGCTGCGTGAGCAGCAGGGTGGCCTCGCCCGGCTTCTGCGCATCGCCGGCGATGCTTACGGGGAGATCAGCGTCACGATGGTCATCTCCGTGCCCAGGGGGAAGGAGCTCAAGGAGCACCGGGAGCATCTGCTTGCGGACCTCGACGAGATCTCCGACGTAGTCACCGGTGCCGAGCGGGCACGGGCGCGGCTTGTCTACTCGGATTCCGGCGGACCGGAGCAGATCCGTCTCGTCGAGATGGTCGAGCACAGCATCACGGCCAAGAAGCGGGTTCCGGCCACGGATGCGGAGGGCAACTCGATCCGGATCGTGTCAGCGGTGGATGCCATCCTGGCTGCAGCGGCCGAGCATGAGGAGGCGCTCCGGCTCGCGGTAGACGCGGGGCATTCATGACCTAAGCGGGGGGATCGTGTGGGCGTCCGTATGCGCATCATCGACAAGTGGGCCGAGCACGCCTGGTTCGATCATCTGAGCGCGGTGACTGCCGTCGGAGCCCATCTCCTCATCATCCGGGTATCCGGATGTGGAGACTGGCTCACATGGATCAGCGCCAATCAGCGCACCGACCTGTACGCGGCAGCGACAGGCGCCGTCTCGGCCCTCGGCGGTCTCAGTGCCATCGCTATCGCCATCTACACCACGGTCAACGGCCAACGGTTGCGCGCGGTGAGGCAGCAATACCCTGGTCAGCTCAGAAGGAGCTGGCGCAGTCTGCTGCAAGGCACTGCGCTTGCCTGCGCCCTGATCCTGTTCGCCTTTTCACTCGACCAGGACGACGACCCCCTCTCCGCCCGCTTCATCTTCGAATACGCCATGGTCTTCGCCGCCCTGCGCTTCGCCAGGTTCGTCTGGCTCTTCGACCGGATCATGGCCATCACCGATGCCGACATGGTGGAGGAGACGTCAGCAGCGGCCGTACCTGCACGCGACCCCAACTGGCTGGAGCGCCGTCAGAGGCAGTACGACAATCGCCCGTGACTCTCACGCGTTGAACCTGGCCGGCAAATCAGCGCAAGGGAGGGGGCGAGCGCTGTCCGTAGTCCGGGGGTGGCCGTCCCTTCTTGTAAGCGGCGATGGTCCGCCGGGTGGCGGGGGGGACAGCCCTGCATGAGGTCCGGCTCGCGCATCGCCCAGGACAGGGGCAGGATCCCTGAATGCTGGCAGCCTCCTTCACTTGACTGACAGATGGGAGGTCTGGATTAGACACTGATGACCTATGTCTGATGTGCCAGGCACGGGCGGATGTGTGGTCGTTTTCATGGGCGAGGTAGGCGAGTATCGGGGGTGGCGGGGTTGTCGAGGTCGGGTACGCAGGGCCTGTCGCGCGGGGCGCTGATCCGGCAGCGTGCGAAGGCGCGGTTCGTGGGGCGGCGTGCGCAGTTGGCGCTGTTCACGGAGAACTTGTCGAAGGATCCTTTTTCTGAGGAGGATCCGGCGGAATTTCTGTTCCATGTGCGCGGTGTGGGCGGGGTGGGCAAGTCCACGCTGCTACGCCAGTGGCAGGAGGCGGCCGGGCGTGCGGATGCGGTGACGGCGGTGGTGGACGAGAACGACGTCCACGGGGTGCGGCAGGCCTTGATCGAGCTGGTCCGGCAGCTGGCGGAGCAGACGGGTCCGTGCAAGGAGTTCGACAAGGCGGTCGAACAGTTCAGGCGGGAGCAGGCGACGCAGGCTGAGCCGATGCCCGGGGAGGGTGAGGCGTCGATGTCAAGCCGGGTGGTGACGCAGGCCGCACTGGGAGCAGCGTCGTTGATCCCGGGGGCCGGTGTCGTAACGGCGATGACGAATCCGGATACCGCGGCGCAGGGGCGGGACCGGCTTCGCTCTGTTTCGCGGTCCCGTGCCCAGCGGCGCGGTGGCCGAGGTGACGAGACGGGGTTGAGCCGTGCTTTCGTAGCCGAGCTGGAACGGCTGTGCCGTCGGCAACGGTGGGTGGTGCTGTTCTTCGACACATGGGAGCAGAACGCGCAGTACCTGGACGGGTGGCTGCTGAGTCTGCTGGACGAAGAGTTCGGTCCGGTGCCGGCGAACGTCATCATTGTGCTGGCAGGCCGGGACGAGCTGACGGAGCGGGAATGGGCGCCGCTGCGGGATCAGGTCGCAGACGTGCCGTTGGAAGTCTTCACGGAGGCGGAGACACGTTCGCTGCTGACTTCGCGGGGCGTGTCCGATCCAGGGGTGGTGGAAGCGGTGCTGCAGCTGTCCATGGGGCTGCCTTTGCTCGTAGAACTCCTCGCTCTGGCCCGTCCTCACACGGTCGAGGAGGTCGACGCGGGCGGAGACCTCGCTGATGTGGCCGTCGAGCGTTTCGTGCAATGGATCACGGTCCCCGAGCAACGCGAGGCTGTACGGGCGTGTGCATTGCCGCTGCAGCTGAATGAGGACGTCTTCGCTGCCGCGGCCGGGCCTGAGGCAGAGGGGTTGTGGGAGTGGCTGTGCGGGCAGCCGTTTGTCAGCGGCCGTGGCGACTTCAAGCACTACCACGCGGTGGTCCGCCAGCAGCGCGCCCACTCCCCTCAAGGCTGGGCTTCGGCGCATCTGCGGCTCGCTGACACTCATGCCGCCTGGCGTGCCGCGGTCGAGGAACGGCTTCCCGAGGCGAAGCGGTGGAAAGATCCTGAATGGCGCCGGCATCGCTTGGATGAGATGTACCACCGGCTGTGCGCCCACCCGGGAACGCAGCTGACGCCCGCCCTCGAACAGGTGGTACATGCTGCGGGCGAGGACACCGCTGTGCTGCGGCAATGGATCGAGACACTGGAACAAGCCGCCCAGGAGGCCACCGACGCGGCCCTGCTCAGCTGGTCAGGGCTCCTTCGGGATGCTCTCGTCGGCGACGAGCCTGGTCTTACCTGCCTTGGTGTCCTGCTCTCCCACAGCCAGCTGAGTGCTGAGATCAAAAGCTGGGCCCACACCTACCGTGGAATCCGCCTCTACCTCTGTGACCGGGAGGAAGAGGCACTCACCGAGTTGGACCGTGCCATTGCGCACCATGCCTGTAACGTCCACGCCTGGGCTCGTCGCGGGGAAACCCATCGCTGGCTCGGCCATTACGACCAGGCCGTCGCCGACCTCACCGCCGCACTCGAAATCAACCCCACACTCGCCTGGGCACTCAGCCAGCGCGGCGAAGCACACCGGCAGGCGGACCGGTACGACCAGGCCGTCACCGACTTCACCGCCGCACTCGAAATCGACCCCACCTACGCCTGGGCACTCGTATCCCGCGGAGAAGCACACCAGCAGGCCGGCCATGACGACCAAGCCGTCGCCGACCTCACCGCCGCACTCGAAATCGACCCCACCTACGCCTGGGCACTCGCATCCCGCGGAGAGGCACACCAGCAGGCCGGCTATTACGACCAGGCCGTCGCCGACCTCACCGCCGCACTCGAAATCAACCCCACATTCACCTGGGCACTCAGCCAGCGCGGGGAAACACACCGGCAGACCGGTCATTACGACCAGGCCGTCGCCGACCTCACCGCCGCACTCGAAATCAACCCCACATTCACCTGGGCACCCGCATCCCGCGGAGAGGCACACCAGCAGGCCGGCCATTACGACCAGGCCGTCGCCGACCTCACCGCCGCACTCGAAATCAACCCCACACTCGCCTGGGCACTCAGCATCCGTGGCAGAGCACACCGACAAGCAGGCCACTACGAGAAGGCTCGAGTGGACCTGGAGCGGGCAGTGGAGGTGGACCCCGGAGACCTCTCCTGCAGGTTCGAGAAGCTCATGTTCGACACCGTGGAGGGGCGGCTCGAAGCGTGTACGGAACAGTGGAGTCAACTGCTCGCGTCCCCCACGACCCCGCCAAACGAAGCTCACACCAAGCTCTCGGGCCTTTTTCGAGCCTTGCTCTTCGAACCGGAGAACCGTGTGACAGAGGCAACCGAGGAGTTGCTCGCTACACAACCGGGGTCGGGCAACCTCGCAGAGGTGCTGAGTTATCTGGCTGAGCTCTCTGCCGTGGGAAATGGGGTGGCTGACCGTGCGCGGCAGTGCCATGACCTGATCGTTGAGCACACCTTGAGATGAGCCGCCAGCCACAAAACATCCGGCTCCGCGTCAGGACGCGGAGCGGGCGGAGCGGGCGCGCCAAGCAGTTGACGGCGATCGACGAGGGCTGGAACTGCCCGCGGCCGCTGGACTGGCAGCGGCATCACCGCGTCCTCGCGGATCTGGTCGACGGCGGCGGCCACCTGCCCGACATCGCACCCGGCGTGTTGATGGACGGCGACGACATCGGACGCTGGCTCCAGCGACAGACACAGCCGGGCGCCTGGGCCCAGCTGTCGACCGGACAGCAGGAACGGCTGACCCTGCTGGGCATCAAGCCCGTTGAGACACCGTCTCCAGCTCCGGCGGTCAGCCGCGCGGCCAAGGGGCCTGAGCAAGGCGCGGCAAGCGTTCCAGCGGGGCCTTGCAGCCCTCACGCGGTGGGTGCCAACGGGAAGGCGCGGACCGGTCGGTGCCAAGGGGCCACAGCGAGCCGACCGCGGTCGACGGCGAGGCCGAGCCGGTGATCGTGAAGCTGGGCGGATGCGGTACTGCTCACGGCATGCCGCGGGGCCCGACCGACATCGCGATCGGGCCCCGGGTGCCATGCCACTTCCACTCACTCACTACACGCGTACCCCCATGAAGCGGCCTTAAAAGTAGGCGCCGTAGCCGAGCTCGATGCGTGGTTCCTTCCAGGTGAGGCGACGGAGGGGCAGCGGGCTGTTTGTCCGTCCCATTGGGCGGTGAGGGTGGCGGTCTTGGTGCCGCCGTCGGTGCTCAGGTTCGGGTCGACCGCTTTGGGGGAAGAGCTGTGGAACGTGCCTTGGCCGAGCTGGTGGCCGTCCGTGGCGATCCGCCAGCGGACCGTTCCCTCCCAGGGGTCGGGGATGTGCACGTCCAGTGCGTCCACGAGGGAGGCGTTCCCCTGGTTCCGGGACAGCGGGCCCGAGTCGGCGGGGCGGAAGACGGTCTCGATCTTGTTCGTGATCTCCCAGGCCAGGGAGGTGCGGGCTCAATGCCGCCGGGGCCCTGGGCCTTCTCAGTGGTGACGCCACCAGGCGTGGTGCCGCTGTGATAGCGCAGGGGACGGTCCAGCTCCCCCAGCTCGACCTCCAGAACGGCATAGGAACCGAACACCACTGCCAAGACACAGGTGTAGAAAGCGGTGCACCGAAGGGGGTGCCAATTGCGCTTGCGCGCGAGGGCGGCGGTCTCTTCAGCGCTCAGCCCCCAAGGCTGTTGTCGAACCGCCTTTGCTCCGCTCGGCCGGGTCGACGACTTGTCCACGGGCAATACGGACCTCGCCGATGGCCTGCATACCCGGGCGGGAGCGGAGGTCGTTGAGATCGTGGCGGGCCTGCGTGAGATGTTCGGCGTTGCGGGCCGGCAGCCGGTCGCACTCCTCCACCTCCGGGGCAGGCACTTGGACGTCGTGCACGGCGCCGCTCACAGTGGCCGGGGCCAGATCGGCGGGCAACGCCCGGCGGTAGCGCTCGGTCTGCAGATGGGCCTGAAGGCGCAGGGCCTCGGTCTGCGCCCGCTCCCCTTCGACCTGTTTCAACCGTCCCTCGGCCACCGTCACCCGCAGCCGGTAAGCACGGGCCCGCGCCTCTCCGGCTTCCTCCTCCGGCTCTTCGCAGCGCACCCGCGGTGAGGCAATGAAGCTCAGCAGCATCAGGACCATCAGCGTCATGCCCATCAGCGTCTTCTGCGCCTGCACCTGCCCATGGCGTGCCTCTTCGAGCCGCTCTCGCAGCTGAGTATCGGGCAGGTCAGGACTCGGCTGGATGCGTCGGCTCGTGGTCGTGCGAAGGGGAAGCCGCGGTGGAACTCCTGGTTCATTGGCTGGGCCCAGTCCCTGGGGCTGTGATGCTCTATTTCGGTCGGCAGGAGGTGTGACGCACCGAGCATGACTACGGACTGCCACATGCCGGTGGAGTTCCCATCTCATGACCTTGTCCAGTCCAGTACGGAACTGAAGTGGAGAGGGGCGGCGGCACCTGGGGCGCAGGGGCCGCCGCCGCGGGAGGCTGTTCAGTCGGCCTGGTTGTTTGCTCGCCCGGGCAGGCAGAACATCAGGGCCCACATCAGGGCGAGGGTGCCGCCGACCCACCACAGCACGCTGGTGAACGCGTCGCGGTTGAGACCGGCGTCGGCTGAACCGTTGGTGATGGAGAAGAACACGAGGGCGGTCAGCGCGGTGCCGAGGGCGATGCCCAGGTGCATGGCGGTGTTGAACAGGCCGGAGGCGGAACCGGCGTTCTCGTGCGGGACCTCGGCGAGCGACATGTCGGCGAGCGGGCCGCCGACCATGCCGAGGCCGAAGCCGATCAGTACCACCGGCGCGGTCATCGCGAGGAGGGTCAGGTCGGCCTCCCGGCCGGCGACCTGGAGTCCGTAGGCGGCCATCGAGGCGAGCGCGATCAGGGCTCCGGCCTGGGGCATCCGGCGGCCGAAGCGCCCGGCACTCTTCGCCGCGGCCGTTGCACCGGCCAGCTCGCCGAGCGCGAGCAGCACGAAGGCCGCGGCCGCATGGAACGGGCTCATGCCCAGGCCGCGCTGGAGGTACAGCGTCCAGGTCATGAAGAACAAACCGCACAGCAGGCCGAGGATCAGCTGCGCGGACAGCCCGCCGGAGAACTGCCTGCCCCGGAAGACGGACAGTGTCACCAGCGGGGCACAGCCCTGCCTGCGCTGCTGGTGGCGCAGGAAGACGCCGAGCACGAGGAGACCGGCGGCGAGCATGGCGAAGCACCACAGCGGCCAGTGGTGGGTGTGGCCCTCGGTGAGCGGGAAGAGGATCAGGACAATGGCCAGCGCGGACAGCAGCATGCCGGTGGGATCGAGCCGGTCGGCCTTCTGGACGGTCGTCTCGGGGATGAACGTGCGTCCCAGGAGGATCACGGCGAGACCGACGGGCACGTTGATCAGGAAGATCGGCCGCCAGGACAGTCCGAACAGGTCGGCCTCGGTGAGCAGGCCCCCGAGGACTGGTCCCAGGACGTTGGCGAGCGAGAGGACCGCTCCGTACAGCCCGAAGGCCCTGCTGCGGTTCTCGCCGTCGAAGGTGACGTGCAGGGTGGCCAGGACCTGCGGGATCATCAGGGCCACCCCCACGCCCTGGAGCACGCGGGCGGCGATCAATGCCCCCGGCCGGGTGGCGAGGCCGCACAGCAGCGAGGCCGCGGTGAAGACGACAGTGCCGATGAGGAGGACCTTGCGTCGGCCGTGGAGGTCGCCGAGGCGTCCACCGGTGATCAGCCCGACGGCGACCATCAGCGAGTAGCCGACGGTCAGCCACTGCACCGCAGCTGGTCCGGCGCCGGTCGACTCCTGGATGGCGGGCAGGGCCGTGAGGACGACCGACTGGTCGAGGATGTCCATGAGCTCGGCGACCAGAAGCACCACGAGGGCGATCCGGGCAGCCAGGGCCATCTTCGGCGGTCGGCCCGAGGGAGTGCGGGCTGGGAGCTCGGTGGTGTGCTGCGGCTCGCTACCGAGCGCGGGGGAAGACACTGGGGGGACTCCTGATCCAAAGGGCTCGGCGAGCCCTGCCCTCAGCCGCGCCGGGATCGACAAACACGAAACCCGGGGCAGACGGCAGAGCTGCACCCGGAAAACGACATAAGGCGTGGGCGACGCAACTCAGGCCAACGCGAGTCCGCTCCCGGACACGTGCGAAGACTCGGCACGTGGGGGAACCGCGGACCGCTACCGGGCCTGGGGGATAAAAACACCTCGAAGATCGCCGCAGAAGGAACAGGATGTCGGATGCCGCTGCCGATGTCTCCGGCGCAGCAGCCTGTCCACGATACGACACCCCGCCAATCTGCGCACCTCACCGCACACCGATCTGAGCGCGGGTACGGCCGTCCATTTCGCTCAGTGGCCGTTTGTTGCGCTCAGTCACACCTCGTTCTCAGGCTCCGACGGCTCCCCCGGAGCTGAACAGAAGAACTTGACAGGGAAAGTAGCGGTACGCGGAACCTTTGCTGACTTCCTTGAACGACATCATGGAACCCACCCCAGCACAGGAAAATGGCTGGTCAAGGGCAGACTCGAAACTCTCCCGCAAGGCAGGAGGGAGTTGTCGGTTACCCGGCGGGCGTCCCGTGAGACGGGCGGCCAAGCCTGCGCCCGCCCGTATCAGTACGGAACCGGCAGCGCTCCGGTGCGGGCCATCGCCGCAGCGTCCGCGTACTCATGGCCTGCGGTGCAGCAACACGACCGTGGCGACGAGCAGTCCGGCCAGCGTCGCGATGCCGACGGCCATCGTCAGAGGTTCCTTGAGCACCGGATAGGCGTGGACGAGGAACGCGGCGAACGCACACGCCATCAGCACCACCACCACCCCGATCACGGCCACCGGCAGCACCCACGCCGCACGGTCGGGAACGGCAGGCACGGATGCGGGAGCGCCGTCGGGCTGGGACGGGGTCGGAGCGGTGGTCATGGTGTCCCCCTCGGGATCGGTTCGATACGGGGTGCCGTCAACGAACTTGGTTGGCCCGTCTCCACAACCTTCGTCCACCGAAAAGGCTGGTTGTCTCATACAGCCGATCTTTGATTCGACGGGTCGTGTACTGCCTTGGATAGACGTGACGTGTCATCAGTTGTCGTGGCTAGACTCTTCTGGACACCACTGGACAGCTGGTGGGAAGGCAGGGGGGAACATGGGACGCGTCATCACCATGCCGACCGAGTGGGAGTTTCCGCCGGGTCCGGTCCGAGACTTCGCGCAAGCGCTCTACAACTGGTACAAGGCCGCAGGTAGACCGTCGCTGACCGAGATCGCCGGCGACATCGCCAACCATGGCGCCCTGAGGGGTTCGGCAAGCCGTGAAACGATCCGCAAAATGCTGCGCGGCGAGACCGTTCCCCAGCGGTGGAGCACCGTGGAGGCCGTCCTTACCGTGCTGTGTGAACGTGCAGGAACATCTCCTCAAGGCGAGCCGGAATACTCAGAGATCACCCATGGCCAACGGGTGAAACGCCTGTGGGATGACGCTGTAGAGGTCGCGCATCGAACGCCAGCTCCAGTCGCGCCAGAGCCGTGGGCGGATTCGTGGACGCAGAAGGACGAGGCCAAGAACGGGAAGTCCGCGCCGGTTCCTGTACCCACTTCGACCATCGCCGATGTTGAAGCGCAGCCGGCGACGGAGGACACAGAGATGATCCACACTGCAGACACGGAGCGCGCCTCGGCCGTTGCCTCTGACAGCGGGGAGCGCAGCTCAGGGCTGTCGCCGCAAACCACACGGTCCAGGCCGGAGGCGTGGCCGACAGCATCGGAAGTTCCTGCTCAAGTCTGGCGTCCGGGTGACCCGGGTCCAGACCAGGCGCCTGAACAGAAGGATCCCTTCCAAGACTGGCAGCCGGGGACGGAATGGCAGGAAGCGATCGAGAAATCCCGTTTTCCTGACGAAACGCGCTTCTGAAGCCCCAAGGCTCCGTGTCCGGTCACAGGATCCCACGGGGGAATCAAGGCCACCATGTCCGCCGGCGACCGCGACACCTCTCGCCCCGTGCGGCCGCGGTGCGCGACAGGTTCGCCACTGACTTCCACCACACGTTGTGGGGCGGCCGGACATGCGCAAGCGGTGGATTGATTTTGTTCACGGATCGCGGTTCTGGCTCCCCATCCCGGGCAGGGGCGGCTTTCCTGAGCCTCGGCACCCGTAGTAGCCGACCCGGGTCGCTTATAGGTCATCACGTGTGTGATGACTACATCGTGTGGAGTCGGAGAGGACGATCCAGGCGGCCATGGTGGTCGCTGGAGCCGGCTGCCTGCGGCGGTTCCTGCGGAAAGGCAAGGCAGACCGGCTGGGTCCTCGATCCTCCGGGGGGGCGCCGGACCGTTCGCCTCGCCTGCGGCGCACCTCCGTGGTGCGATGGAAAGGGGCGTCGGAAGGAAAGAGCGATGATCCCACCAACAGCAGAGCGCGAGAGTGGCGCGGCCCCCGTATCAGTCCGCCCACTGGGTGAGGCGGGTCTGGATCGGGCCGATGAGATCTGCAGGGTCGCTTTCGGGACCTTCCTGGGGGCCCCTGATCCTTTCGGGACCGTCGACTATGTCCATACGCGCTGGGCGGCCGATCCGCGGGCGGCATTCGCGGCGACGGTCGAGGGCGAAGTAGTTGGATCGAACTTCGCCACCAACTGGGGCAGCGTCGGGTTTTTCGGACCGCTGACCGTACGTCCGGATCTGTGGGACCAGGGCATCGGCAGGCGTCTGATGGAGCCGGTCATAGACTGCTTCGACGCCTGGGGGAACCGCCACCTCGGCCTGTTCACCTTCGCGCACAGTCCCAAGCATCTTGAGCTCTACCGCCGGTACGGCTTCTGGCCTCGATTCCTCACAGCCATCATGAAGAAACAGGTCACAGAAGGTGCCGCAGTCCCCGGCCGGGTGCTCTACGGCGAACTGCCCGCTGCCGGGCGGCCTGACGCGCTGAGTCTCTGTCGCGCACTGACCGGAGCCGTGTACGAAGGCCTGAGCCTGGAACGCGAGATCGTGGCCGCGCACGCGCAGGGACTCGGTGACACCATCCTGCTCCATGGCGCTGCCTCCGAGCTCGATGGCCTGGCCGTCTGCCACTGCGGAGCCGGGTCGGAGGCTGGCGCGGACGTGTGCTTCGTCAAATTCGGCGCCGTACGTCCCGGTCCGGGGGCTGCCGACCGGTTCGAGCGACTGCTCGACGCATGCGAGCTGCTGGCCTCCGAGCGCGGCCTGGGGCAACTGGACGCCGGCATGAACCTGGGCCGCCCGGATGCCTACCGGCGCATGATCGACCGCGGTTTCCGCACATGGTTGCAGGGCGTGACCATGCACAGGCCGAACGAACCCGGGTACAGCCGTCCCGACGCGTATGTGATCGACGACTGGCGCTGACCACCGCCGCGCTCGGCCCGCTGGGGCCTGTCTGGCAAGTGCTGCGTGAGTGAGGAGGGCTCTGCTGTTCCGGGTGTGCGCTGGGTACCCCGTCGTTCTGGGGGGCGGGCTTGGGCATCTTTTGACGCGCGGCGGCCGTTCTACGGAAGGTGCACCGACAGCACGGTGATGAGGGCAATTCCCAGCGCGGCCATCATGTCGTAGTGCTTCCAAAGTGGTTTGCGGGAAACGAGTGCCGTCTCCGCGCGCCCGGGGGATGTCGGGTCGTAGAGGACTGTGACGCTGTCCCCTTCTCGGGTGCCGGCGGGGACGTCGCTTTCTCCTGCGCTGTGTGTCCGCTTGACGCCGTCAGGCGTCGTGCAGCTCAGCAGGAACTGCGGGCCGCCCTTCCCGCGCCATTCACGGTCGAAGCACCGAGCGGTGACCTCGACGCCCCGGAAGCGGAGTGTCAGCCGCCGCCGCATCTGCCAGACCACTGTCAGCACAAGCAAAGCTGCGACGCCGTCGTAGGCGATCATGTCCTGCACTCTCAAACTTCCCCCGGCTTCGCAGCGGCACCGATGAGCATTCAACCAGCCGTCGATGCCTTCGGGGACGGTGTTACCGGTTCGCGGAGCCAGAGGATGAGTGAGGCGAGGTGGAGTCCGGCGCGGTAGCGGGCGGCGCGTTCAGGGCTCAGTGCACTGGCTGGGGGCGGTACTCCGAACAGGAGGCGGGCAGATGGACGCCCGCCAGTCTCAGCGCTGAGATCCGGCTGTGGTAGGCCGCTCCTCGCAGCAGTTGGTGGGCGATCTCGGCTGCCCTTCGATTCCGGGAGCCTGCCAGAGGGGTGCCTGAGGTCCAGGCGTTGAACGCCCCCATCGCCGGCCCGCACCAGATCTGGTAGTCCGCAGCACGGGTTGTGTCCCCCTGGGTTGCCCAACGGGAGGACAGACCCAGGTACCAGCGGAAGAGCAGCGCCATCCGTAGTTTGGGGTCGGTTGCAGCGCGGCGCAGTTCCTGCGGCTGGTGCTCCGCGAGGTACGCGCTCACCGCCTCCCACGTGTGGGCCACTGACCCGCGCAGCACTTGGGTCTCCAGTCGTTCACGGTCGCGGGGACGGAGATCCTCCACTCCGGCGTGATCGAGATAGAGGCGGTAGAGCCAGGACGCGCGTCCGGGGAACATCGTGCCGCGCTGGAGGACCTGGACGTCGACGCCCATCTCGAACATGTCCCCGGCAGGGGCCATCGTGCAGTCAGCGGTGCCCACGGTTGCGAGAAGTTCACGGACGGCTGGGGATGTGCCGGACTCTACGCAGGCTTGGTTCACCGATCCGGTCACGACGTATGAGGCGCCGAGGGCGAACGCCGCGTACGCCGCGTGGGGGGTGCCGATTCCGCCGGCTGCTCCGATGCCGACCCCGGGGGCCAGCTGGTCGCGTAGGCGCATGAGCAGCGGGAGGGCACACAGCAGAGGACGCCGATCGGTGTGGCCGGCCGAGTCGGCCTCGACCGTGATGTCGTCGGCGAGCGGCACCTGCTGCACCCAACGGGCCTGTTCAGCCGTGATCTGCCCCGTCGCCTCAAGGTCTGCGACGACGTCGGCGGGTGCGGGGCGCAGGAAGATCTCGGCGGTCTCCGTCCGGGATACCTTGGCGATGACGCGGTTGAGTGCGCGTACTCCGGTGTGCGGGTCGGGGCGCATGCCGACTGCCCGGTAGCGTACGAGGTCGGGTGTGGCCTGGACGAACGCCGATGCCTCAATGCAGCGCACCTGGTGGCGGAGGTAGATGTCGACGGTGTCGCGTTCCGCGCCGGGGGCCATCGGGCTGTGGATGAGGTTCGCCGCCCAACCTTTGCCGTCCAACTGCCTACTGAGCTGACGTACGGCGTCTTCGATGCGGGCCGGTGGCAAGCCTGCCGCTCCGAAGGAGGCGAGATGGCCGCCGCGGGCGAGAGCAAGGACCAGATCGACGGAGGAGATACCGCCGGCCATGGAGCCGGCCATGTAGGGGTAGCGCACCTGATGACGCTGTGTGAAACCAGGTACGGCAAGTCGCCCAAGTGCCACCGGGCCCGCGGCGGCGAGCAGTTCCGCGTCGATCGGCGGGCGATGGGTTGCGGTGATCCGCTCGCCGGAGCGCACGATGTAGCACGGCTCGTCGAGCTGTGACAGGACTCGGTACACGTCTTGGGTATCAGTCCGCGGAAGGATCATCGGGTTCCGTCCTCATGGCCCGGCCGGGCCTCGATGACGATGTCGTCGACGCGATAGATCCGCAGCCCGTCGCACCAGACGCTTCCCTCGGCACGCAGGAACAGGTGCTTACCCGTACGGCGTGCCTCACGGATGTGGATCTCGAATGTCGATTCCTGGTGGTGGCGCAGGATCTGCCCCCGGTAGGCCCAGTGGTGCCGTGTGCCTGGGGCGAGGGTGAACCGGGGTGCCGTGATCCCTTCGGTGACGCCGGTATACAGGGCGAAGGCGCGGACCAGGCGGTGCAGCGTCTCCACACCGAACGAGCCTGGCATGACGGGGTCGTGGAGAAAGTGCAGGTCGAACAGCGGGTCATCTGCGCGGACTTCTTTGGTGCACCGTAGGTAGCCCAAACCGTGTGTGCCGCCGTCCGGGACCAGGTCGACTTGGCCGAGCAGGGCGAGCCGCCCCTCTCCCAGGCGCTTGTCGAATCCGAGGTCCAAGCGGCGTACGTTGTCCTGATCGCCCTGGGTGTCCAGCCAGGTCGGCATCCTTCGGCCGTTGTCGAGGCCCTGCTGGCGGGCCAGCATAGGGGCGGTGAAATAGCCGTGGGAGGTCTCACCCGTGTAGAAGACTTCCCCGTCCAGTTCCAGCTCGTAGCCGTAGCGCTGAATGATGGCTCCGGGCATCGGCGAGTGCGCCAGGAGTGTGGTGCGCTGCCGTACGGTGCGTCCTCTCGGATCCATGTCCCGCACGACCTGGCCGTGGCCCTCGAGGTTGCGGACGCAGAGGTCGTCATCGGGGTACTCCAGGTGCACGCCCGATACGACACCGCAGAAGGCGGCGGCCTGCAGGGAGCTCTCCATGAAGAAAACGGCGGGGGTCCCGCCGCTTCCGTCCTGATGGCAGAACCAGGCATCGCAGGGGACGTCGAATTCCGTTTCCACGACCATCCCCACCTCGTAGTCCGCCTTTTTGCTGACACCGGTCGAGGACCGGCTGAGCATGAGCAGGTCTCCCCGGGGCAGGCGCGGGCGCACCTGCGCGCTGGTGCAGTGGGTCGAGATCCCGTACGCGAGACACAGGTCACCGTCGGCCAGGTGTGCCATGTGCAGCTCGTGCATAAGAGCTGGTTCACCGGTGGACATCGCGGGGGCAGCCGGATGGTCGGCCCGGGTGGTGGTGAAGCTTTCGGCTTGTGCGAGCAGTACATCCTGCATCGCCTGCTGGGCCTCCAGCACGGCGTGATGAGCACGGCGGACCGCTTCTGTCATGTCGCCGATCAATGGCGCGCCGGTCTGTGCACGAGGTGCCGGCAGGGAGGTGCCACAGGGGTTCGCGGGACCGGTGGACGGTTGTGGGGGTGTGCCGTCGTTCCGGTCAGGGATGAAGGGCACTCCCTCGAATCCCAGCTCGTCAGAAGTCATCGGGTGGCCCCCTGCACCGCAGGCCAGGAAGCCCTGGCGACCATCTCTGGCGCAGCGACAATCATCTTCAATCCCTCCCAGCACTGCAGCACCTCGCCTTCGGTCGTACACGCGGTGACGGTGACGTTCATCTCCAGCGGACTGTCGTCGAGGAGTTCGACCACGATCCAAAAGCGCTCCCCGTCGGGCAGCGGCGCGTACAGGTCGACGCGTTTCACCGCAACTGGCAGGCAGCGGTGTCCGAACCGGCGCCTGCCCAGCAGGGCAGCGCTCTGCAGCAGCAGGTCGGCCGGGGCCGGGTGGTAGAGCACCCCGCTATACGCGCCTTGGGCGAGATCGGGTTCGGGCAGTTGTGCAGGAAGTGTCAGAGCCGTATCGGTCTCCTCGACGGGATGGCCCAGTCCATGCAGCAAGGGGCCGTGGAAGAGGAATTCGTCGCCGTAGGCCGGGTGCATCTCAGTGATCGGCCCGTCGGGCAGGCCTGCGGGAAGTTTCCGGCGCGAGGGCTGCCTTGCACTCTCGGAGAGGATGAGGTCCCCTTCGTAACGCGGGGGGCCGCTCGCCGCCCGGGCGTCCCGGATGTCGACATGGAAGGCGTCGCCCCGGCGGTTCACCGCTACACGGGCTTCGCGAGGGTGGGAGGAATCGAACACAAGTCCGTTACGGATGGTGAAGTCACGGCAACCGGTAACGGGGTGCCCCTCGTGTAGGCCTTCTACGGTCGCGATGCACCAACCCAGTGCAGCCGTCATGGGCAGCACGGGGTGGCCGTCGATGCGGTGGTCGAGCAGGACAGGCTCGGTTGCCATAGAGGAGAGGTCCCGTTGCAGGACGACACCCCGGGGTGGGAGGGAACCACGTCGTCGGAAGACCGGTTCGATCGGCCCCATGACTGTCATGAGATCGCCGGTGTGCTCGGGACTCATCTGCTCGACGAAGTATCGGCACCCTTCCTCCCTGGTCAGAAGTGGAATTCCGTGCTGGACGAAGATCTCCTGGATGCCAGGTGAGGCCATGCCGCCACGCCACGGCCCCCAGGCCATAGCCGCCACCCGGCACGAGGGATGTGCTGCCTGCCAGGCGCACGCGAAACGGTTCAGTGCCTCATTCGCCAGCGCGTAGTCGGTCTGGCGCGCATTGCCGTACACACCGGCGACGGAGGTGAATACCACCAGGTGGCGCAACTGTTCGGCAGGCAGAACATCAAGGACGTTGACCAGGCCCGTGAGCTTGGCGTCGACGACCTTGGCCACGCTGTCCGCGTTCTTGTCCCCCAGGGGTTCGTCGGCCAGGACGCCCGCGCCGTGGATGACGCCGGTGATACGGGTGGAGTGCGGGGCCAGGACCTCGGCGATCGCGGAGGGGTCACCCACGTCGGCCGCCACGTACTGGGCGTCGATACCCAGGCTGCGCAGGTCGTCGAGCGTGGCGTGCACTTCTCGTTGCTGTTCGAGCCTGTGCGCGCGCTGGTCCAATTCCGCCCGTGCGCCGGGATGGTGCGGGTCGCCGCCCTCGGCTCGCATCTGCTCGGCGAGCACGTTGCGGAGGTCCGCCGGGGTGGGACAGTCGGCCACCCAGGAAGGGAGGTCGCTGAGGGGGGTGCGGCCAAGAAGCAGGAAGTGGCACGACTGTGCCCGGGCGAGTTCGCTGACGCACCAGGCGGTGATCCCGCGGGCCCCGCCGGTAACAAGCAGCACGTCCTCACTGCTGATCTCGGTGTCGGGCGCCCCGGGCAGCAGGTGTGCCGGGCGGGGGGCCAGGAAGGGGGTGCGGCGCAATCCACCGCTGGACCAGCTCACTTCGCGCGGGCCCGTTGCGGCATCGGTGATCTCGGCCATGAACCGCGTCCCCACCTCGTGGTCCTCCAGAGACGGCGCGACGTCCACGACACGGCCGAAGAGGGTCAGTTCCTCCAGTGTGAGCGTCTTGACCAGGCCGCCCAGTCCGCCGGTCAGTGCCGATACCGGATCGGCTCCGGATCCGGTGAAACCAAGAGCACCGTCGAGACGGGTCACTGCCACGAAGCCTGCGCGGTGGCCGCCTTCGGCCGTTTTCCGCAGCAGTGGCGCGAGATGCTTGGCTACGAGCACCGCATGGCACAGCCGCCTGATCGTGTGCGCAGCGTCATGCCCGTCGGCGCGGTCGGCCGGCAGGACACACAGGTCCACCCGGGGCAGGTCCGTGAGCTGAGCTCTGAGGGACTGCTCGCTCCAGTCGGCCAGCTGGGATTCCTGGCTGCTCACAGCCACGTCCGGTAGCGCCAGCGGCACGACGTGCCAACCCGCGGCGCGCAGGGACCGCACCAGAGTGACTGTCAGGGAACTGCCGTCGTTGATCACCAGCGCGACCGGGTCGGGGGCGTATGCCCCGAGGTGCTCGTCCGGCACGGGCAGCGAACGCAACGTGGTGTAGGCCCGTCCCAGCGGTGCGGTGGTGAACTCGCCGAGGCTTGCGGCTGGTGCCGAGGCGATCTCCCGCAGCAGCAACGCCAGGTCCCCGACCGTGCGGGCCTGTGCAAACCGGTAGAGCTCCTCACGGGCGATCACCGGGTAGCGCCGCCACGCCTCTGCTGCGATCTCGACCTGCTTGAGCGAGTCGATACCCAGGTCCATCTGGATGTCGAGATCGGGTTCGAGCATCTCGACGGCGTATCCGGTCTTCTCAGCGACGATCTCGAAGATGATTTTCTCGACGTGCTCGGGGCTCAGTTCCTCCAGGTCCCCCGGTGTCTTTCCAGAAGACATGGTTGTGCCATCAGCCAGGAGGGAGGCGATCGCCGACCGGGCTGGGGGTACCTGAGGCGCGTGGGCCGCGGGCTGCTCAGGCTGCCCGGCGTTGCTGGAATGCGGCGTGGCAGTCCCAGCAGGCTCCGCCGGATCCGCCGGACCAGCAGAGGGAAGCGCTTCGGCACCTGTTGAAGGGTCGGTGGCAGTGGAACGGTATGGCGGCAGGGCGGGCCGGCCGCCATATGCGTGGGGGCTGCTGGGGGCCGTGCCGCCGGATAGACGCATCATGTCCGCCAGAACTTCGTTGGCCCGGATGTGGGCCTGGCTCAGGGCAAGACTGTGATCACGTACTGCCCCTACGCGGGCAGTGATGTGCGGCTCCTGTTCACCGGCCGCCGCCAGGAGGGCAACCAGGCGTTCAGTGGTCCGCAGCTGGCCGTCGAGGAAGCGTGTGTGCAGGGCCAGATGGCCGACGGCTGTCTCGGCAATCCCGCTGCTCGTCGCGCCGTCCGCCACTGCTCGCTCGTCACCGACCGGTACGGGCAGGATCCGGCTGGTTTCGGAAGTGGGGCTGTCTCCGGTCGCGGTCGGTGTGCCAGAACGTTGTTCCTGAACGTCAGGAGGCGCAGAAGCGGACTGGCGGGCTGCCCCGCACGTATAGGCCTCGGAGAGAACCTTCTCGAAGTGCGGGCGTCGTGCGTTCATCGCGAAATTCGGACCTTCCAGCAGCCGGGATACCGCAGAGCCGGTCACGGCTTCGGGTGGGAGGGGCAGGTCGTGACGGTCGATGCCGGTCAGGGGACGCCCTAGTACGGCCAGCCGAAGAGCTGCCTGCTTCAACGCGGTCGCGCTGTCCGTGCCAGGGCCCGTGTCGGTCGGGATGGCGAAGACGTCTGCGCCGAAGGTGCGCTGGGTGAGCTGAGTGAGGACCTGCTTGGGACCGAACTCGACGAAGACCCGGCAGCCGCTCTCGTACAGCTCGCGCAGCCGGCCCGTGAAGTCCACCGGGCTGACGATCTGCTCGGTGAGGACACGGGCGTTGTGGGCAGGGTCGGCCCCGTAGGAGGCGCCGCTGGTGTTGGCGGCCACCGGCAGAGCTGGCTGTTTGATTTCCTCCTGGGTGACGGCGCGGGTGAACGGCTTCAACGCGTGGCGGACCAGTTCACTGTGGAAGGCAGCGGCGACCGGCAGACGCTGGGCCGGGATGCGCTCCCGCTGGCACATGGAGAAGAAGTCCTCGATGTCCGGGGTCGGTCCGCCCACGACGAAGTCTTCAGGGCTGTTGTAGTTGCACACGCTCAACGCAGGGAATCGGGCCGCGAGGCCGTTCCAGGAGGTGACCGGTGCGCGGACGGCCACCATGGCCCCCGGGTCGGAGCCGGGAGCAGTCTCCATGGCCAGCCCCCGGGCTCGCGCCAACCGCACGAAGGCTGGTCCGTCCAGCGAACCGGCCGCCCACAGGGCGGCGAGCTCACCAAAGCTGTGACCGAGCACAGCGTCGGGCGTGAAGCCGAGCTCGGAGAGGTAGCGGTACTGCCCCGCCGACAGTGCGCCGATCGCGGGCTGGGCGTAGGAGGTGCGGCGCAGCCGGTTCTCGGCTTCCGCCGGCTCGACGTTCCCGGGTGCGGGGAAGACCACCCTGGCCAAGGTGTCCTCACCCGTGGGGCACAGGGCGTTGGCCTCGTCGAAGGCAGCTCGCACCGGCGGCAGGGCGAGGAGTGCGGTAAGCCCCATGTTGGTGTACTGGCTGCCTTGTCCAGCGAACAGCGCGGCCACCTTGGTGCCGACGGGCAGGGCAGTGCGGCGGTAATAAATGTTGCTGACGTGCTCCCAGGCCTCGTGGCCGGGATGAGCGCGCAGTTGCGCGGCAGCGGTGGCCCGCAACTGCGCCACCTGGGAGCGGTCGGCAGCGAGGAACCCGACCCGGGCATGTGTGGCAGGGACCGTGTCGCCGCTGGGCATGGGAGGGGCCGCGTCCGTCAAGAGGGCGAGGAGTGCTTCAGGGTCCGGGGCGTGCCACAGGCAGGTGACGGGGGTGGAATGCATGATGCGCGGCGCGGTGGCATGCTCCTCCAGCAGCGCGTGGAAGTTGACTCCGCCGAAGCCGAAGGCGGACACTCCCGCACGCCGCACCGGCCGCCCCGGGTCGCGTACCCATGGGCGGGCTCGCGTGTTGACGTACAGCGCGCCGGTTGCACGTTCGGTGGGCGTGTCGACGTTGATGCTGGGGGGCAGCATCCGGTGATGGAGAGCCAGAGCGGTCTTGATCAGTCCGGCCGCGCCGGCCGCCGCTTTTGTATGTCCGATTTGAGATTTGACGGAGCCGACCGCGACATGAGCGGGTTGGCCGTCGGATGCCATGAGCGCGCCGAGCGCCTCGATCTCCACTTCGTCACCGACGGGGGTACCGGTGCCGTGTGCCTCAATGAGCTCGACGGAGGACGGCGCAGCTCCCGCGTCGTCATACGCCCGTTGCAGCGCCACCAGCTGGCCGTCGCCGCACGGCGCGTAGATGCTTTTGGTCCGGCCGTCGCTGGAACTGCCCATGCCCCGTAGGACGGCGTAGATCCGGTCGTTGTCGCGTTCAGCGTCCTCGAGGCGTTTCAGGGCGAGCATTCCGATGCCTTCGCCGAGCATCGTGCCGTCGGCGGTGCTATCGAAGGGGCGGATCTTGTCAGTGGGCGACAGTGCGGGGGTCTTGCTGAAGCACATGTACGTCATGATCGTGTTGTCGGCGTCGCATCCCCCAGTGAGCATCAAGTCCGCCCGGTGGGTGATGAGTTCGTCCACCGCCGCACGGACTGCGGCCAGGGAGCTGGCGCAAGCGGCGTCCACGGTGTAGTTGGCCGCGCCCAATCCCAGCCGGTTGGCGATGCGGCCCGATACAACGTTGCCCAGTACGCCGGGGAAGGAGTCCTCGGTCCACGGCGGTGAGGCCGACTTGAAGCGACGGACGACTTCCTGCGCGTCCTCTTCGGACAAGCCACAACTCAAGGCGGCCTCGCGGACCTGTGGGGTCAGCAGGCGGGCACCGAGCGGGAACATCGTCGAATTCGTGCCGCACACGCCCAGGATGACGCCGGTGCGGGCCGGGTCGTACCAGGAGGCGCTGTCGCATCCTGCATCCCGCAGTACGTCACGGGCTGTGATCAGGCTCAGGAGCTGGACGGTTCCGGTGGAGTCCAGCGTCGCGGGCGGCATGCCGAACTCGAGTGGGTCGAACCATACGGGAGGCAGGAAGCCGCCCTTGCGCGCGTACGTCGTGTCCTCGGCGAACATGTCCCGGTCGTAGTGATCCGAGATCTTCCACCAGGCTTCCGGTACGTCCTTGATGCAATCGCGCCCACTAACCACATTACGCCAGAATTCCCGGACGTTGCCGGCCTCCGGGAACATCCCCGCCAATCCTACGATCGCAATCGGTGACTGGTGGAGTCGCTGCCCTGCACCGCTGTTCTGCACGTCTACCTCATGAAGGTTGGAATCAGGACCGGCCAAGGTCCGGGAGAGAGAATGGTGGTTCAAGACCGGCCCTTGGCCCTGTGAGCCGGGATGCTGAAAGCGCCCTGGAACTCGGCTTGGGCGGTCATCGAGCGTTCCGCAGTGCCTTCTGCTTCAAGTAGCACGGCTCCACGACGCACCCTGCGTGGGCGCTGCGCCCAAGACCGCTTACCGCGCTGAAGCACAGGTGGCCCGCCGGCAGGTACGGAATGACGAACGCCGCGTGCACCACAGGCCGACCACAGCCGGTACCGGCTCCAGCAGCCGTCGCATCGCGGCACGGTACTCCGGCCATTGAATGCGTACCGCCGTACGGCTCACCACAGCGGGATCACAGGACAACAGGGCAGGGTCGGACAGCCGTACCGGGGCCGTCCCGAGATCGTTGCCCACCCCCCGTTTCGGCTTCGCCGCGCATATCGAGAGAGACGTGTTCCTCTTCGAAAGTGCCGTATCCACCGTGCCTCGCTCTGTGCGTGCGGTGGACCGTCCGGCCCCCGAGGGGCTGTCCTCGGCATCACAGCCGCGGACCCGGCAGACAGTACGAACGGGTGGAGCATCCAGTACCGGATCGGGAGCGCCCACGCCGCAGCCCTCATACTCCGCTTTCCAGTTGCTTCCCGCGCCGATGCTCGCCGATGTCACACGACACAGCCCGGTCACGGCTGCCCCGCACGTGGTCACCTGACCACCCCCGCCGACTTCTCCGTCAGCCCGGCGCTGCCGTCCGGCTTCTCCACCGCGAACAGGTCCTTCGTCCCTGCCCGTACACCACACTGTTTGGCCACCAAGGACGACAGCTCCAGCACGTCCGGGGAGGCAGGGCCGAGGTCAAGGCTTGAGGCCTCCGGATCTGTCTCCTCCGCCGAATTCTGCAGCTTCTCAAGCAGGTCGATCTTCACCTGTGCTAACAGGGCTTCATGCGATGCACTCACGCATCCTCAACGACTCGCAGAGCACTCCGATACGCCCCCGACGGTCCGCACACCACGCTGTCGCTCAACTCTCCGTCGGCGCGCCCGACTTCCCTTCCGGCAGTCGCTGGTGCGTATCGCCGCGGTGTTCGAGGGAGCCGGACGTGGCAGGACCATGGCTGACCAGGTAGCCGACAGTCAGGCCGAACGATATACCGCTGAATTGGAAATGAGCTCCGGGGGAGCTGAATCCTTCAGTAACCACGCTTGCATCCACCAGGCGCTCCGGGGTACCGCGGTCCGGTACTGCACTGATCAGGCGTACACCCGAAAAGCCTGCGGGCTCGGGGTGCTCACGTCCGGGAATGGATCCGGACAGAGGTTAGCCTGGGCGCCCGCCGGCGTCGTCGTCAGCGGTATGAGCCACAGTGCATCTCATATCGTTATCCCTTTGGAGGGCCTTTGTTTGTGTCTCGTCGAGGAATTATCGGCCTCGCGGGAAATGGCACGCTCGCCATTCTCAGCGCAGGCGTCGCTCACTCCGGCAGCCGCCCGGCCCGTGACGTCCGCCGTGGCCGTTTCCGTGCGATCGTGATCGGATCCGGTTTCGGGGGCTCGGTGGCCGCGCTACGCCTGGGACAGGCGGGGGTCGACACACTGGTCCTGGAACGCGGCCGAGAGTGGCCCGTCGCTCCCGACCGTCACCTCTTCGGTTCTGCCCACGCCATCACCGACACCATGTTCTGGCGGCGCAGCATCACCCGGTGGCCGGCGATGCTGCCGGTACCAGTGCGGCCGAACCTCGGTGTCATGGAGGTGTCCCAGGAAGCCGGTCTGGACATTGCCTGCGCCGCCGCGGTCGGCGGCGGATCGGTGGTCTACACAGGCGTCACCCTCGCCCCGCCCCGCCGCTACTTCGAATCCCTCTACCCCGCCGCGTTGCGCTACGACGCGTTCCACCAGCGGTGGTTCCCGAAGGCCCGTGCCATGCTCGGTGCCACCCGCATGCCCGGCGACATCTACCGCTCCGCTCCGTTCACCCATTCCAGGCTGTGGGACCGGCAGCTGCACCGGGCAGGCTTTCGTACCTTCGCCCTCGAATCGACCTTCGACTGGGCCACCATCCGCGCTGAACTCGCCGGCACTGCCCCGCTGTCGGCCACCGTGGGCAACTCCGACTTCGGCTGCGGCAACGGGGCGAAGAAGTCCCTCACCCGCAGCTATCTGCCCGCCGCGCTGGCCACCGGCCACGTGCAACTGCGCCCCCTGCACGAAGTGATCTCGCTTCGGCGCGGCAGGCGCGGCGGCTATCTCGTCGGGGTCCGCCGCCTCGACTCCGGCGGAACGGTCCTCGAAACCCTTGAGCTGAGCTGTGACATGCTCTTCATGGCGGCCGGCACCCTCAACACCAACCGCCTCCTGGTCGCCGCCCGCGAACGCGGAGACCTTCCCGACCTTCCCGACGCTATCGGCACCGGGTTCGGCGACAACGGCGACCAGCTCAACCTGCGCAGCCAGCCCCTTGCCTTCCACGGCGGCAGCCAGGGATCACCGAGCGCCTCTGCGGCGTTCCTGCACCGCGGGTTCGGCCTTCCACTCCTGGTCGAGAACTGGGTGCTGCCCACCTACACAGCTGTCCCGGCGGTGGTGACACTTGGCATGACGGTGGATCACGACCACCGCGGCAGCTTCCGCTACAACCGTGCCACCGGCCGCGTCCACCTCGCCGACTGGACCCCCGACAAATCCGCCGCGGCCGCCCACGCGGTGCACGCCTACAGCGCCCGTGTCGCCGCCAACAACCTGGGCACGCTGCCTCTCACGGTCAACAACCCCTACCCCTTCACCGCCCACCCTGTCGGCGGCTGCGTCATCGGCCAATGCACCGACCTCCACGGACGCGTGCGCGGCCATCGCGGGCTGTACGTGGTCGACGGATCGCTGCTGCCGGGCAACGTGGGCGGCGCGAACCCCTCCCTCACCATCACCGCGCTCGCCGAACACGCCCTGGCAGCAATCGTCACCACCGGCAGCTGACGCGAACGTCCCGCCGCCTCGTGCAAGCAGGTCCTCTGCTGCTTGTGATGGCTGCCGCGAGGTCCGGTTGGCCCTGTTTCCCTATGGTGCGTTCGCGTGCACGGTGCTTGTTCTTCACGCCGATTGGCCGGCCTGGGCCTGCCGTGCTGGGTTTCGGTGCACCGGCTGGCCGGGGGGCCTTGCCGTGGAGGCGGCGAAGTCCTCGGCGGACCCGTGCAGGGGTGAGACGTCCTTGGTGTGCGGGCCGCTCCCCGGGTCTGCGAAGGTCTTCGGCAAGGGTCCGGCCAGGCGGCCGGGTCCTCGAAGGTGAACTCTGCCCCGTGCTTGGGTTTGCGCCCGCGCTTGCCCGCCGGCTGGGGCGGAGGCGGAAAGTATCAGGACTCGGTCCGAACGCATCCGGCCCGGTAACTCCACGGGCAGGTCCGCGAGCAGGAAGGCCGGGCGGGTCACGCCGTAGCAGGGCCCTGACCCTGGCGACCCTGCCGGTCCCAGGCCTCTCGACGAGGACTACATGGTCCGGGCCCTCGGGCAAACAGAGGCCGTCGCACCGCGGTAACGCCTCACCAGGCAGTGCCGCGCGGGTTTGCGGTCCGGGCGTCCTGTACCCGGCCTGGGTGCGGTCCGCTTCGCGTCCGCAGACCGTCACCTGGGCACGGTCAGGCACCTTGCGTGGCAAGAACATCGGGCCGGCATCGGGGGCAGCCGGTGGGCCGCTCCGCCCGGTGCTTCCCCAGCACCACCCCGCACCGTGCAGCGCCTCGGAGCCTCGTGCAACCGTCGCCCGGCCGTGCGGCCGACGGCCCGTCCTGCCGGCTGCGACGCATGGGCCGTCAGTGAGGTGCTGTGGTGTCCGGCGCGGGCGCGCGCGGCCGGGGTGCGGGCAGGGGGGCGGTGCGCGTGTGGTGGGGGGCGGTGGGGAACAGGCGTTGGTGCAGGCGTGTCAGTGGGGCGGGGGCCCACCAGTTGGCCCGTCCCAGCAGGCACATGGCCGCCGGGACCAGGAAGGCGCGGACGAGGGTCGCGTCGACGAGGACGGCGAGGGCCAGTCCGAGGCCCAGCATCTTGAGGATGGACAGGCGGGAGGTGAGGAGCGGCAGGAGAGCGACCGCGACCAGTACGGCAGCGGTGGTGATGACGCGTGAGGTCTGTGCGACGCCGGTGACGACGGCGTCCTTCAGTCGCAGGCCCTGGTCGTAGGCCTCGCCAACGCGGGCGAGAAGAAACACCTCGTAGTCGATGCTGATGCCCAGGGCCACGGCGAACATCAGCACGGGTACAGGCAGGATCAGTTCGCCGGTGACCGTGGCACCGCCGAGAAGCCACAGCAGGTGACCGTCCTGGAAGACGTGGACGATGATCCCGAAGCTCGCGCCGAGGCTGAGCAGACCGACCGCCAGGGCCTTGAGGGGAAGGACCAGGGAGCCGGTCAGCAGGAACAGCAGCACGGCGACCGAGACGGCGACCCAGGCAGCGGCGAGCGGCAGCCGGGCGGCCAGCGCTTTTTCGGTGTCGTGCTGGCGTGCCGCCTCCCCGGACACCAGGTGCGGGCCAGGGGCGGGCAGCGCGCGCAGGGCGTCAATGAGGTCGCCGTCATGGGTGGGCGAGCCGTCGGCCAGCACGGTGAGCCAGGTCGAGCCCTCAGCCGTGTAGATCAGGGCGGCCGGGCCCGGGCCCTTGACCTGCTGCCCGTGCCGGTAGGTGCCCAGGGCGCTGTCCACCACGGCAACCCGGGGCTGTGCGGAGACATGGCGGGCGTACGCGTCGAGCTGCGCCTCCTGCTCCAGCGAGTCGGTCTCCGGGAGGAGAACCTGCAGGGTTCGGTTCCAGGGCAGGTCGAAGTCTGCGGCGATGTGCCGGGCCACCGCGTGGGACTCGGTATACGTGGGAAGGACACGTACGTCGGCGGGGCCGAACCGTACATGCCCGAAGGGTGACAGCAGGCACAGGAGCACCGCGGCGGTGCCGGCCCCGGTCAGTGCGGGGTGATCGGTGGCCAGACGGGCGATCCGGGTCCAGGACAGGGCGCCGGAGCGGGTGCGGGCGGGTCTGCTCAGCCAGCGGGCCCGCTGCAGGCGCCCGCCCAGCAGGACAAGGGCGGGGGGCAGCAGGAGCAGGGCGGCTGCGGCGGACAGGACGACGACGACGATTCCGGTCACCGCGAGGGAGCGCAGGAAGGTGAGGGGGAAGAGCAGCAGGGCGGCCAGGCAGGTGGCGATGGTGGCGGCGGAGAAGAGTACCGCCCGGCCCGTGGTGCGCAGGGTGACGGTGATCGCTTCGGTGGGCGACAGGCCGCGGGCGAGTTCCTCGCGGTGGCGGGTGAGAAGGAACAGGGCGTAGTCGACGGCGAGTCCGAAGCCCAGTGCGGCGGCGAGGTTCGGTGCGAAGACGGAAACGGGGTAGTAGTGGGCGAGCACGCGCAACGCTGCGAGGGTGCCGCCGACCGCCAGGCCACCGACGACGGCCGGCAGCAGAGCGGCCGTCACCGAGCCGAAGGCCAGCAGCAGGACCACCATGACCAGGGGGACGCCTACCAGTTCAGCGGTGATCAGATCGGAGCGGCTCACCTGGGACACCTGTGCGCCGACCCAGGACGCGCCGGTGGCCGAGACCCGCAACAGGTCTCGGTCCCCGGTGAGTTGCGGCACCAGGGCCTGAGCCGTGCGGGTGGCCTCCATCTCGTCGCCCGCGAGATCGACGGTCACCAGGGCGCTGTGGCGGTCTCGTGAGACGAGCCGGGGATCCTGCCCGCTCCAGTAGGAGAAGACGTGGTCCACGCCCGGGCGGCGGGCGATCTCCTCGGCCAGGCTCAGCCCGGCATCGGTAACGGTCGCATCGTCGACGCCGCGCGGGGCGTCCACCCGCAGGACGAGGTCGGGCAGCCCGGCTGCGAACCGCTCCCGCAGGACTGCGTCCGCGCGGACCGCTTCGGTGCCTTGGGCAGAGAAACCGCCGGGCGAGAGACGGGCGGGCACCGCGGCCAGGACTGCGGCGATCAGCAGTACGGCGAGCAAGCCACAACAGGCCAGTCGGCGCGGATGCCGCAGGAGCGCGGGCAGCAGTCGGGCCGCCCGGCGGGGCGGGACCGGGGCGAGGGGGGTGCGCGACGGTGCGTCGGGCTTCATCGTGCTTCTTCCTGAGTGGGATCCGACACGCCAAGTGATGATTCCGGCGCATAGCGTGAGGATTGTAGCGATGAGTGACACAGCAGGAAGCACGCACGATGCTGCTGCGGGCCGGGCGGGACACCTGCTGAGCCGAGCCGTGCGAGGGTTGCTCACCGGCGGCCTCGTACGGGCACTCGCGTGGGGAACGCAGACAGTGGCAGAACCCTCGGCACAGGCCGCCGTGTCCGCAACGTCCCCGGTGCATCTGCGGTGCGCACTGCGCACCACGGGCGGGCCCGTCGCCCCCAGCCCCGCAATGACCGCCCGCTCCCGGCCCGTCCGCGTCCGCGGCAAGGTAGCGCTGCGTGGCCGCACCTCCCCCACCGGCCGGCAGCGGGCGGTACATTCCGGCGTACTGACCTTCCAGGGCCGCGGCAACGTCACCTGCACCTGCACCTGCACCTGGGCGCTGAACATGGCAGGGCAGACCACGGTGGTCCGGTACGGAACGGGCGGTCGGCGACTGGGCACCTCCGTCCTGCGCTCCCGAGGCGGCTCGGGCATGGTCACGGCCGCGCTGCCGAACGGCACGGTGCCCCGGGGGCCGGATGGCCGGGCAGCGCGCCCACGGCCGCCTGCAGCCCACCAACGACGTCCGCAGCCGCACGACACGCGGGCTTTCCTCGGTGCACGGCCGCGGCACCCTCTCCTTCTCCTGACGGCCTGCAGCACCTCCGCGTCAACCCGTCGTTCCGCACCGAGCGCTGCTTGGGGCGGCGCAACGGTGCGCGAGGACTTTTGCGTGGAGTCAACGCCAGGCCCGCCGTCTCGCGGACGAGCACTGAATCGCTCCGCGGCCTCCTCGGTCGAGCCGCACCTGTTCGAGGAGCAGCTCGGGAGCGACCGGAGGAAGCCCCTCGGCGAGGTGGAGAAGGGCGGCCGCTTCCTCCTCCTGGCGCTGGTAGTCGTCAGCGGCCTGGCGGTTCGCCGCACGTTCGGCGTCGTTCCTCGGGTCCGGATACGGGTATGAGCCGAAGCTCAGGAGTTGTCACCAGTGGAGCCGGATGAGCTGGCGAATGGGAACGGCCGAAGCAGCCTGGTGGTCACAGGTGAGGCATCCGACTTGTCACATGTGCTCATTCAGCGGTCTTTCCGTCACCAGAAACGAAGATCGGAAGCCCATGGCACTCGAGGGCGGTTCCGGTCGGGACGCAGGATGCAGATGTCACGGGCGGCTGCGGTGGCGGCCCCCACCGCTGGCGAACCAGCCACTCCAGCGACAAACGCAAGTATTACAAGCCAGTGCAACTACCCCGCGTGCCCGGACGAATTCCTCCCCACGGCTGTTTTTACACCATTGAATGGAGTCTCGCCGCGACGGATCCGACAGGCAGCAAATGCCATGCAGACTCAGCGACGTGGTTCAGGCCCCATGCCATCGGAAGGAAGACACATCCATGTCCAGGCTTCGTCGCACCGCCATTGCCGCGTCTACCGCCGTACTGACCTTGTCCGGCCTCGTCACCGCCGGTACCGCGCCGGCCGCAGCTGAGCCCGGCTCCTTCGACCTCATCAACAAGAAGGACGGCTCGCGGCTCGCTCTGCTGGACAACAACACCGCGGCCGAGGGGGCCCTCGCCAACAGCTTGCGGGACCCGAACTGGAAGTACAGCACGGAGGAGTGGGCGTCACAGGTCGTCAGCGGCCGACTGCCCGACGGCACGCACAACCGCGTCCTCAAGAACGTGGCGGCGAACAAGTGCCTCCAGCCGCTGGCCGATTCACCCGCACGCGCTATGCGAGTCGTCGTGAAGACCTGCAACGGATCGGAGATCCAGAAGTGGAACCTCCAGCCCGAGACGGCCTCCGACACGAACTCGCCCTGGCAGATCTGGCGTCCCGTCGTCAACAAGAGCCTCGCGCTGACGATCGACACGTACGGAAACGGCAGTTGGAATACGCTCTACCTCGACACCTCGTACCCGTCCTCCGACAGGCTCTGGGCACTGGGCCCGAACGACCAGCCCTGGCGTTACTGACGGTGCTGAGGCATCTTCGGGTGTGACAGGCCGGGAGATCGCCGTCAGCCGGCGGTCACGCCTGGCGGTTTCTTCCTCGCTCGCGTCCCAGTCGGGAAGCGGTCCGTCGGCAACGAACGTCTGCACTTCGGGTCTCATGACCGAATGACCGTCGCCCCTGCCGCCCCTGAACCAGCTGCAGCCAACGGTTCAGCCCCCCTTCCGGTGCGACCCTCTCCGCAGCCGTCACAGGCCGGGAAAGGCACGGCGTGGGCCAGGCCGGCTCTCACCTCCAGGCCGCCCACCGCTCCGCCTGCGCGAAGATCCCGGAGGGTTCGGCGAGCATCGCCAGGACCTCACCGCGGGCGGCGTCGACGGCCCGGTGCTCGGTGTCGGAGACGATGCCGAGCCGCCGCACGTGGGCGTACTCGTCTTCGTCCTTCCCTTCCCAGCGGGCGAGGTCGGGTGTGACCACCAGGTCCACGGTGAGGTCGAAGGTGTCGAGGCCGGCCCCGGTCCGGCGGGTGGGGTGCTCGAAGTTGACGTACCAGTTCCGCAGCCGGCGCCCGTGTCCGTCGGGCACATAGAAGGCGTTGACGCTGAACCAGGCCGCGGGCGGCTTCCACAGCAGCAGGTCGGTCTCCCGCCACACCGCGGCGGCGAGTTCCCACCGGCCGGTCGCCATCGCGTCGAACGCCTCCGTGCGCACCGACCGGTCTCGCTCCGCGCGGGCCTGCGCGTACAGGGCGGGCCACCGGGCCTTCGCCCCGGGCGCGCAGGCGGTCACCAGCGCCTCGCCGGTGTCGGCGACGACCCGCAGCGCCTGCTCGCTGCACACCCGGCCGGAACGGTGCACGTCGCGCCGTACGACCGTCTGGCCCGTCTCGAAACTGCGCACCGCTTCCTCCTTTGGCCGAGGCTGGGATGTCCGGTCCGGCTTGCCCAGGTTCCCCTCGAGCTTGCCCGCGACTGCCGGCGTCGTCTGAACAGGCCGCGGTTCCTCTTCGCCTCCGTTTCGACGGCCTCGTCTGGCCCATGCGGCTCTCTCAACTGGTTCGCTTGAAGGTATCGAGGTCGCAGGAGTCGGGGTCGCCGACGAATTCGTGGAGATGAGGAATTTCGGCGGCTGCCGCTGACGTGAATGCCGGCGCCGTAGGGGCCGCCTGTCGCGGTTCGGGCCCCGCGAGCCGGGGCTGGACAGACGACGCGCCCGTTCAGCGGGCTCAGCGCGCTGTGGCCCGCCAACCGTCGTACGGTCTGGGCTGAAAGCCGCTTTTTTGACAGGACTGGGGGCCGCGGCCCTGCGTTCCATTCGCACGTCACGCAGGGGCCGCCGAGCGAAGCGGCCAAGACGTGAGGGACGCCGGTGCCACGCTCAATTGCTCGTTGTGGCCAGCTTCGCCGCGAAACCGAGGAACAGCGCTCCCGCCCCCGTCGTGAGGCCCGCAGACAGCTTTTGGCGGCGGCGAAACTGCGCGGCGAGGTACGTACCGGCGAGGATCAACGCGGTCACGTACGCGATGCTGATGACTTGGTAGACAAGTGCGAGCAACGCGAAGGACAGCCCCGGGTAAGCGTACTGGGGGTCGACGAACTGCACGAAGAACGAGATGAAGAACAAGATCGCCTTCGGGTTCAGGACGGTGATCACCAACGAGCGCCGGAACAGCCTTCCGGCCGTCGACGGGTCAAGGGGGGCGGCCGCGTCCTCCGCGGTCTTCTCGTTGCGGCGTCGCCACATCGCCCATGCCGCCCGGATCATGCCCACCGCGATCCACGTCAGGTAGCCGGCTCCGGCGTACTTCACGATGGCGAACAGCAGCTCGTTGGTCTGCAGCAGCGAAGCGAGCCCGGCAGCCGTCGCCACCATGAGCAGGGTCTCGCCCAGGAACACCCCCGTCGCGGCGCGACAGCCGGCCCTGACCCCCAGGCGTGCGGCGACTGACAGCGTGAACAAAGAACTCGGCCCCGGCAGCAGAATGATCAGCACCGCGCCCAAGGCATAGGTCGGCAGATTCTCCACTCCCAGCATTCCGGCACCCTTCTCTTCGCCCGCCTGGGGCCCGGCGGGCGGCCGGGCCCCAGGCCACCCTGCCATCCGACATTGTTTCCCGTGTGCACGTTGTGCGCGCTCACCGTCTCATCCACCTCGCCGATGCGCTCCAGGGCACACATCCCACCGATGGGGGTGAAGTTGTCCGCCCGGAAAGCGCCCAGCTCGTCGATGCCGAGCAAGCCCTGACACCGAACCTGGCGAACATTTCCTCCCGGCCCTCCCGTCTCCCGGCGATTCCCGGAGCGGCCAGATGGCTGTCGGTCTCGGCGCTGCTTTCGAAGAAGTTCGGCCGCTCATAGCCGACCAGCAGATCCCATGCCGGACCGTTCGGCAACGGGATAAACCGCAAGAACTCGACCAAGGAGAGCTTCACCTCGCCCAGCATTTGCCGGATCCCTGCGTTGGTGCGGTCCAGTGCCTCCAGCCGCTCTCCCAGAGCGCCGGCGATGTACGAGGCATGAACCGAGATGCCCGCCTTGTTCGGCATGCGGATGGCTTCGAGATCGGTTTCGTCGATCGTCTGGTTCTTCAGCTGCGCCTTGAGCACCTCGGGGTCGGCGGCGTCCAGCCCGATGTTGGCCCATGCGACGCCGAGCCGTCAGAGCTTGTCGGCGTTGTTGCGCTTAGCACTCCAGCCCTGGATCGTGATCTTGTTGGCTGTGGCTGAGCGCTGCGGTTGGCGGGTGAGGCTTCAGCCGGCGGGCAGGAGAGCGCAGAGTTCCGTGACGTCGATTGCCGGATGGTGCATGAGGTGGTCGGGCCCGTGCCGGACGAAGGGCTGCAAGGAGGCGCTCAGGGCGTTCCTCTCGTACCCAGGGACCCTTGTCCTCCCGTCATCGGGCAAAGGCGCGCGCTCCGAGGTGGGGCGCAGCCGCATCGCGGAGTGACGCCGGCCGCGCCGATGAGTTTCCGGGACGGGGCCGGTCTGCACGGGTATGGAGACTCACACACTCAAGACAGCTGGCGCGGACCTCGTCTATGACGTTCGCGGGCCGCTGCCGACCGCAGACGGGCACCCGCCGTTGTTCATGATCGGCCAGCCCATGGACGCTGCTGGCTTCGCCGCGCTCGCCGCGCGCTTCCCCGAGCGGACCGTTGCCACCTATGACCCGCGCGGGCTCGGTCGCAGCACCCGTGAGGACGGGCGGGTCGACCACACGCCGCAGACCCAGGCCGACGACGTGCACGCCGTCATCGAGGCGCTGGGGGCCGGGCCGGTTGAGATGTTCGCCAGCAGTGGCGGAGCGATCACCGCGCTAGCGGTCGTGGCGAAGTATCCCGCGGACGTGACCACCCTGGTCGCGCACGAGCCGCCGCTCATCACCCTCACGCCGGACGGCCCGGCGGCCGTACGGGCGCGGGCCGGAGTCCGGGAGGCCTACGAGAAGCGGGGACGGGGGGCCGGGATGGCCGCGTTCGTGGCCATGACCTCGTGGGAGGGGGAGTTCACCGACGCGTACTTCGCGCAGCCGGAGGCCGATCCCGCCGCGTTCGGGATCCCCATGGAGGATGACGGCTCACGTGACGATCCGCTGCTGTCCGACCGGTCATGGGCGGTCAGCGGCTACCAGCCGGATACGGAGGCGATCGCCGCTGCACCGACCCGCATCGTGATCGCTGTGGGCGAGGAGTCCGAAAACGTGCAGACCGGACGCACCTCCGTCGCGACCGCCGAACTGCTCGGACAGCGGGTGACCGTGTTCCCGAGCCACCATGGCGGGTTCTGCGACGGCGAGTTCGGATATCCGGGGAAGCCGGACGAGTTCGCGCATCGACTGCGCGAGGTCCTTGACGGCGCCTCGTAGACCAACCGCCGGACGAGTAGTCCCGAATCCCGCAGTAGCGGAGGGCGCCAGGGTCTCCGACGTGAGGTTGTGACGTCGCCGCCGAGCCCCTGTTCAAGACAGTCCGACCGGGCCCGCGATCGAGATCCGAACTACTCGTCCAGGCCTGCCCAGGGTCCCCCGTCCCCGGGCGCTCCGGCCCCGAACACCATGAAGGCTGGGTACGCGCGGCTGTACCTGTCCGGGGACGTTCGGCGTACGCCGACAATTGCGTCCGCTGTGGACGGCCCCGCAGCTCGATCCCGTGGAATCCGGCTACCTCAGCGCCTATCCGAGTCGCGAAAGCTCGTGGGCCAGAACCCAAGATCTTGACGCGGCGCACCGTGCCACCTCGTCACGCGGCCGTTCCCCGGGGAGCGCCGCACAGCGGGCAGCGGCAGGGGTCGGCCTCGCAGGGGGGTTCGAGTGCCCGGCAGCGGTGGCGGTCGCGGAGGGCCGCTTCGCCCCGGGCCCGCTGACGCCCGGCCTCCAGCGGTGTGGCGAAGGGGCAGGCACCGGCTGTGTGACCGGGTGGGCCCCGGGGGGCGTTGCCACAGCGCCACGACGTGGACAGGAGCGCGGGCCGGGCGGATCCGCAGGCGCATGAGGGCCGGCAGGTCGCCCTCCTTGCGCATGGCCGCGATGTCCTGGGCCACGAAGTCCTCCACGGCCCTCCCCTCCTCGATCCGCGTGGCGGTGCCTGGTCGCAGTCAGTGTCGGCACGACGCAGGGGGCCGGGGCCGCTGGTGCGGGTCGCTCCGCCCGGCGGGGAACGGCGTTGCGATTTCCGGCCGGGCGTCCCGCCAGGTGGCCGGGGCCACGATGCCGCAGGGGTGGAGGGGGCAGAGTACCGCCCAGCCGGCGTCGCGGGTCCGGGCCGCGGCACGCCCATAGGGCGAGGAGACGGTGATCCGCATCAGTGGGAGTCCCACCCCGGCGGATCGTCACGAAGCGAGGGTCGCGGACCTTCGGGAGGATCATGACGTGCGCTTCCTCCTGCGCACATCGGCGCCGCTCCCTGCGGTGTGCCCTGGCGGCCGCTCAGCCGCCTGACGCAGGGAATGATCCAAAGTGCTCATCAGCCGGGCGACACGACTGCTGCCGCCTGTCGCGAGCGGGTAGCGGCGGAGCACATCGATGAGCACCGGCGTCGCACGCCGCCGCGACCGTTCCAGCAAGGCATCCCCGACCGCTGGATCGCCGCCCGCCTCCACCTCCCCGATGCGCGCAACGCTCGCGCAGGCCCGCAGGATGTGGCCGACCTGGCCGGCCTGGGCGATGGGGTGCAAGTACGCGGCCGAGGCGGCGTCACCGGCGGATCGCGCGGCCAGTCGCGCGGCTTCGGAGGGCGCGGACCGGGCGGCTCGATGAGCGCCGAGGGAAGTGACGCGCTGCAATTTCGTCCTGTTGGCACCGTTGATGAACGCCCAGGCCGCGTCGATCGCCGCACGGGGGCGGGGATCATCGGGAACAGCCCGCTCAAAAACCGATAGGACGTCCTCTGCGTGCCGCACCACGTAACGCGCCACGACGCGCAGCTCGTCCATCGTCAAATCGAAGTCTCCGGACACGGTGTGCGTGCTCTTCGCCATGTCCCTGAATCGTATCCTTGAACACTCGGTGGAGACTCTGCGACAAATCCTCCGCTCACCCGCACCGAAACCCTCAATCGGAGGTCATGTGCGGCCCGTGGATCTGGCCCGTCGCACACTTCAAATAATGGGCTGTTGACCTGATGTCGCCTCTCACGCTGTCCCGTGGGAAAGGCGGCCGTCCAATCCAGATATCCGCATGCCCCGTACCGAGGCCCTTGTTGGCAGGGCTCGCGTCCCAGCGGAGAGAAGTCTGCGCCGACAGCGGCGGCAGGCGGCATCCGGTGCCGGGCCGGGACCCCGTGCGGCTGAGGCACGGTGACCGGGACGACCCCCTTGCGCCGCACCACCCGAGCAGTGAGCTCGCAGCCGCCACTGCCACCCGACATCGCCCCGACCCGCCCGCGGCGCGCGGACACGCTCATCGACATCTCCCGCAGCGGCTGGGGCGGCACCAGACCCAGCGGCCCCGACTCCCCGGCCGGCGTGGTCACATCCGTCGACAGAGGCCGCTTCGACCGCCGAATCCACATCGGAAACTGGTGCGACCAGTCCGGGGCGGGGCTCGGCGGGTGTCCACGGCGCCCCCCGATCCGGGAATCGACGCGTACGTGCGACTGGAGCCGCACGACGAGTCCGACGGCTCCAGCCGCTGCCCCGGCCCGCGCCGCCGGGAGGTGGCACGCGGCGGCCGTCCACCGGCGCGCGCACGCCGCGCGCGAGGTGTTCAATGAGATCAGGAGCGCCCTCGATCCTGTCGGAGTGAGACGCGAGTGAGCGACAACAGCCCGGGAGAACCCGTCGCGGCAGCGGACTTTCCCACGGCCGTTCTGGTACTCGACGCCGCCGGCCAGGTCATTACGGGCACACGTCCGGCAGTGACGCTCCTGGGCGCTCCTGGGGCCATCGGTGGCCCCGGCGCCGGGCGGCTGGACGCGGAACTGCTCTTCGAGGATCCCGCCCTGTGGGCCCGCCTCGTCGCCGGAGCCGTCGGTGGTGCCCGGCGCAGCACCCGTGCCCGAATGCTGCGGCCGGACGGCGGACAGCTGGAGGCTGACGTCGACGTCATCACCCTGGTGGAGGGCTCGTCGGCACGGTTCCTGCTGCGCCTGCGCCCCGCCGACCCGGACCACCACGTACCGGTCGCCGTCGCCGGTGACGTCCGCCGGGCCCCACCTCTGCCGCCCGCGGACCAGCGCTCCGCCGAGCGGCTGGCGCTGCTCAACGCGGCCGCCGCGGAGATCGGCAGCTCCCTCGACATGGTGCGCGACGCCGAGCAGCTGGCGGAATTGCTCGTCCCCGCGTTCGCCGACTTCGTGGCCGTTGACCTCACCGAACCCGTGCTGCGCGGTGAGGAACCGGGAGAGCTGGCCACCGGAGCGCCGATGCGACGTGTCGCCGTGGGGGCTGCCGACGGCCGGTGGCCGACGGAGAGCTACTCCGTGGGCGACACCATCCGGCTGCGGAGCGTCGAGAGCGTCCATCTGCGTGGGGGCTCGGCGGTCTTCCTCCCCGACCTCAGCGAGCTCCGCGCAGTGCTCGCGGGCGAGAAGGAGCGCGTACGGCTGCTCCTTCCGCCGCAGGCCGCCTCCCTCATGCTGGTCCCGTTGCAGGCACGCGGCACGGTCCTCGGTGCCCTGGTCCTGTGGCGCACCGCGGAGCACCGCCCGTTCGACCAGGAGGACGCGGTCCTCGCCGAGGAGATCGGCTCCCGGGCCTCGCTCAGCATGGACAACGCGCGCCGCTATACCCGTGAGCGCCGTACCGCGGAGGCCCTGCAGCGCAGCCTCCTGCCCAGGCCTGTCATGGACGTCACCGGCGCGGAGACCTCCGGGGTGTACGTGCCCGCCGCCACGACCGCGGCCATCGGCGGTAGCTGGTTCGATGTCATCCAACTGCCTTCGACGCGGCTTGCGTTCGTCATGGGCACGGTGGCCGGACACGGTCTCAATGCCATGGCCGCGATGGGGCGTCTGCGGTCGGCCGTGCAGACCCTGGCCGATCTCGACCTCAGTCCGGACGAACTGCTGGCTCACCTCGACGACCTCGTGGTGCGCTTCATCGAGGACGACGACCGACAGGAACCTGACGCGGACGCGCCGAGCGCGCTGACCGGCGCCACCTGTCTCTACGCCACCTACGACCCGGTGTCCCGTACCTGCGTGCTGGCCGGCGCCGGCCACCCGCCGCCCGTGCTCGCCACCAGGGGACGGACCGGGACCGGCACGGTGACGTACCGCCCGGGTCCGGTCCTGGGCACCGGCGGACAGCCGTTCGAACCGGTGGAGCTGTACCTGCGGCCCGGCGATGTAGTGGCCTTCTACGGTGGAGCGCTCGCCAAGGGCACCGACCGGTCGGAGCGGCAGCTGGAGGCGGTCCGGGCGGGGGTGCGGGAGGGTGCCGACAGCGGGCGGCATGTCACCGAGATCGGGCACGGCATCCTGGGCGACCTGTCGCACGAGCCGCCGGACGAGGACCTGGCACTGCTCGTGGTGCGGGTCAGGGAGGTGTCCGCCGATGCCACCGCCGTCTGGGAGCTGCCCGCCGACCCCTCGCTCGTCGGGCGGGCCCGCGAGCTCGTCTCGGACCAGCTGACCGCCTGGGGGCTGGCGGATCTGGTCTTCACCACGGAGCTGATCGTCAGCGAGCTGGTCACGAACTCCATCCGGTACGCGGGCGGCCCGGTCGGCCTACGGTTGATCAAGGACCGCGTTCTGATCTGCGAGGTCTCCGACCCGAGCCAGACACAGCCGCATCTGCGCCGGGCACAGCTCACCGACGAGGGCGGTCGCGGTCTGTTCCTCGTCGCACAGCTCACCCACCGCTGGGGCAGCCGGTACACGGCGGCCGGCAAGACCCTCTGGACGGAACAGCTCCTGGCGGGCGGTTGAGTGGGTGACGTTGTCGGGGATCTTGAAGAGCGGAGCTCGGGGTTCCAGAGGGCAGCCGGACCACGCTTCCCCGGCGTTGGGCTGTTTCGCCTGGTCAGCAGTTGGGCTGCCGCGTCAACGTCGACTCTGCGGTGGGTGCCGCCGACACTGGGGACGCTCGCGCTGATGGTCGTGCCGGGGCAGGCGGGCTGAGTGGGCCCGGACCGATACGGTCGTGCCATGAACCGCACGGCCAGCCGGCGTCTCCCACACCATCGACCTGCCGTTGACCCTTGCCCTGACCGTGGTCTACGACAGTTTCGCGGGCATGACCGCAGTCGACGGGCAGCCGGCCCACGGCGGCCCGGCCTGGCTCGCATGGCTGATCGGCGCCGCCGTCGGCCTGCCCGTCGCGTTCTGCCGCAGCGGGCTTCCTCCTGAAGGACACCCCGCCGCCGGAGGTCCTCAACGCCATCTCCGTCATCGCCGCCGGGGACGCCCTGCCTGCTCCCTCGGTCACCCACCGTCTGATGGCCGAGCTCACCCGTCGGCCGGAGCCGGGCCGCCCTCCGGCCCGAACCCTCGACCGCGTCACCGGCCGCGAGCTGGAGGTCCTCACTCTGACCGCCCGCGGTCTGCCCAACGCAGAACTGGCAGAGCACCTGCATCCGAGCCTCGCCACGGTCAAGAGACACGTCGGCGGCTGCCGGCCAAGCTCCAGGCACGCGATCGCGCGCAACTGGTGGTCGTCACCTACGAGACAGGCCTGGCAGGGGCACACCGGCCCAAACTGTGACATCACCTTTCCGGGGACAGGTCTTCGTCCAACCGGGCGCGTAGCAGCAGGAGCGCTTCGGTGTCCGCCCGCTGGGCCAGTCGCTCAAGCAACGTCCTGATCCGCGGATCGTCACCGTCCCGGACGGCTTGCACGATCTCGTTGATCAGCGCCGGTACGTCCGTGGGCGGTAATCGGTCTTCTTCGGTACCCATCGGCACCGGGTACCCGGTGCTGCCGGACCAGTGCGGGGGAACACCAGCCCGACAGCCGCGCGATCCAAGACGGGGGGACATCCGGGACCACGCCCGCTCAACCTGTCCGTCAGAGCAATGCCCGGCTTCGCCTTGCTCACCACCCGGGTCAACGAGGGAGGCCGCAAGTCGCCGCACCGCCTGGTCCACCATGGGCTGCCGGTTCCACTCAGTGCCACAGTCACCACCGCCCACGCGGCCGTGATCACCGCCGCGCAGAGCACCACCGCCGCCCCCCTCTCGCCCCAGTCCCGCCTCTCCCGTCGGCCAGACGAACGCACCGGCCAGACGAACGCACCGGATGCAGAACCGTCCGGCCCCGGCCCGGCATGCCCGACGATCCGGCCGACCACCTCGCTGCCAAGCAGTTCGTGCGACCGCCGGGCGTTGTTCACGGCTGCGGGCCGGGTGGCCGAACAAATCCGTGCCGCGCTGAACTGGTCCTGCGGTGCCGGGGTCCGGCCCGCGAAGACCGAGCAACAGCGCGGAAAGAGGTCGTCGGGATGTTCAAGAGGGGACGCGTCGCGGTAGTGGCCGCCGGGCTGGCGTTGGCCGTCGGCGGCTGCGGAGGCGGAGCGGACGGCAAGTCCGGCGCGTCGGCCAAGGGGCCGGCCGAGCCGGCGCCGACACGGTCGCCGTCCAAGGAGCTGGTGCAGTGGGTCGGCGGTCTGTGCGAGTCGACGACCACGCTCGAGAACCTCCGGAAGGACAGCGCGACGGATCTGAAGGGGATCCGGAATCCGGCGGAGGCCGGCCCGTCGGCCGAACTCCTTGCCATGGGCTACCTCTCCGGGACACCAAGCACGGTGGAAGCCGTGGACGGCGACCTGAAGGAGCTCGGCCGGTCGGGTGTTCCCGCGGCCGACCGGCTGCTCGCCTCCTGGCTGGAGAAGCTGGAGGCCGTCCTGCCCGAACTTGTCGAGGTCTCCCCTGCCTCGGCCATGGAGGACGCCGAGGGCAGTGCGGCGGGGGTCGACAAGCTCGTGCAGTCCCTGACCCCGCCCGAGCCGGACCTGTCGGCGCTGGCGAAGAAGGACCCGCGGCTCGCGGCCGCGCACGAGCGGGCGAAGCAGTGCGCTGCGGGGTGGAAGCCCGGAGAGCCCGGCGAGGGTACGGACTCGCCCGCGCCCGACCCCACCGGCCGGCTGCCCAAGGCGGCGGACGGCAAGGACACCGACGCCTGCTCGGACGGCGCGTGCGAGGTCCTGGTGACCTCCACGGCGGACATCACGGCGAACGGGGTGAGCGTGCATGTCACCGTGGCCAACGGCTCCGTCACCTTCCAGACGGCGGGCACCGTGATGCAGCTGGGCGGCGCGGGCGGCACGGCCGGGTTCGGCGACGAGCTGAAGGCGGACGTCGTCGCGCACAACAAGGAAGGCGCCGTGCTGAAGTTCAGCATCCCCTGAGCCTCACCCACTGAGCGCCGCCGTCCCGCCCGGTCGCCGGGGGCGCCGCCGGGGGGCGTTGCAGGTGCTACGGGCGACGGGTGCCGCTCAAGGGGTGTCGCACACGGTCCGGTGTCCGAGTTGCGGCAGGTGCTCCTCCCATTCGGCACGCGTGAGGACACCGCCGGTGTGGTCGCAGACGTAGTCCGCAGCGCGGCGCGTGTCCAGGAGCCACACCCGGGCCGTCAGGTCGTAGCCGGCGGAGGCAAGGGTGTCGCCCTCCGGGCCGAACGCGACGGAGGTGACGGTGTCGAGGTGTCCGGTGAGTTCCCCGCCGGCGGGCTCGGCACGGTCCGGCTGTGCCACGTCCCACAGCCGTACCGTGTGGTCGCTGCTGCCGGTGGCAAGTGTCTTCCCGTCGGGCGAGTAGGCCACCGACCTGACCGGCCCGCGGTGTCCGTCCAGTTCCTCTCCGGTCTGCCGGGCGCGGTCCGGCCGGCGTACGTCCCACAGCCGTACCGCGCGGTCCTCGCCGCCGGTGGCCAGCGTCTTTCCGTCCGGGGCGAAGGCGACCGCGTTGACCGACTCGTCGTCCCCGGTGAGAGCTTCACCGGCGGCCCGCACACGCGCCGGGTCGTGCACGTGCCACAGCCGCACCGTCCCGTCCTCGCCGCCGCTGGCCAGCGTCTTGCCGTCCGGGGCGAAGGCGACGGAGCGGACGGCGTCCCCGTGGCCGCGCAGCGGTGCGCCGAGCGGCTGTACACGGTCCGTTCGGCGCACGTCCCACAGCCGCACCGAGCCGTCCTCACCGCCGCTGGCCAGCGTGCGGCCGTTCCGGGCGAACGCGACGGTGATGGCGCCGCCGTCGTGCGCGTCCAGCGGTTCGCCGAGCGGGACCGGACGTTCGGGCGCGGAGACGTCCCACAGCCGTACGGTGCCGTCCAGCGAGCCGCCGGCCACCGTGCGGCTGTCCGGGGCGAACGCGACGGCCAGCACCTCGTCCTCGTGGCCGGTGAGCATCCGCGGAATCCGGCGCGGGCGGCCCGGCTCGTCGACGTCCCACAGGCGGATCAGCGCGTCGTCGGTGCTGGCGGCGGCGAGCAGGCGGCCGTCGGGGCTGTGGGCGACGGCGGTCAGCGGGTTGGTGAAGTCCGTGAGCACGGTCGGCGGCCGGTGCCAGAGGTGGACGCTGCGGTCGGCGCCGGTGCTGGCGAGGGTACGGCCGTCGGGGCTGAAGGCCACCTCCCACACGGCCTCCGTGTGGCCGGCCAGTGGCTCCCCGAGCTGCTGCGGATATGCGGGGTTGGCCACGTTCCACAGGATCGGCGCGTTGTCCTCGCCCGCGCTCGCCAGGGTGCGGCCGTCGGAACTGAAGGCCACCGACATGACGGGCGCGGTGTGCTCGGTGAGCGGATCGCCCAGCGACCGGGGGCGGCCCGGGTCGGACACGTCCCACAGTCGTACGGTGTCGTCGAAGCCCGCCGTGGCCAGCGTCCGGCCGTCCGGGGAGAAGGCCGCCGTCCAGACGGAGGCGGTGTGTGCGCGCAGCGGCTCGCCGAGCGGCTCGATCCCGTCTTCCCCGCTGACGCGCCACATCCGTACGGCACCGTCGAAGCCCGCCGTGGCCAGGGTGTCCCCGTCCGGGGCGAACACGACGGCGCGGACGCTGCCTTCGTCGGACGCGTCGGCCTCGACGGGTCCGCCGAGCGGTGTGGGCCGGTCCGGGTCGCTCAGGTCCCACAGCCGTACGGTCCCGTCGTCTCCGGCAGTGGCCAGTGTCCGGCCGTCGGGGGCGAACGCGACGGAGACGACGTTCTCCTCGTCGTGGCCCACCAGCGGCCGGCCGACGGAGCGGGGCCGCTCCCGGTCGTGTACGTCCCACAGCTGGACGCCGCCGCCTTTCCCGGTGGCCGCCAGGAGGTCGCCTTCCCGCGGCGCGAAGGCGACCGCGCCGACCGGGCCCGTACGGAATCGCAGTGGTTTCCCCAGCGGTTTCCCCAGCGGTTTCCCCAGGTCCCCGGGCCGGTCCGCCGCCCCGGGCCGCACGGCGGTGTCCCACAGCCGGACCGTGCCGTCGTGGCCGCCGCTGGCGAGGGTGCGGCCGTCGGGCGCGTACGCCACGGAGCTGGCGAGACCGGCGTGGCCGGGCAGCCGGGTGGCCAGCGTCCGGCCCGCGTCCGAGGCCAGCCGGGTCCGGGTGTCCGGGGTGGCACGCATGTGGTGCGCGGCGACGTCGAGGCGGCCGGCCAGCCCGGCACTGATCTCGCGGACGCTGTCGGCCTCGGTGGTAAGGCGGCCGAAGACGGCGTCGTCCCGTTCGGCCTGCGCGGTAGCGCGCGCCTGGAGGGCGACGACGGCGGTGCCGGTGGCGAGCAGCCCGAGAGCGGCGAGTACGGCCACGACCGTACGCCGCAGTCGCGCGGCGCGGTGCCGGCGGCGGAGCGAGGCGGTGAGGAACTGCTGTTCCAGAGGCGTGAGTTCGGTGCCGCGGCAGCTGTCCCCGCCCTCCTGGTCCTTCGCCGCGGCGCCGTTCGGCCGGGCGGCGTCCTCCGGGAAGGCGTCACGGGCGGCGTCCAGCCGGGAGCCTGCGTAGAGCGCGGCGCTCTCCCGGCCGAGCGCCTGCCAGGTGCGTGCCGACTCGGAGAGCGCGCGGTGGACGCGCAGCCGGTCGCGTTCGGCGTTGATCCAGGCCCGCAACCGGGGCCAGGCGGTGATGAGGACTTCGTGGGCGAGGTCGACGGTGCCGTCGTCGAAGGTGATGAGGCGGGCGCGGACCAGGCGTTCCAGCACCACGCGGGTGTCGGCGGGACTGCCGAAGCCGAGCTCCGCGTGCTCGGTGGGGCGGCGCGTGTCGGGTGTGCCGTCACCGGGGGCGACGAGGCGGAGCAGGATACGGCGGGCCAGTTCGGCCTGAGGCGCGGTGAGTTCGCCGTACACCTGCTCGGCCGTACGGACGACGGCTCCGCGCAGTCCGCCGGCCGCCTCGTACGCGGCCTCGGTCAGGACCCGGCCGCTGCGGTGGCGCCAGGTCTCCAGCAGGGCGTGCGACATCATCGGCAGTCCACCCGGGGCGCCCTCGACCTCGTCAAGAAGACGGTCGGTCAGGGAGCGTTCGACGATCAGGCCCTCCGCGGTGGCCGGGCGCACGATGGCCTCCCGCAGCTCCGCGCGGCTCATCGGCCCGGCGAGCAGCGTGGCACCCTGCAACGCAGCGGTGAGGCCGGGGTGTTCGGCGCAGCGGCCGAGGAAGTCGGCCCGCACCGCGATGAGGACGCGCAGACGGCTGCCGGCGTCGGTGGCGGCGACGAGGCGGTCGATGAAGGTGTCCCGGTCGGCCGGGTCGGCGCCGAGGGTGTACAGCTCCTCGAACTGGTCGACGATCAGCCAGGTGTCGGCGTCGGTGCCGGGCACGGGCGTGAGCCGTTCGGCGTGCGTGCGCAGCGGATCGGGGCCGGGCGTGAAAATCCGTACGGCCGCCGCGGTGGCCTCGCGGTCCCCGTCGCCCGCCCCTTCGGGTGGGGTGCGCAGCCGCGGGATCAGGCCGGCGCGTAACAGCGAGGACTTGCCGCTGCCGGAGGGGCCGAAGACGGCGGTGAGGCGGTGCTTGCGGTTCAGTCCGGTCAGCCGGTCCAGGAGCTGGTCGCGGCCGAAGAAGAGTTCGGCGTCGTCCGGTTCGAACCGGGTCAGGCCGCGGTACGGCGGCCGGGAGGTCTCGTCACCGGACGCCTCGGCGGCGAGCTCGGCCGACGCCTCGCGCCAGCGCCGCTCCCACTCGGTCACGTCACCGCCGCACGCCTTCACGTAGGCGAGCGTCACCGCGCGGGTGGGCAGCTGCTTCCCGGCCGCCGCCTGCGACAGGGCGGTCACCCCGTACCGCGCCCGCTGAGCCATCGCCCGGTACGTGGGCTTCCCCGCGGCCTCGCGCAGCGCCCGCAGTCCGGCGGCGAACCGCGGCACCGGTCCGGCCTCCGGATCCAGCTCGCCCTCGGTGCGCCCCGGCCCTGGTTGTCCCGACACGTGCCCGCCCCACCCTCGCTCCGCCGAGTCGTCACCAGGGCATCACCCAGTGCGTCTGCCCGGGCGCCCACGGTAGGGAGTCGGGAGGTGCGACCGCAACCGAACTGCCGGGTAACCGCAGGACGGGACACGGGCGTTCACCCGGTCTTCACGACAGGCCGCGTCCTGTTCGCCCCTCCGGTTCGCGCCTCCGGGTTGTTCGGCGCCGGGACAGGGCCTGCTGAACAACGGCGTACGGCGGTCGAATGGCCGAGGGCGGTGGGCCGGGAACGGCCGCGGCGCGGCCCGAGTCCGGGCGAAGGGGGGAGGGCTCGGGCCGCCCCCCTCACCCGTGCGGCAGGCTGAAGGAGACACATGTACAAACGACCTCGTGCCCGGCCCCTCGCCGTGGGGTTCGGAGCGGCTGCCCTGGTGGTGACCTTCGCGGCGGCCACGGCGAACGCCGGCCCGGCACGGCCGTCGACGGCCGCCGAACGGTACGGCTGGGGCGCCCCGCTGCCCGAGTGGTCGGACGAGTTCGGCTACGGCTCCGAGGCGGACCCCGCCGTACCCGACCGCGACAAGTGGCGCCTGGCGGGCGGCGGCCCCGGCGAGTGCTGGCCCGGCCACGGCGACAACGGCCGTCGCTGCGACGCCAACACCCGGGTCGTCGGCGGCGTACTGCGCATGACCGGCGAGGCGAACGGCGACAGCGGTTGGCTCGCCTCGCCGTACGGACAGCGGTACGGCCGCTGGGAGGCGCGCGTACGTTCCCGGGCCACCGCCCGCGACAACGGGCGGCAGTACCACCCGCTGCTGATCCTCTGGCCGGACTCCGGCAAGCATCCGCAGGACGGTGAGTACGACTACCTGGAGAACGGCGCCCCGGGTGAGCAGTGCGCCGAGGCGTTCCTGCACTACCCGCACCCGGAGGACGTGCCCGTACAGCAGGAGTTCGCGCAGAAGTGTGGCGTGGACCTGTCGCGGTGGCACAACGTCGCCATCGAGTGGACCGAGGACCATCTGCGCGGCTTCATCGACGGAAAGGAGTGGTTCCGCTTCTCCGGCGGCGCAAACGCGGATCGCGCCTGCGTCCAGTGCGCCCCGTCCATGCACCAGACCATCCAGCTCGACAACTTCCACGGGGACGACATGCAGAGCGCCGTCTACGAAATCGACTGGGCCCGGGTCTACGACCTGCCGGACAACGAAGGCGTGAGGTGATCCGCATGCAGAACTTCTCCCGCCGGAGCGGCTCGTCCGGCCTCGTCGGTCAGCCCGGTGATCCCCGTCCGCCCGAGGCGGCGCGCATCTCCGGGGCCCTCGTCCTCGTGCTCGTGGTCGTCGTCGCGCACGCGGTGGGCACCGCCTTCGGCGGCTGGGCGATCCTCGATGAGAACTACGGCAAGCGGGAACACGGGCAGGACCTGATCATGCCGATGGGCCTGGCCCGGTTCGTGGCGTGGTTCTGCTGGGCACTGGCGGCGCTCCAGGTCGCCTGCGTCGTCCTGGCCGGCAGGCGCCGACCCTGGGTCCGTGTGGTGTTGGCCGTGTGCCTGGCCTTCGTGGCGTGCTCGACGCTCCTCGCCTTCGTCGGCTCGCTGGCCTCCGGAGCGCCCAGCCCGGCGGTGCTGCTGGTCTTCGGCATCGACGGAGCGGCCCTGTGGGTGGTGCTCGGCGAGACCGCCCGCCGCTGGTTCTCCGTACGCGGCCCGGCGCCCACTTCGCCTCAAGGATGACCACCCATGGATTACTCGACGTACGAACCCGACCCGTACCGGCCGCCCGGCGAGCCGCCGGAGCCGCCCGTGTCACCCGGGCCGCCCGCGGCCCCGTGCGACCCGATGGCGGCAGGGATCGGCAACGCCTCGCTGCTCGGCATCGGCTATCTGCTCCTGGGCCACCGGTGGCTGGCCGCGCTCGCCGTGCTCGGCACCGGCACGCTCCTCAAGCTCACCGCCTCGACCGCCGAGGTCTGGTGTGAGCTTCTGCTGCTCCTGTGGTGGGCAGCCGGCATCGCCCACGGCTGGTTCCTGGCCCACGGGCGCGAGCATGTCGTACGGAGGGCGCAGCGCAACGGCGCCCTCGCCGTCACGGTCGCGGTCCTGCTGACTGCCGTGCTGCTGCGCGCCGAGGCGCACGACATCGAGAACCGGGTGGACGAGGCCCGCGAGGCCGGTGACTGCGACGAGGCCGTCGCCGCGCAGAGCGAGGTGTGGTCCGGCCACCGCGTGGCGGGAGCGACGGTGGTCGAACCCGGCGACGCGGTGGTGGAGACCTGCCAACGGCTGGAGCGCGCCGCGTCCACGCTGCACGACGCCGGGCGGTCCGGGGATCTCGAGGAGCTGGAGCGGGGCTTCGGCGTCCTCGCCCGCGTCCTGGAGGAGCCCGGCCACGAGAAGACCGTCCGAACAACCCTGAACACCTTCCTCAACGCCCTGCCCACCGCCGACGCCTGTGACACCGCCGACATCACCGGCTGGCTCCGCGACCGTGAGCCCACCCGTGACGTCCTGGACCGGTCCGCCGACGCCGCGACGCGTACGGAACCCGCGGCGCTGGCCGGATGCGGCGACGCCCTGATGGACGAGGAGAACTGGAAACAGGCACGGGCGCGCTACCAGCGGCTTCTCGACGCGTACCCGGACGAGCCGCTCACCGGCAAGGCACGCAGCGGCGTGAGGAAGGCCGTCCTGGCCATCGAACTCGACGAGGTGCGCGCTCTGATCGGAGCCACCCACGGCGCGACGTCCGGCTACTGCGACAAACCCGCCAAGTACAGCGCCGCCCCGCCGTACCGCGAGGGGACCAACCGTGCGCTGTTCCTCGGTGACACCGAGTACACCGGCAAGCTCCCCGGCCACTGGCGCACCGGCGACCCCACCAAGGCGGCGCTCGTGGTCTGCGCGGACACGGCGAAGAACGGCGCCGCCGTCAGGTCCTGCTCCTACGAGAAGGACAAGTCCGACCACTTCCCCCGCCAAGTCACCTTCCACAAGGTCGAGATCCCGCTGAAGGTCTACGAGCTGCGCACCGGTGAGCGCGTCGGTCCACGCTCGGTGCAGATCAGCGGCGGAAGCTGCCCGGCCGTCCTGCACTACGAGTATTACGGCACGTACGACTACGGGCCGGGCGACCAGCTCGTCTCCACCACTCCCTCCGGCGTACGGGACGCCTTCCGTCCGGTCGTCATCCGCTGACATTTCGAGAGACCGCTCGGACAGTACGAATCAGTCGAGCAGCCCATCAGAGCCATCGGTTCACCCGACTCGAAAAGCGCTCTGGAGGGCTGCATTGCGACATCACCGGACGATCAAAAGCGCGAAAACCGGCAGCGATCAGGCTCCCTTCGCCCTGTTCACCACCGCGCTTCCGGCCCACCACCCCGCCGTCGGCAAGGGACCCACGTACATCTGCCCCTCCGCCCCTCATCGCCGCGGCCGCCCGGCCTCCACAAGCTCTGGGTCGACGGCGGCTGGACGCGTTCTCGAGCGGGAACCGTAGCAGGGTGCGACGGCGGTGCAGAGACCTGCGCGTACGGCACGGGTTCTGCCCCCCCTGGTAGTCGGTTCCCGACATGTGGTGTCGCCGGCTGGGATTCGGGTGGAATCGATTCCGCTCTTCGCTGCCGGTGAAACGGAACAACTCCCCCGGCCGGGACCGCCACCCGAGTCGTGAGCAACGGCGAGTTCCATCTCGTTGAACGACAGCCCGCCACGCGCACGGCAGCGGCCGGCGTCGATGGTGTACGAAGTCCTTCGTGAACGAACCGATCCAGGCCGCGACCGTCCGCGTCTTCATAGCCCTTGCTCCGCCCGACGACGCCAAGGAGGAGCTGGCGCAGGCACTGCGGCCCGCCTATGACACCTACCCGCGCATGCGGTGGAACCGCATCGAGGACTGGCACATCACCCTGGCGTTCCTCGGTGAGCTGCCGAGGTCAGCCGTTTCGCTCCTGCGACCGCCGCTCGCGGAATTCGCAGCGAGGCGCCACCCCCTGCACCTGGCCTTGCGCGGCGGCGGGCACTTCGACGAGCGTGTGCTGTGGAGCGGGATCGGCGGGGACCTCGAAGGACTGCGGCTGCTCGCCGGGGAGGTGCGGGCGCTGGTCGAGGAACATGGTGTCACCTTCATGGACCGGCCGCTGAACCCCCACCTGACGCTCGCCCGTTCGCGCCGCGGCGATGCTTCCAGCGCGGTACAGGCCGCCGCAGGGCTTTCCGCGTTCACCGGCCGCACCTGGCAGGCCGAACGTCTGCACCTGGTCGGCAGCAACTTCGGCCGCGGCCCCGGGCCGATCCACTACCGCGACATCGATGCCTGGTCCTTCAGCAGCGCGAGATGAACCGTCCTTGTGGGCCGGGCGACGGCCACCAGCGCTATGCCGACGACCGGCCCTCCAGGGGAGGCCGCTCTCATGACGACAACGTCCTGGCCGACGATGTCCAGGCCCAGCTGTGTGCGTCGGACCGGGTGGCAGAAGACGCCTCGACCACGCCCCCTTCTCCGCCGGAGACAAACGACTCGGCAGCCCCGTAGCCGATATGCCGGGCAGCCACACCGCCGGGGGCCGGGGACGTCCCGCAGCCCGGGCACGGCACCGAGTCCTCCGGAGTCCGGGCCCGCACCAGAATCCGCTCACCCTCGTCGGTCACGTTCTCGATGATCAGTGGAACAGTCCCGGAAACACCGTATCCACAAGCTCGTTGCTGTTCCGCACATCACGTCAGCGACGAAACAGCACTCTCCCTCACCACCGAACTACGAGTCGAAGCCACCAGCCGCGCGTCGCCTCAGCCTCAGCCTCAGCGAGCGCTCGCACGACGAGCGCCGCCATCCCCTCGTCGCGGATGCCCGTCGCGGGCTGCACCGAAGACATGGCGGAGTACACGACGGTCAGCCCAATGGTATCGGTGGGATCCGACAGCAAACGCGCCCAGACTGGCTGGCCGCCCCCGAGCCATCGGAAGCGCCATGACCCTTGGGACGCGACCTGGTGCCCCGGACCGAGAAGGTGCCCTCCGCCTGGAGTCCCAGATGCGGAGGGCGCTTTCGCGCTTTCGTATCGACGACGGCCGCACCCGAACGCGACGGCAAGGCTAGGGGCGCTGTTTCAACCGGTCGACGATCGCCCAGTCCACCGTGTGTGACAGCTGGATGTACGTCTTGTCGCCGGACGCCGAAGTCCGTTCGTCTCGGAAGCCCAGGAATTCATAGGATTCCGGATCGAAGATGAGGTATTTGCCCTTCGCGAACGGACTCTTGGGGTAAGAGATCCCCACCCCCGGGCGCCCGGCAGAATCCTTCACCCCCGGAATCACTTCGACCCCGGGCACCAGGGCCAGTGCCTCGTACGCGGCGGGACGCAGCCCCTGGGGCAGCACTGGATCCTTCAGGAGCTCGCCGAGCAGGAAGTAGGCGTGGTACCAGTCGAAACCGGAGAGGTCGTGGATCGACCGGTCGGACGTGCCGCGGGCGGAGACGATGGCCGGAATGAGCTTCTCCGGATCGGTCGGGAGCTTCTTGAGCCTGCTCCACTCCCGGGGAGGCCACACGAAGCTGCCGTCCTTCATGGGCTCCTCCCAGATCACGTTGCCGCGCTCCATGGTCAGGGAGCGCTTGGAGCCGTCCACCGAGTCCCAGTTCACGTCCACAAAGGTCTTGACCTTCCCGGTCTTGCGCTCCGTCTCCTTGATGATCCGCTTCGAGTAGATGAACTGGTCGTCGCGCGGCGCCACGGTCTTCTCGTACTTACCCGTCCGCGCCGCTGCCCCGTTCAGTACCGTTGCGGCGCTGACGTTGCCCATCCGCGGGGTCGCCGTGCCCGGTAGGCGGTCGGCACGGTCGGGCCGACCGCCCTCGTCGGCGCCGCCCTCGGTGATCAGTACCGCCGTTCCCGCCACCGCCACAGCGGCCACGGCGGCTGCCGCGAGGCGGAGCGCGTGGCGGCGGCCGGGTGCGGCGTCGGTGTGCCGCTCCGCGCGCGCCATCGTGTTCAGCAGTCGGTGGCGGGCCTTCGCTCGGGCCGGTTCGGTGAGCGGGGCCGCGTCCGCGTTCCACTCCCGCAGGAGTTCGAGTTCGTCAGTCATGGTCGGATGCCTCTCGCAGTGTCGTCGGATCGGATCCGCCCAACGCTTCGCGCAGCTTGCTGCGAGCCCGGTGCAGCCGTGATCTGACCGTGCCGATGGGGACACCGAGGGCCTGGGCCACTTCCTCGTAGCCGAGACCGCCCCACGCCACCAGCAGCAGCACGTCCCGGTGCCGCGCGGGCAGTGCGGCCAGTGCTGCTGCCAGTTCGCGGCCTACGGCCTGCGCCCCCACCCGGGCCGCAGCACGGTCGGCCAGCGGCTCCTCGTGGTCGGCCGGAGCCGGGATGCGGGCCAGGGCTTTGAAGCGGCGCGCCTCGGCCCGCCGGTGTCGGCCGACCAGGTTGGTCGCTATGCCGAACAGCCAGGGCCGGGCGCCGTCGCCCGTGGCACGCGAGGGGTCGTAACGGTGCCGCTGCTGGAAAGCTGTGGTGAAGGTCTCTGCCATGAGGTCGTCGGCCGGCTCGCCGCCGAGCCTACGAGCCAGATAACGATGTACCGCATCCGCGTATCGGTCGAAGAGCACGGCGAATGCCTCGGGCTCGTCCCGGGACCGCGCAATCACCGAGGCATCGCTCTCCGCCCCCGTGCGGACGCCTGGCTCGACGGTCATCGGGGCTCCTCTCGTTCAAGGGAACATGCTTCGAAGGCTTGGGCTTTCATCTCTCCTTCGCCGCTCGCCCCCGGCGAGTTCCCTCGTGGATCTGGACGGGGTGCTCGTGCCGGCCCACTCCGAGAAGCAGGACGCTGCCGCGACCTGGAAGAAGACCTTCGAACACCATCCGCTGACGGGGTTCGTCGTTCGCGGAAGCGGTGGGAGCGGGGAGCCGGTGGACGGACTGCTCAGGCCCGGCAACGCGGGCAGCGACACCGCCACCGATCACACCACCACGGCCCAGGCCGCCCTGGCGCAACTGCCGAAGAGCCCGGAAAGACCCACTCACCGCCACCCCGCGCCGCGAAGCCTTCACCGCACGGGCGCAGCGCATCCTCAAGCGCCACCCGCACGAGGCGGTGCTGGTTCCTCGCGGACGCCGACCTTTTCAAGGCCCTCAACGACACCTTCGGGCACGCCGCCGGCGCAGGGCGCTCGTCGCGGTCGGTGCCCGGCTCACCGAGTGGGCCGGCAAGCGCGGCACGACGGCAGGTTCGGAACTGGTGCGCCGCCCACCCCGTCGAGGCCCGGCTGGGCCACTTCGTGTCCGACACCGAGCCCAGGCGAAAGCACGACGACGACCACACCTGAGCACAGAAATGCCCCGGAGCAGGCTGTTCCGTCACCAGCAGATCGCCAGCCAGCCACCCCGGGGCACCCACAACCTGCCCGAGTAAGGACATCCCATGCACTCGCTCTCCCTCCCCCTCGATCTGATCATCGGCCCCGAGCCCGCCGGCCGGTTCGTCGGCGCGCTCGTCCGCGACCTGATCACCTCCGATCTGCTCCCCGAGCCGGACGCATGCAGCCGCGCGCCATCCCTTCGCGGTTCATTGCCTGCCGGTGGGCGTGCCGTCCTGGCGTACGGATTCGATGAGGTAGTCGCCGGTGTTCGGGTCAATGGTGACGCCGTGAGCTTCGCTGGGGAAGCCTGGGAAGGCCCGGTCGAAGGCTTCCCGAGCGCTGAGGTAGCGCAGGGCGGGTCCGTCGGGTGTGCCCAGGGCTTCTCCGGGCATCAGGACGGGGATGCCAGGCGGTGTGACGGTGACCATCGCGGCGGCGATCCGCCCGCGGTGGCCTGAGCGAGCGGGAGGCGTTCGGTGCCGCCCCTGATCAGTTGCTGGTAGCAGCACTGGGGCGGGTGGACCGGCTCGGGCAGTTCCTGGAAGGCGGTGTCCAGGGCGTTGATCAGTTCGGCGCGGGTGAGGTGTTCGTGCGTGTCCTGACACAGGCCGCGCAACGTCATGTGGCCGTAGCACCGCGGGTACGGCTCGGCCAGGTGCGTCAGGACCTGCCGCAACGGGGTGTCGGCGTCGTGGAGCGCCTCGAAGTCCGTCAGGGCGTCCGTCAGCGTCCCCCACTTCCCCTTGGTGATCCCCCATGGAGAACAGAACGAGGGTGGTGCAGGTGAGCTGCACGCGACTCCGTCCGTCCTGTCGCATTGCGTCTGCGTCTGGGTCTGGCGTGTGGTGGGCTGCTGACCTGCGCTGTTGCCAGGTCGCTTGGAGACCGCCAGCGGCCGGCGTTCTCAAACCACCGGGCTTCGCGGAAGTCTCGGTCGCGATAGACGCAGGAGCGTCGCCAAGGCCGCCAACAGAGCCAGAGATCGCCGTTCTCCATGGTGCTGCGGTGTGGAAAGCCCCGAACCCGCCCTCGCCGCCCCGGATCTGCACGTGGTGATGTGCTGTGCGATGTGCGCTGTTACCTGTACGCGGTGCTGAGCTGCACTGTTAATGGGGAGTCGAACCCCCGCGTTGCTCCTCACGCGCCAGGAGTGGGCTGGAAAACCGCCAGCCCCCGGTGTGTGCACGCCTCCGAAGCTGCTACCTGCTCCACATCGTCGCAGCTTGCTGGACTACTCAGTCCAGCAGATCGACCTCCCAGTTCGTACGCTGGATCCGCACATCGACCTCGCGGATCTCCCGGGCGAGTGCGTCCGCCCGACCGCGCAGTTCCGCGACCGGAAGCGCGGAGGGCATCAGCAGCTCGGACCGGAGTTGCCGGCCGTATCCCCGCTCGCCCTTACCCGCCGCCGCGGTGACCACGGAATGACGCAACCGCAGGACATCCCGGCGTGCGAGGGCATCGGTGAGCGTGCCGTCCGGACCCATCTCCACGGTGGCATTGGTCCGGTTGATCTGCCGGATCAACGTTTCCAGGGCGTCCAGCACCTCACCGGCCTCAGCCAACAGCTGAGCTGCATCCTCGGCGGGTGTCTCCCCTTCCTGATACCGCGCACTGTCGACGACGCGTGCTCGCAGCTGTTCTGCACGGCGCATCGCCTCCGCGCGTTCGGCCAGTGCCTCAGCGAGCTTCACTGTCTCCGCCTCCCCCTCCACGAGCCCGCACGCGTATACGAGTGCGAACCAGCTCATTCGCACCTGGATTTTGATCCGCTGGAGTCCTGACCAGCCACTGGAGTGAGGGCGGACAGCCGCTCAGGGCGCCACGAAAGAGAATCTGACCGTACGAACGAGAATGAGTGGGAATCCGGCAGCTTCAGCGCGACAGGACACCGTCGGGCAGCCCTGCGTGCCCCGCTCCGCGATCCTGGTGACAACAAGCCTGCTTTTGTGACAACTATCTTTCTTCGACTCAACGGTACCCACGATGCGCCAGGAACGGGCTATGAATTAATAATCGAGATCCAGATAGTCGATGTCGTTGATTTCGACTTCCGAGAGTCCCACGGCGCGGCCGCCACCGTCCTGGAAATAGATTTCTTTGAATCCTTCGGCGATGATTCCGCGCATCTCCTGGTCGTCGGCCCCGGTGTCGCGGGCGTCGAACAGGCGCTGCGCGTACGTCGCGGGGAGACGGACGGTGAGGCGGCGGAAGCGGCCGTCGTCGGTCGTGCCGACCGGCGCGGTGTAGCCGAACCGGGCCCTTGTCTCCACTGTGATCCCGCCGGTGGCGGCGGCCTGCTTGCGCCGTCGTTTGCGTACCTGGGGCTGCCAGCGGGAGCGGACGGCGTCGTCGATCTTCGCGGCGATGCCCTTCGGCGGGTGCTTGCGGGCGCCGCGCCGGTAGCGGTTGACGGAGTCGGCGGTGATGCCGAGCTCCGCCGCGACGGCCTTCGCACTGCCCATCTGCTTGAGCAGGTAGTTGATCTGGCCCTTGAGGGTCTTGGGCGGCTGCCGGGTGAAGGCTTCCCTGTCGGCCCGCTCGATGGCGTCCTGGATCTCCCCCACCGGTCACTCCCCTTCGTCCAGGACGGCGTCGCCGCCCTTGATGTGGCGGGCGGGGTTGAGGCCCTTCTCCATCAGATCGACCGCCCACAGCATCGACTGGACGCCCTCCAGCTTGGCCAGGCCCGGGGTGGGCCCGAGGCGGAACCCACCGGGCTGCGGCTTGCCGGAGGCGGCGTAGGGGAGGAAGTCCAGCGGGCTGTCGCCCGGCGAGGGGTAGACGACGCAGTCGGACAGCACAGCGAGCGGGTACAGGCCCGTCATGTCCGCCGTCTTGAACAACTTGCGGTGCATGTTCACCCGCGCCTTGGAGATGACAGCGGCGCGGATGTCGGGGCGCCAGGTCGGGCGCTCCAGGGCCGGCCAGCGGTCTCCGTCCTTGTACCGCTTGCCCTGCGGGCGCTCGCGCAGCTTGCCGATGCCGCCCTTGACGGTGGCCTTGATGGCGGCGAGCACGGCGGCCAGGGCCGGATCCGCCTGCTTGTGCTGCTCCATCGCCGCAAGGAACTGCCGGTCGTCCAGGTCCCGGGTGACGCCGAGGTCGGCGAGCGTGCCGACGTACGCGGCCTTGAGCCGGTCGTGCCACGGATCCAGGTACGCCCCGGTCTCACGGCGCAGGTACGCCTCGATCGGGTGGACGTCGTAGCCGAGTTCCTGGGCGTAGGCGACGGTGTGGGTCTGGTACCAGGCAGGCCCGGTCGGGCGGGTGCCGTCCGGGGTGAACGGACTGGGCAGGCGCGGGTCCAGCTCGACATGGGAGAGGTCCACCAGCCAGGAGCCGGGGATTTTCGGGTTGAACTGCGGGTGGTGGAAGTGGTCGGGGGCGGACAGGCCCACCGTCAGCCGTGCGGCGGCCGCGAGGAACGCGGTGTTGAGGTCCAGGCCGACCGCGAAGGGCAGCGTGCACTCCTCGTCCGTCAGCAGGTCCACCGGCCGCACCCACTGGTACGCCTCCTCATTGAGGAAACCGCCCGTCCAGCCGGAGCCCACGACCACGGGGTGCTCCGGGGTGGCCTCCGGCGGCGCCGGGTCCATCGGCTCCGTCCCCAGCGAGCCCGGGTTGTGGCCCGGGACCCAGTTCCCGGTCTCCGCGTCCTGCACGGCCCGGGTCGGCGGGCGCAGCGCGGTCATCAGCTCCAGCCCGGAGACGGCAGTGGAGCCGCGCGGGGTGATGACCCGCTGGGCATAGACGCCGAGGACGCGGGCAACGTCGGCCGGCTCCATGTCCGCGACGCCGGGCCAGGAGCGCTCATCGAGGGCGTCCCAGGACAGGATCGCGAGCTGCACGCACTGGCGCTGCCCGGCCTGGGCGGGGCGGTAGATCCGCGCCCACGGGCCGAACCCGCGCTGGGTCAGTTTCCACTTCGCCTTCACCACCTGCTTGACCACCGGATGATCCTCCGGGAGGCGCAGGGAGCGGCGCTGCTCGTGGCCCTCCAGGCGCTCGGGCAGCCCCAGCTTCACGGCGGCCGCGGCGGTGAGCACGATCAGCGGGTCGGAGTCCTTGCCGTAGCGGTTGAGCTTCGGCGCACCGAGACCGGACTCCTTGAGGGCCCACTCCACCAGCTCCGGAACCGTGGTGGCGGGGCAGTCGAGCACGATGCCCCCCGTGCCGTACGCGCAGCCGTCGCCATCCAGTACAGCGAGCGGGCCGTGCGGGAAGCGCGGGTCGACCGCGGGCTTCGCGGCCTTCTTCGCCGTCGGACGGCGTGATGCTGCCGGGCGCGCGGCCGGACGGGCGGGGCGCCCGGGGACGGCCTGCACTGCGGGATCCTGCGGCGCGGCCGGCTCCTCGGGCTCGGACGCGGCCGGGCCGGTGAACGTCTCCGGAACCGGCTGCGGCGCGGGCGCCAGGGCGGGCGCACCGGCGGGAGTTCCGTGTGCGGGGTACTTCACCGCCCAGCCGTTCAGCAGCCGCTGGTACGCCTCCAGGCGCGGCGGCTTCGGCTCGGAGCGGCCGTTCTCCCAGTTCTTGACCGTCTGGGTCGTCGACTTCAATGCCTGCGCGAGGCGGGCCTGGGTGATGCCGGCGGCCTCACGCAGCCGGGCGCGCTCCGCCGGGGGCGGCAGCTGCGGCTCCTCCTCCAACAGGGCGTCGACCGACGCGAACAGCTCTTCCTCGGATGCCATATGTCTCTACCTCCACCCCGAACACTAGCAACCTTAACCCATTCAATTACCCCACTTATTTAACCCAGTCGGATTGCGTTCGGTAGTGGGAGATTGACGGCACCCCGCGGCATCCGCAGGCCCGGTGTCCTGTCTCGGCGATGTTCCAGAGCCAGTGGGGCAGGGCAGTCGAGGGTTGTCGCGCTCCACTTCATCTGGAGGGGCACGTCGCCTCCGAGTCGACTGATGGATGTTCGTGATGCCCACCCTGGAGACCGCTGCCTACGGTTGATCGGGACACCGACCGCGGATCTGTCCCACCCGACCGTAGTGGTCCTGGCACCGACATTGCCCGCCGCCGCCCCCACCGCACGACGGAACGGTGAACACCACGGCACGGATCGGTAACGGCCGCTCCTGTCCTCACCCTTCCCCCCGCCCGTCGGCCGGGCGGTCCGTCGCCGGGGGTGGCGAGGACGTGTCGCCGGCCTGGAAGACCGACGATGATCTCGGTCCCGTCCGGATAGGCCACGAACACGATCCATCGCCGCGGCCCGAAGGCCGCACCCGGCTGCCGGCCGCCAGTCGGCGGCCAGGTTTCCCGTTTCGCCCGGACCGTCCCAATGAGCTCGGTGACTTCCCGCCCGGCTGCCTCGGTCGGCAGCTCCGCCATGACCTCTTCGGCCGTCAGGCCGAGATCGGCTCGGTACCGCATCGCGCACCCCCGTGATCGCCGGCGGGAGCACGCCAAGACACAGCCTGGCCGGTCCGCTGCCCCTCCGGGCGACGTCGTGGTGGTCGTCGGGATGCCTCGGCGTGGCCAGGAGGCCCGGGTTGACCCGGGCCTCATCCGGGTGAGCCTTCCGGGCGTACGTCCGCAGCCGCCCAACTCGACTGGCGTCGACGGGCTTCTGCCCCGTGGCGCGTTGTCACTGCTGGGGTCGGGATCAGCGGCGGACCCGGGCGATGAGCAGGGCGACGTCGTCGTGGTCGTCGGGATGGCGCAGCGCGGCCAGGAGGTGGTCGCAGGTGTATTCGAGCTCCCGGTGGGGGCCGTCGAGGAGCGTGATGAGAGCGTCCAGGCGGGTGTCGATGTCCTGGTCCCGGGTCTCGACCAGGCCGTCGGTGTAGAGGACCAGTTGGTCGCCGGGGCCCAGGTCGACGGCGGTGGTCCGGAAGGGGACGCCGCCGACGCCCAGGGGTGCGCCGGTGGGCAGGTCGAGCAGTTCGGGGGCGCGGCCGGTCCGCATGCGGACGGGTGGCAGGTGGCCGGCGGTGGAGATACGGCATTGCGCGCTGTGGGGGTCGTACAGCGCGTAGGTGCAGGTGGCGAAGCAGGGGTCCAGTCCGGCGGTGATCCGGTCCAGGTTGCGGAGTACCTGGGTCGGTTCGAGGTCGAGGCCGGCGAGGGTCTGGGTGGCGGTACGCAGCCGACCCATGGTGGTGGCGGCCTTGATGCCGCTGCCCATGACGTCGCCGACGACGAGGGCGGTCTTGTGGTCGGGCAGCGGGAGGATGTCGTACCAGTCGCCGCCAACCTCGCCGGCGGCGCCGGCGGGCTGGTAGCGCGAGGCTACTTCCAGGCCGAAGAGCCTCGGTGGCGGGTCGGGCAGAAGACTGCGCTGGAGGGTGAGGGCGGTGTCGCGCTGCTGCTGGTACCAGCGGGCGTTGTCGATGCAGACGGCGGCGCGAGCGGCCAGCTCGCCGGCCAGGGTGGCGTCGTCCTCGGTGAAGGGCTGCGGGTTGCGGGCGCGTACGAGATCCAGGGCGCCGATGACTTCACCGCGCGCGATCAGCGGCACGGCCAGGTAGGAGTGGACACCGGCCCGGGCCAGCAGTGCGGCGGCTCGGGGGTCGCGGGCGATGCGGGACAGGTCGGCCTCGCCCACGTGGGGCACCATGACGGGCCGGCTGGTGTTGACGGCCCGGGTGACCAGCCGGTCGGCGTCGTAGCGGGCGACTTCGCCCGGCGGGTCGGTCGCCGCGGCGGCCTCGGTGGGATAGGCGACGGCGACGGCCAGGGCGCGAAACAGTGCCGGTCCGTTGGCGGGGACGGTGGTGGGCTGGCCCGTCAGAGCGGAGTCGAGCACGTCCACGGCCGCCATGTCGGCCAGCTCCGGCACGGCAATATCGGCCAGCTCGCGGCAGGTCTGCTCCAGATCCAGCGTGGTACCGATGCGCACGGAAGCGTCCGCGACCAGAGCGAGCCGATGCCGCGCCCGGTCGGCCTCCAGAGCGGCGCGGTGCCGGTCGGTGACATCCACCGCCGAGGTGGCCACGCCCAGTACCGTCCCGCCAGGGTCTTCCAAGCGGTAGAAGGAGACCGACCAGGCGTGCTCGCTGTCGGGATCGGCTCGGGTGCGGCCGACGGTGTACTGGTCCAGCAGCGGGATGCCGGTGGCGAGGACCTGCCGCATCCCGGATTCGACGGTGTCGGCATCCAGGAACGGCAACGCTTCCCGCACAGTTCGACCGAGGTGTTCTCCGGCGGGCAGACCGTTGATCCGCTCCAGCGCCGGGTTGACCATGACGTACCGCAGTTCGGGGTCCATGACCGCCAGCCCGATCGGTGACTGGTCGACCAGTCGCACCGACAGCGCCAAATCCCGCTCCACCCGTCGCAGCGTCGCCTGATCGGTGGCCAGGCCGAGGGCGTACAGATCACCGCGGTCGTCCAGCAGCCGCATGTTGCGAAACTCCAGCAGCCGCGTGCCACCGTCCTTGTGGCGCACGGGAAAGACGCCCGCCCAGCTGCCTTCACCCTCCATGACCTGGGCAAACAGCCGCAGCACGAGATCAACATGCTCTTCCGCCACCAACAGTTGCGCCGCGAACCGGCCGAGCGCCTCCGGGGCGCTGTAACCCAGCAATGCCTGCGCCTCCGGGCTCCAGAACACGATTCGTCCCTCGGCGTCGAGGACGATCGCGGCCACGCCCAGCACGTCCAGTAGCCCGCCCGGCGGCGACGGCTCCAGCTCCGCCCGCCCGGCATGGCCAAGATCGGACTGAAATCCATCTGCACCCATGACCGGCTGCTCCTTCCGCCCCGTCGGCACGGTGGGTGATCACACTGCTGGCAACGGGCGACGTGGTCTCTTCCATGGTCACCCCGCACCAGCAGTCCGGCAGCCAATGGGGTTCGCCACGGCCAGGGGGCCCGGCACCACCAGGGACAGGAGGTCCGGCGTCACCGGGGACAAGCGCGGACGCCACGGGTGGAACGGCTTCGTCGCCGTCCTCACCGGGGACGGCGACGCCGGTCCTGACGGCCCTTGACCGACGGTAGGGCGGAGGCAGCCGCACGGCATCCTCACTGAAGCGGTAGTGGTCGCGAGGGACGGCTCCGTCTCTGCGTGCCGCACCTGACGCATTAACCAAACGGGTCGTCCCGTATGGTTACTCGCGTGACGCTTCCCAACGCCCCGCGCGGGCGTCCCCGAGACAGCCGTGCCCATCAGGGGATCCTGACCGCCACGGCCGAGCTGGTGACCGAACTGGGCTACGCCGCCACCTCCATCGGGGCGGTGGCGGCCCGGGCCGGCGTCGGCAAGGACACCGTCTACCGCCGGTGGTCGGGGAAGGCCGAGTTGGTGTACGAGGCGGTCTTCACCGAGACCGAGGCGGCTCCGGCACCGGACACCGGGAGCCTGGTCGGCGATCTGACCGCCCTGCTGGAGGCGCTCATTCAGGAGTTTTCCGCTCCGGCCGCCGCCGCGGCCCTGCCGGGCCTGCTGGCCGACTTCGCCGCCGACCCCGGCTTGCAGGCCCGCATCCGATCCGAGTTCCTGGCCCCGGCCAAGGCCGGCCTGATGGCCGTGTTCGAGCGAGCCGCCCAGCGCGGGGAGACCGACCCCGGCCTGCCGGTCGACCTGGTTCTGGACACGCTGGCCGGGGCCGTCCTCTTCCACGTCGGCCTGGTGGGCGAGCAGCCCGGCCGACAGCTGGCCACGCGCCTGGCGGCCATGGTGGGCCGCGGAATCGAGACCCGTTGAACGCCTGGTTCCTTGCCGCTGGCATAACCGCCGGCGCGATCGCCACCATCCATGCCGTGGCGGGCGGCCGGGATGTCGTCCGGCCACTGCTGGCCGGCAACCTCCCCGATGAGCCCCGCCGTGTCCTGCACGCGGTGTGGCACATGGTTACGGCCGATCTGGCCCTGGCCGCCGTCGCCCTGATCTGGCTGGCCCTGGGCGACCGCACCGGCAGTGACACCATCGCCTGGCTGCTGGCGGCCCACTTCATGGCCTACTCCGGCGTGTTCCTGGTGGTGTCACTGGCGGCCGGCCGGTCGAAGCCGCTGCTGCGCTTGCCGCAGTGGATGCTGCTGTTCCCCGTATCGGTGCTGACCGCAGCTGGGACCGCCTGACAGGCTCGTCCGCGCGACCCACTTGACGAGAGGCAAGTGCGGTTCCGAGGGGGGCGCGATGCGCATCGAGAAGGACTCGGCCGCAGGAAACGAGCTTTGATCACGCCGCTCGGCCACTCCGTTTCAGGGTGGGGCGGGGCGGCAACTGCGCGAAAGGTGGCGGCGTAAGCCCGCCGAACGGCTTCTCCGCCGTATACGCCCCTGATGCGGATGACGGTCAGCGCAAGGACGAACCAGAGGGTGAAGCACCCCGCGACGATCACAGTCCAGCCGGGGGGGAGAAGGCGGCAATGACGACCAGGGCGATGGTCGTGACGGCGAGTCCGGCGTGACCGCCGTCGAGCGGTGAGCAGCTCAACGCACCAGGCCCGACTCCCACGCCCACGCCGCGATCTCCACACGGTTGCGGGCGTCGAGCTTGCTCTGGATGTTGCTGAGGTGCGCCTTGACCGTGCCGGCGCTGATGTGGAGCCCGGCGGCGATCTCCGCGTTGGTGTGCCCCCGGGCCACCAGGCCGACGACGTCCTCCTCCCGCCGGGACAGCGCCCCGCCAGGTGGCCGGGTCCGCTGCCGGGCCGGTTCGGTGAACCGCTGGAGCAGCCGTACGGTGACGGACGGGCTGATCAGCGCCTCGCCCAGGGCCGCCGACCTTACGGCCTCCGCCAGCAGCCGGGGCCCGGCGTCCTTCAGCAGGAAGCCGCAGGCTCCGCCCCGCAGTGCGCGGTGCACGTACTCGTCGTCGTCGAAGGTCGTCACCATCACCACCCTCGGCACGTGGACCACCCCGGGGCGGGTGAGCAGCCGCAGCGCCTCCAGGCCGTCGAGCCGGGGCATCCGGATGTCCATCAGCACGACGTCCGGGCGGTGCCGGGCCACCTGCTCGACCGCTTCCAGGCCGTCCCGGGCCTGCGCGACGACCTCGATGCCGTCCTCGGCCGCGAGGATCATGGCCATGCCCGTACGGACGATGGCCTGGTCGTCCGCGATCAGCACACGGATCGTCGTCATCCGGTCCCGCCCCTCTCGGTGCGGAGGCCTGCGGCACGGCCGTCCCCCGCATCGCCGTGGAACGCCGCCGAAGCGCCGGGGAACGAGGCCGCCACCGTCCAGCCATCTCCGTCGTCGCCCCCGCCCCCGTCACCGCCCCCCGGACCGGCCCGGAAAGTTCCGCCGGCCAGGGCGACGCGCTCGCGCAGCCCTCGCAGTCCGTAGCCGTAACCGTTCCCGCTCCTGCCGCTCCCGCCGCCCGGGACGCGTCGGCCGGCTCCGTCGTCGCGGATCTCTACGTCGACCACGCCTCCGGGCGCGGCGGTCAGCAGCACCTCGACCGTGCCGCAGCCGTGGGAGTGCCTGGCCACATTGGTCAGGGCCTCCATCACCACCCGGTGGATGCTGCTCGCCACCTCCGCCGGTATGCCGTCGAGCGGGCCCCGCTCGACGAGCCGGATACGCGCCCCCGGGTACGCGAAGCCGTCGACCAGGGACCGGACCCCGTCGAGCCCGCTGTCCACCGGCAGCGGGACCCCCGCGCCGGCTCCCGCCCCGCCCCCGGCTTCCTCTCTCAGGGCGCCCACCATCCGTCGCATGGACTCCAGTGCCTCGGCGCCGGTCCGCTCTATGAGTTCCAGGGCGGGCTCCACCAGCTCGGGGTTCTTCTCCGCGACGGCCCGGGCGCCCTGGGCCTGGACGACGATGCCCGTCACATGGTGGGCGACGAAGTCGTGCAGGTCGCGGGCGAAGTCCACCCGCTGGTCGAGCCGGATCCGCTCGTCCCGCTGCTCCCGGGCGGCCACCACCAGCCGGGCGGTGAGCCCTGCGGCGAGCGCGGCGCCGGTGAGCAGGGCGAGGAAGAGCGCGACGGTCGTACTGCCCTCCTGCACCCGGATCGCCAGCGGCCGCAGCACCACGGCGGCGGTGAGCAGGGGCACCCCGAGCGCGGCCCCCACGGGTGTGGCCCGGCGCGCGGAGATCAGCAGGACGAGGAGCAGGGCCACGGGCTCGAAAGCCCCGTACGCGGACGAGGCCGCCGGGCCGAGGTCACCCGCCCCGTCCGAACGGAGGCGGAGCGTAAACGAGCACCCCAGCGAGACGGCCCCCGCCCCGCAGGCTGCCCGGGCGACGCCGGCCGCCGACAGCCGCGGAAGCAGCAACAGAGCGACCGCGGCCACGGCGGCCGAGATCAGCAGCGGGGTGCCGGTGACCGGCTGCCGGAACGTGCCCATCCGCAGGTCCAGCGGCACCGCCGCCACCGCAGCGCAGGCCGCGATGACGCCCCCCGCCTTGGCGAGGGCCGCCGCACGACTGGAGGAGAGAGACGAGCACCGCATGCCCCGAAGATATCCGCAGACCGGGCGGGCCGGCCTCGGCCGAAAGTCATAGCCGCACGACGGCGGACCGGCCTTTCAGCGGATACGGCAGGCGGGTGGCCGACGGCAGAGTCGTCATCGTCAACCCGTCGTCGTCCGACGGCCCCCGACGCTCAGCCTGCGAGGACCCACCTATGAACGTGTCATTCCAGATCGGCGCCGCCCTCGTGCTCGGGCCGCTGCTCGTCGCATACGCCGTCGTCCTCGCCATCCGTGCGCGGCGCGGGACGGCAGGGCGCACCGGGCGGCACGCGGCGCTCCGCTTCGCCGTCGTGCTGTACGCGACGGCGGTGCTGTCCATCACGGTCTTCCCGCTCAACATCACCTGGGGCGAAGGCGCGAACCTGATGCCCTGGTACAACCAGCTGAACTGGCTCCCCCTGCTCACCATGGACGTCAGTGCCCTGCCCAACGTCATCATGCTGATCCCGCTGGGCCTGCTGCTCCCCCTCATGTCGTCGCGGGCCACCTCGGCGGGGCGCGTCATCGCGCTGACCGCGCTGGCCAGTGCGGCGATCGAGAGTGCGCAGATGCTCTCGTACATCCTGTTCAACAATGGCCGGTCGGTCGACATCAACGACGTGATCGCCAATACGCTCGGCGGTCTGATCGGCTGGGCGCTGCTGCGGGCCGCGCTCCGCACGGAGGCGCTGGGCGGTGCACTGCGCGGCGCCGCCCTGCCCGGTTCGGCCGTCGCCCTCAGCACGGCGGGCCCGTCGCGCCGCTCCCCTGCCCCGGTCACGGGCTGACGTACGGGAAGGCGGGGACGACGTGCGGGAGGACGGGAACGCCGGCCCGTTCTCCGGTGTTCCGGGCTGTCACGCCCGACTCCACCTCACGCCGCCGCGCGATCATCCCGGACCGTGGTCGACGGCCCCTTGACGGCTCGGCCCCTTGACGGCTCACTCAGCGTCATGGAGCCGCGGGCGTCAGCCGCGAATACGCGACACCGCGCCATGCGAGCCCACCCGTACCAGGGGCCGAAGCGGCCGGCCTCGCCCCCGCTGCTCCCCGCGCGTACAGGGGTGGTTGCGGCGGTCGACGAGGCGCCGAACCATGGAGCACATCGGGGCGCCGGGCAAGCGCGCGAATCGCGTGGTCGCAGCCACAGCGCCGCCCGTCCTCGGCCTGCCTCGGCTCAGCAGGCACCCGAGCCCGGCCGGTGCGGTCGCGGGATCTGGAAATCCAATGTGCTGTCCCGGCCCGTCGGGGGCAGCGCGGTCCCGGCAATGGGCGAGGGCCGGGAAGCCTCCCGGCCCTCGCCGTCATGTGCCGCGTGTCAAGTCGTGCGCGCCGCCTGCGGCGTCACGGCAGGGTCCATTTCTGGTTGGGTCCGGTGTGACAGGTCCACAGGTGGACGGGGGTGCCGTCGTTCCAGGCGCCGCCGGACGCGTCGAGGCACTTGCCGGACTGCGGGTTGCGTACCGTGCCGTCGGCCTGGGGCTGCCAGGTCTGCGATCCGGTGCCGTTGCAGGTCCACAGCTGGACCTTCGTGCCGTCGGCGCTGCCGCCGTTGGACACGTCCAGGCACTTGTTCAGAACGCGTACGGTTCCGTCGCCGGGCAGTGTCCACTGCTGGGCACCGCTGCCGTTGCAGGTCCACAACTGGACCTTCGTGCCGTCGGCGGTCTGGGAGTTGTCGACGTCCAGGCACTTGCCGTTGACTCCCTTCACCTCACCCTGGCGGGTCGTCGCACCGGGAATCTGGTTCAGCGTGTACCACGCCTCGGTGCTCCACAGCTGCTCACCGTCGGCCGAGCTGAAGGAACGAGGTGAGCGCACGTGGACGACCCGGTCGGCCTTGAGTCCCGGGATCGCCAGGGTGACCGTCTTGCGGTCGGCGGAGAGAGTGGCCGACTGCGCCGTGAGAGTCTCCTCGTCGACCTTGGGGCCGCCGTAGCCGGCGGTCGGTACGTAGCGCCATTGCTTGATCTTGTAGCGTCCGGCCAGGTTGGTCGCCGTGTCCGTCGACAGCGGCTGGGTGTACTCCAGTGCGAAGCCGCCCGGTACGGCGCGCATGGCGCGGATGTCGAAGGTGTTGTTGCCGTTCGGCGTCAGCTTCTGCAGGCCGTGGGCGAGCTTGCCCTCCTGGCCCCAGTTGCCGCCCGCGCCCAGCCCGCCGGCGTAGAGTGCGCCGTCCGGGCCGACGCTGATCCGGGTGACTCCGGCCTCCAGCCCCTGCGTGAGGCGGAAGACCGCTCCTTGGTACTCGCCGCCCACCTTCTCCAGGAACCCGCGCTGAATGCCGCCGTACGTCACGTCGCCGAACAGCATCTGACCGGCGAAAGGACCGTCCTTCAACTGGAGTGGCGTGCTCGGGGAGTTGGCTATCTCGTTCTGCGGCAGCCACAGCACCGGCTTGGTCACCGGCCGGGAGTCGAAGGGCCCGTCCGGGTTGGTGTAGTGATTGAAGAAACGATCCTGCTTGATGTGCACCAGCTTCGAGGAAGGCAGCCAGCCACCTTGGTTGTCGGTGACGAACATGTCGCCCTCGGGACCCCACCCGATGCCGTTGGGGGTACGCAGACCGCCCGCGACGTACGAGACCTCCCCGGACGCCTTGTTCACCTTGATCGTGGTGCCGCGGTTCGCCGCGGGCTGCGGGTCGGTCGTCGCGCCACCGTAGTTGATCGAGACCGACAGGTTCAGGTAGAAGTACCCGTCCCGGTAGAGCAGGCCGAAGGCGAACTCGTGGAAGTTGCCGCCGAAGGGCCAGGTCGCGACTCTTCGGTACTGGTCGGTGACCTCGTCACCGTTGGTGTCGTTCAGTTCGGTCAGCTCGTGCTTCTGGGAGACGTAGAGCTTGCCGTCGACATGCTTGATGCCCATGGGCTCCTTCAGGCCGCCGGCCACCTTCTTCGCCGTCACCTTGTCCGGACCGGTGGCGCCGGTGACGTTGCTCAGCAGGTAGACCTCACCCGCGGTGTTGTTGCTGCCGCCCCAGGTGGCCACGGCCAGACGGCCGTCCGGCAGCCAGTCCATCGCGGAGACCTGCGGCTCGAAGCCGGCCGGACGCAGGTTCGTCAGGGTGTAGTTCGGGTGGACGCCGGTCAGCGGCAGGCCGTCTCCCGGTGAATCCGCGCTTCCCTCGCACTCCTTGCGGCCCGGCGAGGTGACGCGTACGACGCCGGAGTCCGTGCTGAGCACGGAGTTGGGTACGACACTGAAGCCGGAGGCACCCGGTGGCTTCCACTGCAGGGTGACCTGCTGACCACCCGAGCGCTCGAAGTGCTCGATGAGAAGCGGGTGGTAACCGGTCGTCAGGTCGGTCGAACCGTCCTTGGGCTCGGGGCCGTGCAGGCCGTCGTGTTCGATGACGGTCCGGTCGCCGACGCGCAGGCGCGAGCCGTCGTCGCTGATCAGCCGGAAGGCGTACGTCCCGTTCTGCGGAACCTTGATGTTGCCGGTCGTCTGGGACACGAAGTTGTCCTCGAAGCCCCCGAAGTCGGCGGCCGAGGACCAGTCGACCGTCGACATCAACTTGTCGGAGTTGGGAGTCTGCCCCGGCTTGAGGGCGCAGATCTCACTGCGAGGCACCTGTACGTCGAAGACCCGCAGGGTGACGCCCGGTTCCTGCGGAGGGATGTCTGCGGCGGCCGGATCAGCCGCTGTGGCCGGGGACGACAGCCCGAGGGCCAGTAACGAGACGATGAGCGTTCCGGCCAGACGTCTGCCCAGCCGACGGGGATACAGCCGTGGATACACGAGACCTCCTGTCGGTCCCTCAGGGGTGAGGAACTCGATCGGGCAAGTGGGAAATCCACCGCTGCCGGAGCGCGCCGTCGCCCCGGATACGGAGGGGTGCGAACGGGGGACGCATGAGGCTCACACCGTCGCGTCGGACACAGTAGGGACTTCTCCTTGGGCCGTCCATACTTTGTCACCAACGTGTGCAAAGTTTGGCCGGGTCCATGGACAGGCCTGTTCGGGGCGGATCGGAAGGCAGGCGCCACACCTGCGCGGACGCCCGGTCGCACCCTCACCACTCCACACGCGACTCGCTCGGACAGGACGCGCAGCACCGTGACGCCGGAGAAGCCGCGCGCTCGCCGCCCAGCACCGGAACCCCCCGGGCGAGCAGGCGGATGCGGTGCCGCAGCGGGGGCCGGGGACGGTCGGCGCCACCACGGTCACCGGCCCCGTGTGCGGGGCGGCGTGCGGGTTCATCACAGCGAACACCGTTCGCAGATGGAGACGTGCGGGGCGTTGCTCGGCAGCGTTGGCAACACCTTCCGGAAGCGGCGGAGTTCGGTCAGCGAGGTGCCGTCACCGGGGAAGCGCAGGGCGACCAGCCGTTGAGCCGGCGCTCCAACAGCCTCCGGGCCCGCACCCTGGCCCGCTTGATGGCAGGTGACGGGCGGGACCCGGCCCGACGGCCTTCGCGCCGGCGCCGGCCTTCGGACCGGGCGGCAGCTCGTTGCTGCCGGCCGGAGCCTTCTGTCCCGCCGGGGTCAGGCTCCGGATCGGGTGCGTGGCCGCGGCCGGCGCCCTGCCGCCCCTCTCGTGGTGCGGACGATCACGGCGTGGGGTCGCTCGGGCGCGTGCCCGGGCCGGACCGTCGCGGAGAAGGCGCGGACTCACACGGCGGGGCGGGAGTGCACGCTGACGGCGTAGCCGCAGCCTTGGTCATAGGGATCGCCGTTCCAGGTCGCGTAGCGCTGCCGCAAGGTCAGTCCGGCCTGAATACACCAGTGGTCGAACTCCGCAAGCGTCACCGGCGGTTCCGGCAGCGGCAGGTGTGCCGCGTCCAGTCCCATGCCCGTGACCAGCAGACCACCGGAGCGCAGTGCGGCGGCCAGCTGCCGAACGACAACTGATTCGGTGCCGGGGGCCAGCAGGGGGATGACGTTTCCGGCGGCGAGCACCAGGTCGAAGCCCTGATTCAGGCCGAGGGTGTCCAGACGGGCCAGGTCGCCGAGGAGCCATTCCTGCGCGGGGGCGTCTCGGCGGGCTACGGCGAGCATCGAGGAGTCGACGTCTACGCCGGTGCAGTAGTGGCCCAGCTGCGCGAGTCTGATCGCGATCCGACCGGTGCCGCAGCCGGCGTCGAGTACCCGGGCGGCAGGCTTCAGCAATGCGGCGCAAAAGGCGGCCTCGCCGTGAATGTCGTGACCTGATGCGGCGAGTTGCGCGAAACGCTGGGCGTACTCCTCTCCAGCTTGTCCGCCGGTCAGTTCCGCCCAGCGGTCGTGTTGCCCAGTCATGTTCGGAGCGCCTTCCGGTCGGCCTCGCCCACCAGGAGCGAAGACGGTGCCATCACACTGTTTGCGGCCGTAGATGTGCACCTCACGGGATGCTACGAAGGTACGGCAGGGTGAGGCAATGATGTCCATCGGGCAGTGTCCGGCAGCCCGCGGCGCAAGGGCGGCCTGGGCAAGGACCCTGAGCGCGCGGAGATCCGGGCCGCGCAGCCGATGGCGATCGACAAGGACTGGGGACTGCCCGTGGCCGCTGGACTGGCAGCGGCACCACCACCCCCTCGCCGACCTGGGCGACACCGCCGGTCAGGTGTCTTGCCGGGGCGGAAGGAACTGCGGGGCTGCTGACCGGCCCGCCGCAGGTCTGTCGGTATCCTGCTCGCCGACGATCAAGGAAACGCGGTGCGCCCCCACGGACCGCTCTGTCGGAGAGGGACCAGGTCCGTGGACGGAACGCCGCAGTCGATAGCCGTCGATCCCGCGTCGGGAATGCTCATGATCCCGGCCGGGAAGGCGAAGTTCGCCCTGGGGGTCGGCCTGTGGGACGACACACTCGAGCCCTTCGACGCCTTCGTCCAGCGGGAACTCTCGGATGCCGGACGGCAGAAGCGGAAAGGGAGCCTGACGCCTGCGCCGGGCTCCTTTGAGGGTGAGCGGCGGCTGCACGTCGCGGTGCAGCTCGTCCCCCGCCCCGACAACGACTACAACCCCCACGCCATCAGTGTGGCCGCGCCTCCCTCGCACGGCGGCACGTACATCGACCGGCACCTCGGCTACATGTACGACCGCAATCTGGTGTCCCTGGGCGCAGCCCTGCGCAGCCTGGCGGCCCTCACGGACCGGCCGCTCGGATGCCACGCCTTCGTCGGCCTCACGCCGTGTCACCGCGACGAATGCGACGCGGACGACCCCGAGGGTGCCGCCCGCCGCGTGCGGGCCGCCGACGGCACCGAGTATGGGATCGACAGTCCCCGGCTGATGCTGCCCTGGTGGGAGGAGCTTCAGCGGATGGCTGTCAGCTGTGCCCGCACCGTCCGTCCGGAGCGGATTCTCGGGTTCATCGGTCACTGGACATCCTGGGAACCCGGGGCCCGTGAGGCATTCGCGGAGCGGACCCGGGACAAGGAGTTCACCGTCACCCTGCGCGCCGAGCAGCAGGTCGTCCGCGTCTGTTACGAGGATCTGTGCCTCAGCACTCTGAAGACGGGCTTCGGGGGGTACTTCGACCGCACCATCCAGCGGGTCCAGGAACTCGGCGGGACGGCCACGGCGCAGGCGGAGGAGCACCGGGGTGCGCTGAAACTGCTCGTCGAGGACGACACCCCGCTCATCGCCGGCTAGGAAACCCCTCCGAGAAATCCCGCCACCGCCCCCACGCCCCCCGGAGCCGCCCCACGCACCGGCCCCCTCGGTCAAGGGCGCGGTGTGGCGGGCTCCCCCATCCGCGTGGAGCGGAAGCTCCTGGCGTTTGCCGAACGTGACTTCCAGTGCGACGTCAGGGCCGGTGAGGCGGACGCTCCAGGAGAGGCCGTGGATCAGCGTGCGGGGCATCCCGCAGGTCTGCCGGCGCGAGGACCTGGCGGACCTGGCCGCCGCCGGCACCCCGCTCGGACCGGAGCAAGCCGCCGTTCGGCTCCGGGCACACCGTGCGGACCGGGATCACACGGCGCGGCCCGGCCGGAACCGCCCCGCCCCCGCAGCGTCTGCGGGGGCGGGGCGGCACCGAGGGATGGGTGTTGTCCTACGGGGGTTGGTCCGGTGATCCCCGCAGGCTCGGTTCAGCAGGGAAGTGTGGACTTCCCGGCGGCGCCTGCGGCGCCGGTGGTGCCGTCCGCGTTGAACGTGGCGGCCGTACCGTTGCCGCCGGGCTTGCCGGGACACACCGGGCTCGCGGCGCCACCCGCGCCGCCGGTGCCGCCCTTGTGGCCACCGCCCACCGTGGACGCTCCGCCGTTGCCGCCCTTGCCGCCGGCGATACCGGTACCCGCGTCGCCGACGCCGCCCACACCACCCTTGCCGCCCTTGCCGCCGAGGGTGGCGCCACCGCCCGAGCCGCCGGTCCCGCCGTTGCCGTTGGCGCCCCCGGCGCCTCCGGCGCCGCCCGCGCCGCCGACACTGGCGCTGCCGCTCGCGTCGCCGCCGACGCCGCCGGTGCCTCCGTTTCCGTTCGCGCCGGCGGCGCCGCCGGTCCCGCCGAGGCCACCGGTCCCGCCACTGGTGCCTGTGCCGTTGGCTCCGTTGGCCCCGGGAAGGCCCAGGAGGCTGAAGCCGCTGAGGGTGCGGGCGCTGCCCGTCTCAGCGAGGGTCGTCGCGGAAGCGAGGGTGGGGGCAGCGGTGAGACCGGCCACGGCGATCGCGGCAACCAGCAGGGTCCGGGGAAGAGCAGTCGTGCGCATGAAGCGCATGAGGAAACCTCTCGAAGTGCGCGGCCGCAGATGCTCCACGGCCGACACCCTCAACCTACGCACTAACACACCACCACATATTTCACATGATGATCCAATGGCTCTAAACAGACCTTATGGTCGAAATTTGGCTTTAATGTACTCGCGCTGTGCCCCCACAGGCTTTCCCGCCGGCCCGACGGGCTCCGGCCTCGCTTCAAGACGGCCGGATCAGCTGCGGTACGGAACAGGCCGCGGCGATGCTTGCCCGGCTCCTGGCCGCGGTCGTCGTCCGAGGCCAGCCGCATCGCCGCCTGCTCGCGGGCGACTTCGGCGGCCGTCGGGGTGACCGCCGCGGCGTGGTCGCCGTAGCCGCCTGCGAGCAGCTCCCCGGTGTCCGGGTCGTACTCCTCTTCGCGCAGCGCCGGGACCCGTATGCCTTTCGGCTCCAGCGGCTTCTTCGCCTCGCGGTGTCCTCGCTCGGTGAGCACCCGCACCTGCCTCTGGTCGTCCCGGACCGATGCGATCCTCGCCAGGTGACGGTCCCCCAGATCCAGGAGGTTGTCCCGCGTGGACTTGTCGGGCCGGCCGACTTCCACAGCTGATCGGGCGTCGCCCTCTGAAAGGACCCCAACGCTTGCAGCAGCTCCCCCTTCGCGGTCCTGTCGCATGGCATCTGCCGCGCACACGAGCAGGTTTGACGGCGACAGCACCGAGTGCCGGCTGGTGGAGCGACCGCTGGTGCGACCTGCGAGACTGAGCCGGGATTGGTCGCGGTCCCGCTCCGGAGTACCGGAGCTCTATCTGACATGTCGTATGGGGTGGGGAATGCCGAAACACCGGTTGTCCAGGAAGAACCGTTACATCGCCTTGGCGGCGACGGGTGCCGTCGTCGTGGCCGGTGCCGGGGTCGCGGCGCAGACCTCGGTGGCCGCCCCGGCATGGCCGGCGCAGAAGACCTACACGGGGCGGGCGTTCGACGCCTGCACGGCGCCCTCGCTCACCGCGATGAAGGCATGGAAGAGGGACGCCTACTACGGCGGCGTCGCGGTCTACGTCGGCGGCAAGAACCGTGGCTGCGCCCAGCCCAACCTGACCAGGTCCTGGGTGAAGTCGGTCAACACGCTCGGCTGGCGGGTCATCCCCCTGTACGTCGGCGCCCAGCCGCCCTGCCAGAAGAGCAGGAACAAGGAGAGGTTCACCGCGGCCACCGCGGCCTCGGTCGGGGTGAGCAACGCCAACGACGCGATCGCCAAGGCCTCGGCGCTCGGCATGAAGGCCGGCAGCCCCGTCTACCTCAACATGGAGTCGTACGACATCGCCGACAAGGCGTGCAACGACGCCACCCTTACCTACGTGCGGTCTTTCACCAAGACCCTGCGCGCCAAGACCTACCGCGCCGGCCTCTACGGCTTCAGCAGCTCCAGCGCCAAGGCGATCGCCACCGCCAAGGACCGCACGGACCTGCCGGGCAACCTCTGGTACGCCCTGTGGAACGGCCAGGAGACCACCACCAGGGACTGGCCGTGGAATCCGAACCTGTACACCGACCACAGCCGCGGCCACCAGTACAAGGCCAACAGCAGGGAGACCCGCGGCGGTCACACCATCACCGTCGACCGCAACGCCTGGGACGCCCCGGTCGCCATCATCGGCTGACCGGTCGGCACGGCGCCCTGATCGGCGGCTGAAACAGGGGCTGTCGAAGGGAAGCGTGCCAGGTGGCGAACCTGGCCGAGGGGGCGACGCGCGTCCGGCCGCACCTGCTCAAGGGGTGGCCGGGTGGCGTGCGCCCCGTCTCCGGGAAGCCGGGGCAGTCAGCGATGACGCAGGGGTGGCAGGCGACCTCGGGTGCGGCCGGCGTGGACGCTGCGAGAACCCTGTGGATCGGCAGTTCCTCGCCCAGCTCCGGTGTGCCCACGGGCTTCACACGGAACGGGGAGGACTGCGCCCGACCGAGGACGCTCCACCGCTGCCCCACGCAGGTGGGGCAGCGGCATCACGACGGCCTCAGAGAGGTGGGACGTCGAGGCCGGGCAGATCGGCCGGTGCCGGACAGATCCTGCGGCCGTAGTGGTCGAAGACGTACAGATGCGCGAGGTCGACGAGGAGCGGAACCTGCGTGCCGCTCCGCAGCCGCGTGTCCGGACCGGTACGGACGACCAGGTCGCCCGTCCCGGGCGGGGGGCGTTCCGAGTCGTACGCGATGCCCCCGGGCGGGGGCGCGGGGTCCGGCTCGTCGATGACCACGACCGGTCCCGCGACTTGCCGCGCCGCCCGCTCCCTCAGCCGGGACAGCATGCCCGGCGCCGGAGTGCCCCGGCGGCGGCGTACGGCAGGTTGCGACCGCGACGGCTCCAGATCCGGTACGACGGCGGGCTGTGAGCCGGTGTTGAGGTGCACGAGTGCCTCGTGCCCCTGGTACTCCAGGTGCTCGACCAGACCGCTGATCGCGACCTCACCGGGGCGGGCCTCACTTGGCGTGGCGATCCGTACGGCCTCCGGGCGCAGCCCGACGACGACCGGTCTGCCCTGCTGGATGCGGAGCAACTGGTGGTCGGGGGCGAGGGGCTCGGGAAGGCGCAGCCGCTGCGCGCCGAGAGCGATCGACATCGCGCCCTCCAGCGGCGCGTGCACGACGGCCTGGAGCAGGTTGATCCGCGGGGTTCCGACGAACGCGGCGACGAAGATGTTCTCCGGCAGTCCGTAGGCGTCCCGGGGCGGGCCGAGTTGCTGGAGCACTCCGCCGCGCATGACCGCGACCCGGTCGCCGAGTGACATCGCCTCGGACTGATCGTGCGTGACGTACACGGTAGTTACGCCCAGTTCGCGGGTGAGCCGCGCGATCTCGGAGCGCAGACGGCTGCGCAGTTCGGCGTCGAGATTGGACAGCGGTTCGTCCATCAGGAAGACGGAGGGCCGCCGGGAGACGGCCCGCCCCATGGCGACGCGCTGCCGTTCACCGCCGGAGAGCTGCCCGGGGTAGCGGTCGAGGAGGTCCTCGATGCCGAGCATCCGGGCGGTGGCCTCGACGCGTGGGCCGGAGTCCTCCCCGGGGGCCTCGAAACGCAGGGGGAAGCCGATGTTGTCGCGGCTGGTCATGTTCGGATAAAGGGCGAAGTTCTGGAAGACCATGGCCATGCCGCGCTGCCCCGGCGGCAGGTGATTGGCGTACTCGCCGTCGAGGTACAGATCTCCTGCGGTGATGTCCTCAAGCCCGGCGATCATGCGGAGGACGGTTGATTTGCCGCACCCGGAAGGGCCGAGCAGCACGAGGAACTCACCGGGAGCGATGTCGAGGGAGACGCGGTCGACGGCGCGAACGGCCCGGTCGTACGTCTTGGAAACGCTGTGCAGGGAGATTGAGCCAGACATGGGGTTCCGCCCAGGGCAAATCAGCGCGACGGCTGCGGCCAGAAGTGACAACTGGGCACGCAACGTAGCCCGTTACTGATGAGTCGGGAATGGCCTGGACCGAAACACCCATGACGCCGCGCACACGGTCCGTCGCGTGGCTGCGGGTGAAAACGACGGTCCTCGTCCGACGTCTTGACGCGGCATCCGCGACCTCGGACATTGGGAGCGCTCCCAAAGCTATCCCCACCGCACGCGCAACTCCCCCCTGCCCCAGGCCCCGCGCACCTCCCTACTCCCCGCTGGAGGACCCGGCGTGTCGCATCACCAGCCTCCCCCTTCCCGTACGACTCGGCGCCGCATCCGCTTGACGACGGGAGCCGCCGCCCTGGCCGTCCTCGCCGGCCTGCTGGCCGGCACGGTGGTCACCTCACCCGCCGCCGCCTCACCCGCCCCCGCCGTCGAACCGGCCGACGAAGCGCCCGAACTCATCGCCAACGGCGACTTCTCCGAAGGCACCACCCCCTGGTGGTGGACCGAGAGCAGTCCCGGCGCGGTCGTGGACGGACGCCTGTGCGCGGATGTCCCGGCAGGCACAGTGAACCCGTGGGACGCCATCATCGGGCAGAACGCGCTCGCTCTCGCCGCCGGCGAGGGGTACACGCTCAGCTACACGGCGACCTCGACGGTGCCACTCACCATCCGTACCAACGTGCAGCTGGGGGCCGAGCCCTGGACCACGGAGCTCTCCGCGACGCAGCAGGTCGGGGAGGGCGCCGAGCGCGTCAGCCATACCTTCACGGCGGCGGCCGACCACGACGCCGCCCAGCTGGTCTTCCAACTCGGCGGCAGTGAGAAGGCGTTCACCTTCTGCGTCGACGAGGTGTCGCTGCGCGGCGGCACCGCACCGCCCCCGTACGAACCGGACACCGGTTCCCCTGTCCGCGTCAACCAGGTCGGCTACCTCACCCACGGCCCGAAGAACGGCACGTACGTCACCGAGGCGACCGAGCCGCTTCCCTGGACGCTCGACGCGGCCGACGGGACCCGGCGGGCCAGTGGCACGACCACCCCGGCGGGCATCGACACCACCTCACGGCAGAACGTCCACACCTTCGACTTCGGCACATTCACCACCCCCGGACAGGGCTACACCGTCACGGTCGCGGAGGACAGGAGCGAGCCGTTCGCCATCGGCGACGACCTCTACGCGTCGCTGCGCACCGACGCGCTCGCGTACTTCTACCACAACCGCAGCGGCATCGAGATCGACGCGGACCTTGTCGGGGAGGAGTACGCCCGCCCGGCCGGCCACGTCAATGTGAGCCCCAACCAGGGTGACAACGACGTGCCGTGCCAGCCCGGCGTGTGCGACTACCGCCTCGACGCGGCCGGCGGTTGGTACGACGCCGGTGACCACGGAAAGTACGTCGTCAACGGCGGCATCTCCGTGGCCCAGTTGATGTCGGCCTTCGAACGGACCCTGACCGAGGAGAGCGCCGACCCCGCACCGCTGGGCGACGGCGAACTCCCGCTGCCGGAGCACGGCAACGCCATCCCCGACATCCTCGACGAGGCCCGCTGGGAGATGGACTTCCTGATGCGCATGCAGGTCCCGGCGGGCGAGCCGCTGGCCGGCATGGCGCACCACAAGCTCCACGACAAGGCGTGGACCGGGCTGCCGACCCGGCCCGACCGTGACCCCCAGCCCCGCGAACTGCATCCGCCGTCCACCGCGGCCACCCTCAACCTGGCGGCCACAGCCGCCCAGTGCGCCCGCCTCTTCGCCCCGTACGACGCCGCCTTCGCGTCCCGCTGCGGCCAGGCCGCCCGTACCGCCTGGAACGCGGCGAAGGCCCACCCGGACGTCCTGGCCGACCCCGACGACGGAACGGGCGGCGGCGCGTACCCCGACACCGATGTACGGGACGAGTTCTACTGGGCGGCGGCGGAACTGTTCATCACCACCGGGCAGGACGTCTACCGTCAGGAAGTTCTCGGCTCACCGCTGCACGGCGTCACCGACGCCGTCTTCCCGCGTGGCGGCATCTCGTGGGGATCGACGGCGGGCCTGGGCGCCCTGGATCTGGCGACCGTGCCCAACCGGCTCTCCGCCGACCAGCTCAAGGCGGTGCGCGGCACGGTGACGCGAGCGGCGGACGGTTACGCGGCCGACTCCGGCAAGGCCGCGTACGGCGTTCCGTACGCCCCCTCCGACGGCCACTACGTGTGGGGCTCGAACGGCCAGGTCGCCAACAACATGGTGGTCCTGGGCACAGCGCACGACCTGACCGGCAAGGCCGCCTACCGGGACGCCGTGCTGCGCGGGCTGGACTACCTCCTGGGCCGCAACCCGCTCAACACCTCGTACGTCACCGGCTACGGCGAGCGGGACGCGCGCAACCAGCACCACCGGTTCTGGGCCCACCAGCTCGATCCGTCCCTGCCGAACCCCGCGCCCGGCTCCCTCGCCGGCGGACCGAACGACGCGATCCAGGACCCGGTGGCGCAGAGCAGGCTGAAGGGGTGCGCCCCGGCGATGTGCTACATCGACCACATCGAATCGTGGGCGACGAACGAGGTCACCATCAACTGGAACGCCCCCCTGGCCTGGATCGCCGGTTACGCCGACGACCTGGGCGGCGGCGAGAACCGGGCGGCGGCCTGCGAGGTCGCGTACACCTCACAGCGGTGGGACGGTGGCTTCACCACCCAGGTCGTGCTGAAGAACACCGCCACCCGGGCGCTCAGCCCCTGGCAGCTCACGTGGTCGTTCGCCGACACGCAGCGGGTGACCGACACATGGGGGGTCACCGTTTCCCAGACCGGCCCTCAGGTCGTGGCCACGCCGCTGAGCTGGAACGCGAGCCTGCCTCCCGGTGGAACCGCCCGGTTCGGCTTCAACGGGAAGTCGGCCGGCCAGGTGAACGACCCCCGGGTCTTCAGGCTGAACGGCCGGCCCTGCGGGGTGACGCCGATCCGCTGAGCGCATCTCATGAAGGGCGTCCGGCGGGCACATGCCCGGGTCGGACGCCCTTCGTGCGCGCCCGGAGGAAACCCGGTCTCTCCGCTGAACAGCTCATGAGCAGGGTTCTTCGTCCGCTGGTGGTACACGGGGCATTGCCTTGCGGCCGGCCGAAAGGGGGCCTTGGAGTCGTGGGGACCGGCGATGGCCCGTGCATGGCCAGGCTCTTGATCCGCCGGCGACGAGTCGTCGGGCGCTGACGAGCAAGCCCGTGCCGCGGTCCGCAGGAGCGCTGCTGTCCGCCTCCCCGTGCGGCCCGCGGCGCAGACCCTCGAACGCCTCGCGCCGGTCGGCACAGCCGAGCACCGGGGTGAAGCCCCGCGTCCGCTCTCAGGGTCCGGGCCGGCACCCGGTGATGCGGTCGGTCGTCGACGGGCTCGGCAGGCACTTCGTTCCACGGACGGGGTGGTGCGCCCCTGCACGTTGCAGCGGTCGGTGTAGTCGCTGCCGACGGGGCGCCGGCAGCCGTGGAAGCCCCCGTCCGAGGAGGCACCCGGGTAGTCGCACTTGCTGTACCGCGTGCCGGCGGTCCCGGTGCCCGGGCCGGACGCCATGTGGTGGAGAAGGGCGTCGACGACGGCCTTCACACCCGCGTCATGACAGCTGTCGACCATGTTCCGGAAGGAGTTGCGGTCGCCGAGGGGCCCTGGATCTTGCAGCTGACCGGCTGGTACGCGGTCCACCGTGCGCCGCCCTGGATGCGCTCCTGCGGCGGAGAGACCTGTACGTAGCCGTACCCCTTGGGCCCGAGGGTGCGCGTGCGCTCCCGGGCGATCGAGTCGAAGTTCCACTCGAACAGGACGGCGGTGACCTTCTTGCTCCCGTTGGCGCTCGGCGCCGCCGCTGCCGGCTGCGCGGGCGCGGCAGGGGCGGTGGCCAGACCGAGGATCAGACCGGCGCCCGTCAGGGCGGCTGTCGCCCGTTTTCGAGCAGGTGCAGTCGAGCTCATACGGCGACTCCAGAGGTGGGTGGACGTGGTTCGCGCAGGTCACGGCCCCCACGACCCGCAAAATATTGCTGCGACTCTCAGCAGATGGCAGCAAGTCAGGGTTTCCGCCACACCGGGTCGAGCCTTCCGGCACGGCCTCCTCAGCCGTGTTGCCCACGTCCGCACGCCCGCCGCGCACCGCGGGGGCACTTCGGGAGATCTTGCTGAAGACCCTGCAAAATCTTGCCGACCGAGATCGCCGACTGCTTGACTCACTGGTGATCCGCGGTAGTTGTCAGCGCCCGCGCCTGGGAGGAACAGCGATGAGCAGCGAATACGACGTCCTCGTCCTAGGGGGGTCGGGCGTCGACACGATCGTGTACGTCCCCGAACTCCCGCTCCCGTACGCCGACAGCTACATGATCCGACCGGGCATCGAGACCCGCGCGGGGCAGACCGGTGACTTCGTGGCGCTCGGCCTCGGCTCCCTGGGTCTGAGGACACACCACATCGACATGATCGGCGACGACCCGTCCGGCGACCTGATCCGCGCCTTCCACCGCGCTCGGGACATCGGCTTCACCGAAGTGCCTCTGCCCGGCGGCACGAAGCGCGCCGTCAACCTCGTCGACCCGGACGGCCGCAGGCTCTCGCTCTACGACGACAGCCGCTCACGTGACTCCGACCGGCTCCCCGAGGACCTGGTCCGCAAGCTGGCGGCGGCCAGCCGCCACGCGCACGTCTCCATCACCTACCCGTGCGCCTTCACCCTGCCCCTCCTGCGCGAGGCGGGCCTCACCATCTCCACGGACCTGCACAACTGGGACGGCGAGAACCCGTACCACGAGGCCTTCGCCTACGGCGCCGACGTCGTCTTCGTCTCCACCACCGCGCTGACGGACACCGAGCGGACCATGCGCCGGATCCTGGAGCGGGGCAGGGCCGAGGTCGTCGTCGCCACCGCCGGATCCGAAGGCTCCTACCTGCTCACCGCCGCCGGTGACCTCGTCCACGTCCCCGCCGTCACCCCGCGCGAGCCGGTCGTGGACTCCAACGGCGCGGGCGACGCCTACGCCTGCGGCTTCCTCTTCGGCCGCCTCGCCGGCGAGAGCCCCGAGCGGTGCGCCCTCTACGGCGCCGTCGCCGGGGCCTACGCCTGCACCGTACCGGCCACCGGGAGCGACGCCATCGGCCGCGCCGCGCTGCTCGCCGAGGCCGCCGCGATCACCGGGTCCCGGACCGCCGCGACGGACGCCGGGTGACCACCGACTCGTACGACATCGTGGTCCTGGGCGGAGGCGTGGCCGGCTGCGCCCTCGCCTCCCGGCTCAGTGAGGACGGCGGGCGTTCCGTGCGCCTCGCCGAGGCGGGTGCCGACTACGGCCACGACCCCGGCGGCCGGCCCGCCGGGGTACGCGACGCCCCGCACCGGCCATCACGCGGCACGTCGGCGATCGGGCCTGGCGCTCCCTGCCACGGCTCGGCACACCGGGGGGACGCCACCGTGCTTGACCGACGGCTGTGGACGGGTGGGACCGCCCGCTCCGCCTCCGCGAAACGGGCGGCTCCGGGCAGGGCTCAGTAGAGCTTGTTGACAGCCGTAACAGTGGTCGCCTTGAAGTCCGCGACCTGCGCGTGTGCGAAGGTGCCCATCTGGGCCCACCGGACATACGTCACGGTCCTGCCGTCCCGGCCCACCGAGAACAGGCTGACGTCGGAGGAGCCCCAGGCGGACACGGTGTGCAGGCCGTGGACGGTGGCGCCCTCCTCGACACGGATCTTGCCGTAGTCCTTCCGGGTCGCGGTGAGGTCGGGGTTCTCCGCCATGAGCCGCTCGGCACAGTCGGCGATCTTCCGGCGCAGCAGGCCGGCGAACTCCTTGGCCCGCTGCTCGTCGCGCTCGACCACGGTGACCTGCGAGCCGTTGGTGTCGTACTCGGTCCAGTACTCGCGGTGGCTGGAGACGGACGGCAGTGCCTCTCCCCCGCAGACCGGGGGGTGCTCGGGCTGTCCTGCGGTGACCGGGCCGGCGTACCAGGGCGAGGTCGGGTGGGGCGGCATCTCGGCCGGCTCCAGGAACCGGGGAGAGCCGGCCGCCGTCGCGGGGGCGGCGGCCAGTGTGACTGCGGTCCCGGCGGCCAGCGCGGCCAGCACGAGTCGGGTACCGCGGGTGCGAACGTTCATGATTCCCCCATACGTTGCTGTCGAGACGACCGGATGCGGAGGACGGGACCCAGTCGGGCGGCCCGCCGGAACGCTTCTGGTCATGACAGCTTGTACGACCCGCTACGGGGTCCTTTCGTTGCCCTGCGCCGTTGCTACAGCCACGTCACGAATGTCACCGAACGGCAACGCCCCACGCCACGGGACCGATCGGTGTCCGGAAATCCCGGGTTCGGCTTCCCGGTCCTCGAACAGCTTCGGCAGCGTCTTCGGATCGCAGACCGGGCGGAGTTCCCTCCGCACGCCGGACATCAGCGGGCCGTGCCAGTGCGGCAGGAGGCGGACTCCGCAGCGGGAGCAGGGCGCCGGTTCCCGCCACCCGAGCTGCGCCAGACGGCCACCTGCACCTGGCCAGGGCCCAACGCGACCCCGGCCGCAGCCACGCCCCCAGCCGCAGCATGCGGTACGCCGCCCTATGCGGCGGCCGCCTCGCACGCGCCGGCCGGCGCGGCCCCCACCGTCACCACCGAGAGCGAGACAGAACCGTTTGTTCGGCAGGCCCTCCGCCGGGACCGGCGGCAGGGAGATCCGCCGGCCCGCGGTGGTCGCCGCCGGCGGGTCGGCCCGGTCAGCGGGCGTCTCCTGTCGTCGACGACGTGATGATGTCCCCGTGTGCGAAGTCGCCCGGGGGAATGCCCGGGTGGTGGCTCTCGGGACGTGGATGCGGGGCGGTGGCGCCGAGGGCGAGCCGGGAGACGATGCGGTAGCGGTCACCCCGGTAGACGGAGTGGACGTACTCCACGGGACGGCCCGCGGCGTCGGTGGTGAGGCGCTCGATCAGCAGGGCGGGTGAGAGGACCGGAACGTCGAGCACGCCGGCTTCGGCCTCGTTGACGACGGTCGGTTCGATGGACTGCACCGCCTGGCCGACGTGGACTTGATGGTGTTCGCGCAGGTGGTCGTACAGGTCTCCCGCCTCCAGTTCCTGCGGGCTGAGGGAGGGGACCAGGTCGGCGGGGATGTGGAGGTGTTCGATCGCGATCGGTGTCCCGTCCACCAGCCGCAGCCGGGCGATGTAGACCACTTCGGCAGCCGGGGAAACGCGCAGTTTGCGGCCGATACGGGCACCCGCACGGATGGTGTCGAGTCGCAGCAGCCTGCTGGACCAGGTGCCGCCCGCCCGGGGTACGACGAAGGCGGCGTCGTCGGAGACGAGTTCCTGAATGATCTTGGCGGGGGCGACGAACATGCCGCGGCCGTGTTCGCGTACGAGCTGCCCGGTGGCGACGAGTTCGTCGACGGCGGCGCGCAGGGTGGGCCGGGAGACGCCCAGTTCGGCGCTGAGCGTACGTTCCGAGGGAATGGGGTCGCCGGGTCGGCGCACCTCGATCAAGCCGAGGAGGAACTCCCGGACCCGCTCCCGCTTGAGTACGGCACCTGAGGAGCTGCTCTCCATGACTCCGACCTCTCTGCCTCGCCGCCCACAACTGGTCTGGTGGTAAAGGGAAGTTTAGGCGCTACCCGCTCCCCCGCCTACCGAAGAACCTTTATTTTCCAGGGGGGTTGACGCCCACATTGGCCCATGCCACCTTCGAGCCACATCGCTGTCCAGTCGAACAACTGGTCAACTCTCTCCCGAGGTGAATCCAGTGAAGATCCGCTTCATCCCCACTGCCGCGGCGCTCGCGGTCGCTTGTGCGCTCAGCGCCTGCAGCACCTCGCCGTCCGGATCCGAGCAGGCGGCCGGTCCTGACACGCTGACCGTATGGATCATGAAGGACAGCGTCTCCGACGCCTACCTCCGGCGATTCGAGAAGGACTTCGAGCGGCAGCACGAGGACACCCTCCTGGACATCCAGATACAGGAGTGGGACGGCATAGGCGAGAAGATCACCGCCGCGCTCGCGAGCAAGGACTCCCCCGACGTGATCGAGGTGGGGAACACCCAGGTGGCGCAGTACGCGCAGAGCGGCGGCGTCCTCGACCTGAGTGACAAGGTCGAGGAACTGCGGGGCGGTGACTGGCTTCCCGGCCTCGCCGAGCCGGGGAGGATCGACGGCAAGCAGTACGGCGTCCCCTGGTATGCGGCCAACCGCGTCGTGATCTACAACAAGGATCTCTTCGCGAAGGCCGGAATCACCTCCCCGCCCAGGACGCGTGACGAGTGGCTGCGAATCACCGGAAAACTCAACCGGGGCGAGACGCAGGGCATCTATCTTCCCGGGCAGAACTGGTACACCCTCGCCGGGTTCATCTGGGAGGAGGGGGGAGAGCTCGCCGAGAAGAGCGGTGACCGGTGGAAGGGCTCGCTCGACAGCCCGGAAGCTCTCCGGGGCATGGACTTCTACCATCGGCTGCAGGCGCTGGGCAAGGGTCCCAAGGATTCCGACGAGGCCAAACCGCCGCAGGCGGACGTCTTCGCCCAGGGAAACGTCGCCCAGATCATCGCCGTTCCCGGCGGCGCCAGGATCGTGGAACAGGCCAACCCGGCCCTGGCGGGCAAGCTCGGCTTCTTCCCGATCCCCGGCGACACGGCGGGCCGGCCGGGGGCCACCTTCACCGGCGGTTCGGATCTGATCGTTCCCGCTGCCTCCGCCCATCAGGACGCGGCGTATCAGGTGGTCAAGTCGCTCGCCGGAGAGAAGTGGCAGAGGGACCTGGCCAGGACCATGGGCTACGTGCCCAACAGGACGTCGCTGGCCGATGCCCTGGAGGACAACGAGGGCACCGCCGCCATGGCCACCGCGGCCGCGCGAGGACGTGCCACGCCCAACTCCCCGCAGTGGGCCGCCGTCGAGGCCACCAACCCGATCAAGGAGTACATGACCGCCGTGCTCACCGGAAGCGACCCGGAGAAGGCCGCGAAGGACGCCTCGGACGCGATCAGCAAGACGCTCAACTCATGAGCGGGGCCCGGCCGGGGAAGGAAGCATGACGCGCCCCGGCGTCCGCAGCACCGGCCCGGTCGCAACCGCCACCACAACCGCGACCGGGGCGGCGCCCACCCCGGCGCCGGCGCCGGCTTCCACACCGGCCGCACGCCGACGCGCCGTTCCCGGTTCCCTGTGGCCCTACCTGCTCGTCGCGCCCACCGTCATCGGCGTCGCCCTCCTGCTCGCCTACCCCCTCGGCCGCAATCTGCTGATCTCCCTCCAGCACTACGGGATGGCGGAACTGATCCGGGGAGACGCGGGCTTCGCCGGCCTGGAGAACTACCGGGAGATCCTGCGCGACGGCGAGTTCTGGCAGGTGGTCCGCCGCACGCTGTGGTGGACCGCGGTCAACGTCGTGCTCATCATGGTGATCGGCACAGGGGTCGCGCTGATGCTCCAGCGACTGGGCAAGCGGATGCGGACCCTGGTCCTGAGCGGGCTGGCCCTCGCCTGGGCCAGCCCCGTCATCGCCACCACCACCGTCTTCCAGTGGCTCTTCTCCTCCCGGCTGGGAGTGGTCAACTGGCTGCTGGTCCGGCTCGGGTTCGACTCCTTCGAGAACTATTCCTGGCTGGCACACGGACCGGCGGCCTTCACCGTCCTGGTCCTGCTCGTCGTATGGCAGTCCGTGCCGTTCGCCGCCATCACCCTGCACTCCGCGCTGACCACGGTCCCCACCGAGCTCTTCGAATCGGCCCGCATCGACGGCGCCGGCGGCTGGCGGATCTTCCGCTCCATCACCCTGCCCGTCCTGGGGCCGATCTTCGGGCTGGTCCTGAGCCTCGAAGTCATCTGGGTCTTCCGCTGCTTCGCCCAGATCTGGGCCGTCACCAAGGGCGGACCCGGCGGAGCGACCACCACCCTGCCGGTCTACTCCTACCGAGTGGCGCAGTCGCTGCACCGCTACGACCTCGGGGCGGCCGCGGCGACCCTCACCGTACTCCTCCTGGTCACCGCGCTGATCCTCTACTTCCGTCAGATGTTCCGACAGGAGGCCGAGCTGTGAGACCTCTCCCCGCCTCCGCCTCCGCCGTACTGCGCCGACTGCCCCTGAACGCGGGCGCGCTCATCGTCTTCGCACTCTGCGTCTTTCCCGTGTACTGGATGGTCCTCACCGCCTTCAAGCCCACCGCGGACATCCAGGCCGAGACGCCCGTGTTCCTGCCCGCCTCCCTGACGCTGGAGCACTTCTCCGCAGCGGTGAACGCCGACGGCTTCTGGTCCTTCTGGCGCAACAGCCTCATCGTTACGGCCGGTTGTGTGCTGCTGGCCCTGGCGGTGGCCCTCGGTTCGGCCTTCGCGGTGGCCCGGCTGCGCTGGAAAGGCCGCCGCTCCTTCGTCCTGATGGTCTTCGTCGCACAGGTCGCGCCCTGGGAGGCGCTGCTGATCCCGATGTACGTCATCGCCCGCGACACCGACATGCTCGACAGGCTCGCCACCCTCACCCTCGTCTACTTCATGGTCACCCTGCCGTTCACCATCGTGACCCTGAGGAGCTTCCTGACGGCGATCCCCAGAGAGCTGGAGGAGGCCGCCCAGGTGGACGGCTGCACCCGCGCCGCCGCGTTCCGGAGAATCACCTTCCCCCTCCTCGCGCCCGGACTGCTCGCCACCTCGCTCTTCGGCTTCATCACCGCCTGGAACGAGTTCGCCTTCGCCAACATGCTGATCATCAAGAACCAGGACGACCGCACCCTCCCGGTCTGGCTCTCCTCGTTCTCGAACGTCTTCGGTACCGACTGGGGCGCCACCATGGCCGCCTCCACGCTCTTCGCACTGCCCGTCCTCATCCTCTTCCTGGTGCTCCAGCGCCGGGTCGCCGCCGGTATGACCGGTGGCGCGGTCAAGGGATAGGAGACACCGTGCCCCTGCCGCGCCCCGCCCTCGGCCTTGTCCCGGCTCCTGCACACATCAGCTTCTCCCAGGGCTGGTTCACCTTCGACGACGCCACGGCGATCCGCGCCACCCCCGGCGCCGAACCCGCGGCCGCGCTGCTGCGCACCCTGCTGGCCCCGGCGACCGGTCTGCCGCTGCCCCTCGCCGCGGACGGCCGGGTCGTCCTCGTCCTCGACCCCGAACTCACCGGCCTCGGCGAACAGGGATACGGACTCACCGTCGGCGGTGACGCGGTCCTGCTGCGCGCCGCCCGGCCGGAAGGGCTGCTGCACGGCGTCCAGACCGTCCGGCAACTCCTGCCGCCCGCCGCCCTGTCGGCCGAACCGGTGCGCGGCACAGGATGGTCCGTACCGTGTGCGCAGATCACGGATGTGCCCCGGTTCGCCTGGCGCGGTGCGATGCTCGACGTGGCCCGCCACTTCCAGCCCGTTTCGTTCCTGCGGCGCTTCACCGACCTGCTGGCCCTGCACAAACTCAACGTGCTGCACCTGCACCTGACCGACGACCAGGGCTGGCGGATGCCCATCGCCGCGTACCCCGAGCTGACCGAGGTGGGAGGGGTGCCGCACGGCGGCGCGTACACCCGCGAGGAGCTGAGCGCTCTGGTGGCGTACGCGGCCGACCGCGGAGTCACCGTCGTGCCGGAGATCGAGATGCCCGGTCATGTGCGCGCCGCCCTCGCCGCCTACCCGCATCTGGGCAACCGTCCCGAGCGGCAACTGGAGGTGTGGAATCGCTGGGGAGTGTGCGACACGGTCCTGGGCGTCCACGACGAGGCCCTCGACTTCTGCCGCACCGTACTGGACGAAGTCATGGACACCTTCCCCTCGCCCTACATCCACGTGGGCGGCGACGAGTGTCCGACCACCGAATGGCACCGCTCCCCCGTCGCTCTGCGGCGCGTGGCCGCGGAAGGGCTGGCCGGACCCGATGCGCTCCACGGCTGGTTCATGGAGCGCATCGGGAACTTCCTGACCGGGCGCGGGAGACGGCCCCTGGGCTGGACCGAGACCGGAGACGACCTGCCGGCCTCCTTCACGGCCCTGGCCTGGCGCGACGAGGATCACGGGCTGGCCGCGGCCCGCCGCGGCCAGCCCGTGATCATGGCTCCGCACCACTCCACGTACCTCGACCACCCGCAGTCCGCACGTCCGGAAGAGCCGCCCGGCCAGCCCGGCGGGGTGGTCGGGCTGCGGACCGTGTACGCGACCGAACCCGCACCGGCCCACTGGGAGAGAGCAGCCGCCGCACAGGTGCTCGGCACCCAGGCGCAGCTGTGGACCGAGTACGTCGCCACCGCCGAGCACGCCGAGTACCTCGCCTTCCCCCGGCTCTGCGCACTGGCCGACACCGCCTGGTCCGGGGGCCGCGACTGGCCGGGATTCCAAGCCCGGCTGCACCACCACAGAACCCGCCTCGACGCTCTCGGAGTGCCGAGCCGCCCCTCCGCGATCCTTCATCCTGAGAGGACCACCAGGTGACCAGCATCAGCACGAGCAAGAGAGCGCGCACCCCACGGATCCGCGCGGCCCTGGCCGCCGCCCTCGTGACCGGCCTCGGCTGCGCCACCCTGACTGCGGCCCCCGCTGCCGCCGCCGGCGAATCACTGGCGGTCCAGTACCGGCAGAGCGCCACCGGCAGCGACCAGGTCGAACCCTGGTTCAAGGCCGTCAACACCGGCAGCGCCCCGGTCTCCCTCAGCCAAGTCAAGATCCGGTACTACTTCAAGGCCGACGCCGGCGCCTCGTACACCTTCGCCTGTTCCTGGGCCGTCAGGGGCTGCGCCAACATCACCGGCAGTTTCGGCACCCTCGCCCGGCCCACCGCCACCGCCGACCGCTACCTGGAGATCGGTTTCACCGCCGGTGCCGGCACCCTCGCGCCCGGCGCGAACACCGGCGACATGCAGCTGCGCTTCCACCGCTCCAACTGGCAGCCGCTGAACCAGAACGACGACTACTCCTTCGGGCCCGCCCAGACGGCGTACGGGAACTGGTCCAAGGTCACCGCCAGCGTCGGCGGTACGCCGGTGTGGGGAACGGCGCCCGAGGGCAACGACCCGGGGCCGGGCCCCGACCCGACCGATCCGCCGACCGGGGGCGCCACCCTCTTCGACGACTTCAACTACACCTCGCACACCGACCCCGCGATCGGCGCCCACGGCTGGAGCGTGCGGTCCAACGCGGGTGGTCCGGGGGTGCCGGGCGCGGCCTGGGCGGCGCAGAACGTCACCTTCGCCAAGGAGGGGACCAACTCGGTCATGAACCTGGAGACCTCGACAGCGGGCACACCTGAGTCCACGAAGCACACCGAAGTCCTCACCAAGGCGACCAAGTTCAAGAACGGCACCTACGCGGCCCGGGTGCGGTTCTCCGACGCGCCGAAGTCGGGTCCTGACGGTGACCGCGTCGTGCAGACGTTCTTCACCATCAACGACCTCAAGGCCCCGATGGCGGACGACTACGCCGAGTACGACTTCGAGTACCTGCCCAACGGCGGCTGGGGCGAGCCCGCCAACATCCTCTACACCACCTCGTGGGAGACCTACCGGCCCGACCCCTGGGAGGCCGTCAACCAGCACTCGGAGTCCCGCACCAGCTACGCCGGCTGGCACGACCTCGTCGTCACCATCAACGACAGCAACATCACCTACTACGTCGACGGCCAGGAGTTCGGCCGCCATGACGCGCGCTACCTGCCCGAACGGCCGATGTCCATCAACTTCAACCAGTGGCTCATCGACCTCGCGGGCCAGACCAGCACCACGCCGCGCGCCTACGACCAGAAAGTCGACTACGTCCTGCACGTCAAGGACCAGGTGCTGACTCCGGCCCAGGTCGCCACGAGGATCGCTGCCTACCGGGCGGCAGGCACCACCTTCGAGGACACCGTGCCCGCAAGCCAGTGACCGCACGCGGCGGGCGGGCGCCGCCTGTGCGTCCGCCCGCCGCATCCATGGGGCCGGCCTGACCCGGCGGGCCTTGTCCTTCAACCGCTGGCGCTCTTGCGCGTCGGTAGCGCGCTCCGTGGTCTGCTCCCCGGTTCCACGACCCGTCCGGAACCGGACATCTCCAGAGGGGTTCCTCCCAGCACCGTCCCAGCACGGGAGCGGCACCCCGGTACCGGAGGGTCCGGAGCCCCTCCGACCCTTGCGCGGCTTGCGGGCTGAGCACCGGCCCGGCCGCCGGACACCGGCCCACCCCACCACGTGACAGCGCCTTTGCCCCACGTGGTGGGGCGGCGGCAGACGAGGGCTGCTGCCGTGCCGACGAAGGCGGGGAAAGTGTTCGGGTGCGCACGGGCAGCGGTGGCACAGGTGTGGGCAGCCGGCCGGTCAGACGCAGCCACGCACACGATCGTGGCCAGGACCTCACGGTCCCCGCTCTGCGGACGGGCCACCTCCGTGGGAGGCACCGCCCGGCAGCACAGCTCTCCCACCTCGTCCGGCACCGGACGCTCAACAAGACTCGCCATGACGCACTGCCCAGCCAACACAACCGCCATAAGGAGCGATGCCTCAACCAGCACCGATCGGCCCTGTCCCCGGTCGGGGAATCCCCGGGCCAGCTGCTTGCCCGGGCCCCCGCGGCGGATCACTCCCGACGAGAAGCCAGCCGGACTCCACCACCAAGCGCAACGGAAACATCCGGCCGATCGCTCGCCGACGGCCACACTGGAGCCATGAGCATGCACCGCTTCAGCGTTGACCAGACCGGCGCGGGCTGTACCCCGAGCCATACCCGCACGTCCTACTACCGTCACAACCTCCGCTACGAGAACCCGGCCGGCGGCGCCTGGACCAGCCCCGAGGGGCACACACTGCGCACTCCGTGCGGCCTCACCGTCGTGACGTGTGCCTGCGGTCTCGCCACCGAGGCACTGCCGAGTGACGATGCGCGGCTCGTCTACGAGGAGCACCGCAACGCGATCCGCGACGAGATGGCATGAGCAACGGGCCCCGCCGCCGGAGTGCCACGCCCCATGGAGACCGCGCTCCCGGAGCACGCGGCGAGGTGCGGTCTGCGCACCGTCATGACCTTCCGCCAGAAGGCCGAGGAGGCCGTGGCCTTCACTACGAGGCTGCCGGAGACGGCCGCGGAGCTGTACGTCACCGAGGCGTCGGACGAAGCCCCGGCGGAGGCGGAGGCGCTCCCGAAGGCGTCGATCGACACGGAGTTCTACGAGCTGGAAGCCGACCGCCACGTCCCCCCGGGCCGCGTCTGGTCCGCGTGGCTGCGCGGTGACCACCTCGTGTCCGAGCGGTGGCTGTGGCCGCTGCTCCGTGACGCCTCAGACCGATGACGAAGTGGGCGTTCTGCTTTTGGGCACAGGCGTCCCAAAAGCGTGGTCACCACCGGCCCGGAGGAACAACGGCGCGGCGCTCACCGGGACACGCCGCGCAAGAACCTCGACGCGGGGCGGCCCAGCGCTGGTACCGGAGACGGCGGGCGGGCGGTAGGGGCCTATACGGCGAGCGCGGCGGGCTCGCCCAGGTGGGAGGCGGCTGTCCGCCACGCGGTGGTCACCGCGGCGCGGGCCAGCGCTGTCTGGACGGCGGGGCCGCCGGTCAGTTCAAGCGGCGCGCTCACGTGCACGTGAAGGTCCGGTCGGCGCAGAGGCGCTGTGACCAGGCCGGCGAGCTGCTTGGCGGTGCTGCCCGAGGTGACCCGGCGGGCGCCGGCCTGGCCCACGGGTACGACGGGGGCGCCGGTGCGCTCGGCGAGCCGGGCCAGGCCACTGCGGAAGGCTCCGGGAGCTGCTTCCGCGGCGTCTTCGCGGCGGGGCAGGCCGCCCTCGGCGTAGATGAGCACCAGCCGTCCCTGCTCCAGGGCCTGTGCCGCAGCGTCCAGCGCGGCCGCGGCGCGCCGGTCTCCGCGGAAGACCGGGATGTGTCCTTCGCGGGCGAGCGCGCGTCCCAGCAGCGGAACGCGCCACAGTCCTGCTGCCGCCATGATGACCGGCTCGACGCCCAGACGATGGAGGGCGGCGACCACGACGGCGGGGTCGGCGAGGGAAGTGTGGTTGGCGGCGATGATGCTGCCCGGCGCGAGTTCGGTGCCGGGGTCGGTGGTCACCGAGAGGCGACCGACGACGGGCACCAGGGTATCGGCGATGCGGCTGAGCATGAGCGGGCTCCTGGTCTCGACGATGTCGATCTTCATTGTCGAGGGCAGGCGCCGACCGGGCATGAGTCGCCCTACTCATCTTCTCGGCCGGCCGGCCCTGGGGCACAGCGTCCCGGTGAAAGCCCTGCGGCCGTTGTCCGTACCTCATGCCAGCCTGGGTGCGCCTCGCGACCAGCCTGGTCACCTGCCCACAAGGACGGAACATGAGCAGCCCGCACTGGCGCACGACCGGCGTCACTCAGGACGAGAAGCTCCTGCCGAACCCTCGAGCTGGTCCTCGATGATCACGATCCGGCAGGCCGCCTCGACCGGAATGCCCTGGTCCACGGGTTCACGGGCACGGGCGGCGATACGCAGCTGACAGCGGGGGCAGCGTTCCTCGGGGCCCTGAACCACGCCCTTCACGAGGGGCCCGAGCACCGGTCCGCAGCCCGGTGCATCACCCCCGGACAGGCGCCGCATCACCGCAGACAGCTCCTCTGTCGTTCACCGCGGTAAGCGATCAGTTCCGGCCGGGGGGCGGGTAGCCGTGGCGTACCCGGCCGACGCGCTTTCCTGTACGGCCGCGCTAAACCTTTCCGGGCGTCCGGGCTGGCTGAAACGGGTGGTGGGCTCCCGAGAAGTTTCTGCGGACTGGACCACAGGGGTGTGCCGGTCAGGGGGGCGGGCCCTTTCAGCGCCCTTGAGCTGTGACGGAGAGGCAGAATCTCTGCCACCGGGTGCTCTCCACGCGTTCCCGGCGGGGCCGCCGGTCGGGCCTTTAGGTATGCGGGACAGGTTTGTTTCGCGCCAGGTTTCACGCTGCCCTCACGGAATCTCCATGCCTGGCCCCACTATGTGATCCGACAGAGCGCGGGACACAGGCGGCGGCTGGCCGGACGCCCGTCTCGCCGGGGGGCAGGGCATGCCGGTCACACCACCGGCATGCCCTTCCGGGGAGGGACCCATGCACTTCACAAGCCGTACGGCCCGATGGGCCGCGAGATCAACGTTGTCCGCCGCGCTCGTGCTGACGCTCTTCGCCCCGGCGAACGTGGCCGCGGCGGCCCCCGCACCACCGCGCGTGGATCTGCGCGTCCTGGTGGTGAGCGACGGAGGCCCCGCCACCGCCGCGATCGCCGCCGAACTCGACGGCGCGGGCACCCCGTACACGGTGCTCGACCTCACCCGCCCGGACCGCCCGAGGATCGACGGCGGCTTCCTCGCCGACACGCTCGACGGCCGTCCGCGGGCCAAGTACCAGGCCGTGGTGCTGCCCAATGACAACCCGTTCGGGGCCGGTTCCGCCGAGATGGCGGCGCTCGTCTCGTACGAGAAGGCCTTCGCCGTTCCGCAGGTCGACGCCTACACCTACGCCCGGCCCGAGGTCGGGCTCGACCGCCCGGCCAACGGCGGTTACAGCGGTCCGCTGGACGGCGTGCGCGCCGAGGTGACCGCGGCCGGCGCCGCAGGCCCCTTCGGCTACCTCGACGGCGGCATCCCCTTCGAGGACAACTCGCCCTCGGTCGACGAGAGTTACGGGTACGTCGCGAAACCCCTGCCGGGAGCGGACTTCACCAGTTACGTGGAGGCGCCACTGCCCGGCACACCGGAGCGGGGTTCGATCGTCGGCGAATACCGCCACGACGGCCGGCGCGAGCTGGTCGTCGGCTTCGTCTACAACCAGTACCAGCGGCAGTTCCGGCTGCTCGCCCGTGGCATCGTGGACTGGATGACCCAGGGCGTGCGGCTGGGCGCGTCCCGCAACTACTTCGCGGTCCACGTCGACGACGTCTTCGCCGCGGACGACCGCTGGGACACCGAACTCGACTGCACCCCGGGCGATGTGGACTGCGCCCCCGGGCAGGGCGGTGAACCCGACCCGATCCGCATGACGGCCGCCGACGCGCAGTACGCGGCCGAGTGGTCCGCGGCCAAGGACTTCACCCTGGACATGGCGTACAACGGCGGCGGCAGCGAGCTCTACAAGGAGGAGCACGGCGGCACCGACCCGCTGGCGCAGCGGCTGACCGCCGACAGACACGCCTACCGGTGGATCAACCACACCTACAACCACCCCTTCCTCGGCTGCGTCCAGGACGTCACGGTCGTCCCCTGGGTCTGCGCCAAGAACCCCGACGGGAGCACCACGTACGTCACCCGCGCGGAGATCTCCTCCCAGATCGGTGACAACCGCGCCTGGGGACAACGCGCCGGACTGCCCCTGGAGAACAGCGAGCTGGTGACCGGTGAGCACTCCGGACTGAAGATCCTGCCGCAGCAGCCCGACGACAACCCCCACCTCGGCCCCGCCCTCGCCGACAACGCCGTCACCTGGCTCGGATCCGACAACTCCCGCGACCGCGCCCAGCGGAAGGTCGGTCCGGCCCTCACCGTGCCCCGCCACCCCATGAACGTGTTCTACAACGCGGGCCGCACCACCGAGCAGATCGACGAGTACAACTGGATCTACACCCGGGCCTCCGACGGCGGCAGCGGCATCTGCGAGAGCGCCACCGGCACCACGTGCCTGGACGAGCCGCTCGACGCCGTCACCGGTTACACCGACTACATCGTGCCGCTGGAGGTCCGCATCGGCCTCGGCCACGTGCTCGCCAACGACCCCCGGCCGCACTTCATCCACCAGTCCAACCTCGCCGAGGACCGCATCGCCTACCCGGTGCTCGACCGCATCATCGACGACTACGCCGGGCTGTACGCCGCCGACACTCCACTGGTCAACCTCCGCCAGCAGCAGATCGGCGCGGAGCTTCGCGACCGGGCCGCCTGGAACACCGCCGTCAAGGCCGGCCGGGTGACGGCGTACCGCATCGGCGACACCGTCACCGTGCGGGCACCGAGCGGCGTCCGGGCCACCGCCACCATGCCCGCCGGCACCCGGCAGGACCTGCTGCTCGGCTCCCAGGCATTCGGCAGCCCGTACGCCGGATCGCTCGCCGGCTGGGCCTCGCCCGCGCTGCTCCAGGACCGGGTGACGCTGACCCTGCCCGCCGCCACCGCGCAGGCGGCCACGGCGGACGGGGCGGACCCGGTGCAGCGCAGCGCGCCTCGCCCGCCCGTGCCGGCCGGGGTGCGCCAGAGGGTTCCGTACGGCGTCACAGGCTGACCCGCGCCCCCACCGACCGCACGTTTCCGGCCCAGACAGCGCCTGCATCTCCACGGGGGACCAACTCGTCATGCCTGATTTACTCCGCGTGCCGCCGTCCGGCGCGGCCCGGGTCACCCTGCTCACCGAAGGCACCTACCCGCACAGCCACGGCGGCGTCAGCGTGTGGTGCGACCAACTCGTCCAGGCCATGCCCGACTTCGACTTCCGGGTCATCGCGGTGACCGGCACCGGCCGGGAACCGCTCGCCTGGGAACTGCCCGGCCACGTCGCACCGCCCCTCACCGTCCCCGTGTGGGGCCCCGACCCGGTCGGCAGGGCGCCGCGGGGGCGTCGCCGGCGACAGCTCATGGCGGCGTACGAACGGTTCCTGACCGCACTCCTCGATCCCCGCGCCGAGGACCGGTTCGGGCCCGCGCTGCACGAACTGGCCCGGTCGGCCAGAGACGGTGAGCTGGCCCCCGCCCTCCGCAGCGACCAGGCCGTCGGCGTCCTGACCGCCGTGTGGAGCCGCCCCGGCCTGCCGGTGCACGCGGCCCGGCCCACCCTGCACGACGCCCTGACCGCCACCGACCTGCTGGAGCACGCCCTGCGCCCGCTCGCCGCCGCGCCGCCGGAGCACGGCGTGTCCCACGCCGTGAGCGGCGGCTTGGCGGTCCTGCCCGGACTCGTCGCGCGGCGCCTGCACGGTGTGCCGCTGCTGCTCACCGAGCACGGCGTCTACCTGCGCGAGCGCTACCTCGGCTACCGCACGGGCCCGTACCGGTGGCCGGTCAAGGCGCTGCTGCTCGGCTTCTTCCGGCTGCTCGCCGAGGAGACGTACCGCACGGCGGACCTGATCACCCCGGGCAACCGCTACAACCGGCTCTGGGAGGAACAGGGCGGCGCCGCCCCGGAACTGATCCGCACCGTCTACAACGGCGTCGACCCGGCGGCCTTCCCGGCCGCCGGGCCCGAGCCGGACGTCCCCACCCTCAGCTGGGCGGGGCGGATCGACCCGATCAAGGACCTGGAGACCCTCATCCGGGCCTTCGCCCTGGTCAGGGCCGAGATACCGGACGCGCGACTGAGGCTCTTCGGCGGCACCCCGCGCGGCGGGGAAGCCTACCGGGAGCGCTGCGAGGCGCTCGCGGCAGAGCTCGGGCACGCCGACGCCGTCGTCTTCGAGGGCCGGGTCGACGACATCCGCGACGCCTACGCGGCGGGCAACGCCGTGATGCTCTCCAGCATCAGCGAAGGCTTCCCCTTCACCCTGATCGAAGCCATGTCCTGCGGGCGGGCCACCGTCTCCACCGATGTCGGCGGAGTCCGGGAGGCCGTCGGCGACACCGGCCTGGTCGTGCCGCCCAGGGAACCGGGGGCCATGGCCCGCGCGGCCCTGGAACTGCTCCGCGACCCGGTGCGCAGGGCCGCCATGGGAGAGGGCGCGCGGCTGCGCGTCATCGAGCAGTTCACGCTCCGCCAGACCATCGACACCTTCCGCTCGATCTACACCGAACTCGCGGCCGGAGGGCCGGCGAGCGGTGCGGCCGGGTCCGCCGTACGGCGGGAAGACCTGCGCGCGGGAGTCCTCGCATGAGCGGCCCGCTGCGCCTGCTTCCGGGAGAGGGCGACAGCCTGCCCGTCCTGCCCCGGCAACGGCAGAGGACCAGGAACCGGCCGAGCTGGGCCGCCGACCCGATCGACGAACTCGCCGACCGGCTGATGGAGCCGGTGTCCGCCGCCGTCCATCCCTACGAGGTCGCCGCGCTCCTGGAGTCCGACGGCCTGACCGCGGATCAGACAGGAGCGCGCTACGGACGCCCGGGTCTGTTCGCGCTGGCCGAGGACCTGTACGCCCGGGTGCCCCGGCACTACCCGGAACCGCCGCCCGCCGCCGACCCCTGGCGCCCCGACCACCTGCGGTGCGCCCTGCGCGGACTCGTCTTCGCGCTCCCCGGGCTGGCCTACGTGCTGGGCTCCGGACTGTGGGGCGGGGCGCGCGCCGTCACCGGGCTCGTCACCGCCGGGCTGGTGGCCTGGGCGTGGAACCAGGCGCTCAGCCACCGGGCCCATCTGCGGCTCGGCACCGGGGGCCCCGCCGCCGCGGGCCGCACCCTGCGGCTCGGCGCCCCCCTCGGAGCGCTGGCCGCCACCGTGGCCGGCCTGGTCCTGGCGGGCCCCGGACCGGCCGCGGTGTTCGCCGCCGGGCAGTCCTGCTACCTGGGCGCGGCGACCGTACTCCTCGTCCTCGGCCGCGAACGCGCCCTGCTGTCGGCGCTGTTGCCCCTCACCGGGGGCGCCGCCGCCACGCTGTGGTGGCAGCCGCCCACCGCCGCGGCGACGGCTGTGCTGCTCGCCACCGTCTGCCTGGCGACGCTCGCGGCCGCCCACGGGATCCGCGCCGCACTGCGCTCGGACACGGCGTCGGCCGACGCCGCGCCCCCGCTGCCGCGCTCCCTGCCGTACGGGCTGTTCGGCCTGGCGGCCGGGGTGCTCGCGATGCTCACGGGGGCCGTGGACCCGTACGCCGTCGTCGTCCTGACGCTCAGCATGGGCTTCGCCGAGTGGCTGCTCTACCGCTACCGCGGGCTCGCCGTCGCCGCTCTGCGCGCCAGCACCGAACCGCGGGGCTTCGCCCTGCGCGCCACCCGCGCCCTGGCGCTGTGCCTGAGCGCGTACCTCGCCCTGCTGGCGGCCGGCGCCCTGCTCGCCGGGGCCGGCCCGGCCCCCCTGCTCGGGCTCGGGGCGGTCCTCTGGACGGCCCTGCTGCTCCAGGCGTTCGGTGTCGCCTGGCCGCCCGCGGCGGTCTGCCTCACGGCTGCCGCCGCCGAAGCCGCGGCCGCGGTCGCCGGGTCCTCCCCAGGGCCCGCCCCACTGGTCTGCCGGACCGCAGCGGCTCTCGTCCTCCTGTTCCTGGCCTGCCGGATCCTCGGCAGACCCACGGCGCACCGCTGAACCCCCGCGCCACACGTTTCCCGCCCCGTACCTCCCATCCCCGACAGAGGAGCGTCCCCGTGACCGCACCGCTACCAGCGCCCGCACCAGCACCCTCACTCGTCGCCGTCACCGGCGCCGAGGGTTTCATCGGATCCCATCTCACCGAGGCGCTCGTCGCGGCCGGCCACCGGGTCCGCGCGATGGCCCAGTACAACTCCTTCTCCTCCTACGGATGGCTGGAGACCCTCTCCGCCGAGACCCTCGGCCAGGTCGACATCGTCCTCGGCGACGTCCGCGACCCCGGCTCGGTCGACCAGCTCGTCGAAGGCGCCGAGGCCGTCTACCACCTGGCCGCCCTCATCGCGATCCCGTACTCCTACCAGGCCCCGCACAGCTATGTGGACACCAATGTCACGGGCACCCTCAACGTCCTCGAAGCCGTGCGCAGGCAGGGCACCCCGCGCCTGGTGCACACCTCGACCAGCGAGACGTACGGCACCGCGCAGACCGTGCCGATCACCGAGGACCACCCCATCAGGACGCAGTCGCCGTACGCCGCCTCCAAGGCCGGCGGCGACCGGCTCGCCGACAGCTACCACGCCAGTTTCGGGACGCCCGTCGTCACCCTGCGCCCCTTCAACACCTTCGGTCCGCGCCAGTCGATGCGGGCGGTCATCCCGACCGTCATCGGCCAGGTCGCGGCGGGGGAACGGACCATCACCCTCGGGGACCTCCGGCCCACCCGTGACTTCCTGTACGTCAAGGACACCGCCCGCGCCTTCCTCGCCGTCGGCACCGCTCCCGCCGAGGCCGTCGTGGGGCGGACCTTCAACGCCGGTACCGGCGGTGAGATCTCGGTCGGTGAACTCACCCGCCTCATCGGCAAGCTGATGGACACCGACCTCGACGTGCGTGAGGACGAGGAGCGCATCAGGCCCGCCCATTCCGAGGTGATGCGGCTGGTCGCCGACGCCTCTCGGCTGCGCGCCGCCACCGGCTGGCAGCCCGGGTACGACCTGGAGCAGGGGCTGGGCCACACCATCGACTTCTTCCGTGACCCCGGCAACCTGTCCCGCTACAAGACCGGCATCTACAACATCTGACCTCGTCCGCACGCGACGTACAGGGGACTTCCATGCATGCAGTGATCCTCGCCGGTGGCAAGGGTGTACGGCTGCGGCCGTACACGACGGCGCTGCCCAAGCCGCTCGTGCCCATCGGCGACCAGCACGCGATCCTGGAGATCGTGCTCCGCCAGCTGGCCACCTGCGGCTTCACCAGCTGCACCATAGCCATCGGCCACCTCGGCCACATCATCCGCGCGTACGTCGGCAACGGCTCGCAGTGGGGCCTGCGCGTGGGCTATTCGACCGAGGACAGCCCGCTCGGCACGATGGGCCCGCTGCTCACCATGATGGACCGGCTGCCCGACGACTTCCTGGTGATGAACGGCGACATCCTGACCGACCTCGACTACGGCGAGGTCGTCCGGGCGCACCGCGCCTCCGACGCCCCGCTGACCGTCGCCACGTACGCCCGCAAGGTCGCCATCGACTTCGGCGTCCTGACCACCGAGGGCGGCCGGGTCGTCGGCTTCGCCGAGAAGCCGAGCATGGACTACCGGGTCTCCATGGGCGTGTACGGGCTCTCCCGCGAAACCCTCGCCGGATACACACCGGGTCTGCCGCTCGGTTTCGACGAACTCGTCCTCGACCTGCTCGCGGCCGGGAAACCCCCGCACGCCTACGAGTTCGAGGGCTACTGGCTCGACATCGGCCGCCCCGACGACTACGACCGGGCCAACGCGGAGTTCACCACCCACCGCGGCCTGCTCCTCAAGGGGGCGTGAACGGGACATGCGCATCATCGTCCTGGGTTCCACCGGATTCCTGGGCGGGCACACCGCCGAGCGGCTGCGCGCCCTGCCGGGCGTGCGGCTGCTCGCCGGCGGCCGGTCACCGGCCGCCGGCGTGCCGCTCGACCTGACCACCGACCCGGAGGTCCTCGCGGCCGCGCTGCGCGCCGCCGCGCCCGATGTCGTCGTCAACTGCGCGGGCCTGGTGACCGGCAGCGCCGTGCAGCTCACCGACGTCAACGCCCGCGGACCGGCCGTGCTCTGCGAAGCCCTGCGCGCGGCGGTGCCCGGCGCCCGCCTCGTCCACCTCGGCTCGGCCGCCGAGTACGGACCCACCGCACCGGGCAGGGCCGTCACCGAGGACGCCGCCACCCGGCCCCAGGGTCCGTACGGGGCCACGAAACTCGCCGGCACCGCCGCCGTGACCGCATCGGGCCTCGACGCCGTGGTGCTGCGCGTCTTCAACCCGGTCGGTCCCGGCGCGCCGTCCGCCGGGCTGCCCGGCCGGCTCGCCGGTGAGCTGCGCCGGGCGGGCGAGACGGGCACCGTACGGGTCGGCGACCTGTCGGCGTACCGCGACTTCGTCGACGTACGGGACGTCGCCCGCGCCGCCGTCCTCGCGGCGACGGTCCCCGGACCGCTGCCCCCCGTACTCAACATCGGCAGCGGCCGGGCCACCGTTGTCCGCGAGATCGCCCACGGGCTGGTCCGGGCCGCCGGATTCCGCGGCACCATCGAGGAGACCGGCGGCGGGTCCGCCCGTTCGTCCGCGGTCTCCTGGCAGTGCGCGGACATCGCGGCGGCACGCGCCGCGCTCGGCTGGCAGCCGCAGCGGAGTCTGGCGGACTCGCTGTCCGGCCTGTGGCAGTGCCTGCCGGCGGCCCCCGCCCCGGCAGTCCGGTGAAGGTGAAACCGCAGCCGCAGTCGCGACCGCAGCCGGTGGCCCCGGCGAAGCTGCTCGTGCCCATGTACGTCCACCCCGCCGTCGATCCCGGCGCCTGGCGGACGCTCGTCGAGTCCGCGCCCCTGCTGTACGGCGTGGTGCTCAACATCGCGGACGGACCGGGCACCGCGCCCGATCCGTCGTTCGCCGCCGCCGCCCGCGCCCTGCGGGCGGCGGGGGTCGCGCTGCTCGGGTACGCCGACACCGACTACGGCCACCGGCCCCTGCGGGCCGTCACCGCCGACTTCGACCGCTACCGGGACTGGTACGCCACCGACGGATTCTTCCTGGACCAGGCCGCCTCCGGACCGGGCGCGGTGCGCCACTACCGGTGCATCGCCCGGGCGGCGCGCTCCAGGGGCGGCCGTACGGTCGTCCTCAACCCGGGGGTCCATCCGGCCCCCGGCTACGCGGCGGTCGCCGACCTGCTGGTCACCTTCGAAGGCGACTGGACCGCCTACGCGGAGGCGCCCACCGCACCGCCCTGGACCGCCGCGCACCCGCCCGAACGCTTCTGCCACCTCATCCACGGCGTACCGTCCGGACTGTGCCCGCTCGCCGCCCGCACCGCGGCCCTGCGTCGCGCGGCCGTGCACTGCGCGGTACCCGGCCACGGCCCCAACCCCTGGTCGCTCCTGCCGCCCGTACTGCACCGGGAGGCTCCGTGAACCGCTCGCGCACGCTCGGCCTGCTGTTCCTTCTCGCCCTGCCGGCAGCCTGCTCGGCCCCTGCCCCCGCACCCGACCCGGCCCCTCCGCCACCGCACGGCAGGCCGTGGCGGCCGCCTGTCGGAACGGCCTGGCAGTGGCAGCTCGACGGGCGGCTCGACCACCGGGTCGACGTGCCCGTCTACGACATCGACGGATTCGAGAACGACGCGGAGGCGGTACGCCGTCTGCACAGGGACGGCCGCAAGGTCATCTGCTACATCAACGCGGGCGCGTGGGAGTCGTTCCGCCCCGACCGCCGCGACTTCCCGGCCGCCGTCCGGGGCAGGGGCAACGGCTGGGCCGGTGAACGCTGGCTCGACATCCGCCGCCTGGACGTACTGCGCCCGCTGATGACCAAGCGCTTCGACATGTGCCGTGACAAGGGCTTCGACGCGGTCGAGCCGGACCTGATGGACGGCTACCTCAACGACACCGGTTTTCCCCTGACCGCCGCCCACCAGCTCGCGTACAACCGCATGCTCGCCGACCTCGCTCACGCTCGCGGCATGTCGGTGGGCCTGAAGAACGACTTGCCGCAAATCCCCGAACTGGTCGCGGACTTCGACTTCGCGGTGAACGAGGAGTGCGCGCAGTACGACGACTGCGCGGCACTCACTCCCTTCGTCAAGGCCGGCAAGGCGGTCCTGCATGTCGAATACGCCGTCCCGCTCGGCGACTTCTGCGAGCGCTCCGCAGAGCTCGGCTTCAGTTCGATGCGCAAGAAACTGGACCTCGGAGCGTGGCGCCGGCCGTGCTGACGGGCACCGGCGTCCACCCCGGGCGAGGGAGCACGGTTACGCGCCGGCGTCGCGCAGGACACGCAGCCGTGTGCGGAGCGTCTCCTGGGGCAGTGCGGCAACGGCGTGGAGAGCGGGAAAGAGATGCCACAGGTGGGAGCGGGCGCAGCGGAGCCACCTGGCCTCCGAGGCGAAGCCGAGAACGGCCTGCGTCATCGCCGATGTGACCAGCTCGGCGTCGGTGAGCTGCGGGGCGATCCCCACGGTCGGCCGCCAGGGCGCGAGATGCGGAGACGCCTTCAGCAGGTCGTCGGTCTGGGGCAGTCCTGGTGTCGCGGGAGGTCGCAGACCGGGGCGGTGGGTGGGACTGGCGTGTCACGGGAACGTGATGGTGACAGTGAGTCCGCCGTCTTCGTTGGCGTGTGCTGTGGCGTGGGCGTGGTGGGCGTGGGCGATGGAGGCGACGATGGCCAGGCCGAGGCCGGCTCCTTCGCCGGGGGTGTGGGTTCGTTCGGTGAGACGGCGGAACGGTTCGAAGAGCCGGGGGGCGATGTGGGAAGGGATCACCGCGCCGGTGTTGGAGACGCGAAGCGTCCGGCCGGCGAGGGAAATATGGACGTGGCCACCGGGGTGGTTGTGGACGAGGGCGTTGGCGAGCAGGTTGCGGACCAGATGGCGCAGCAGGACGGGATCACCGGTGATGACGGCCGGCTCCAGGGCGAGGTCGAGACTGATCTCCTTCTCCCGGGCCTGGTCCGAGAAGCCGGTGGTCACGCTGGCGGTGAGCTCGTCGAGTGTGACTGGTTCCTGTCGTTGGAGGCCCTGGTCGGTGGCGGCGAGCAGGAGCAGGGAGTCGATCAGTCTCTCGCTGTTGTCGGCGGTTTCGAGGAGTTCGCTGCGGATCCAGCGGACGCGTTCGGGATCGGGGTCGGCAAGGCCGATTTCGGCTGCGGCACGCTGGATGGCGAGCGGGGTGCGCAGTTCGTGAGCGGCGTTGGCGGCGAACCGTTGCTGCGCGGTGACGAGCCGCTCCAGGCGCTCAAGCATCGCATCGAAGGTGTCGGCGAGGTCTTTGAGTTCACCGGGCGGGGCTTTGAGGTCGATGCGCTGGTGGAGGTTCTGGCCGGAGAGTCTGCGGGCGGTGGCGGCGATGACGCCGACCGGGCGCAGGACGCGGCCGGCCATCCACCAGGCCAGGAAGAGGGAGAGAACCGTGTAGAGAGCGAAGGCGAGGGCGCAGACGGTCAGCAGCCGGCTCAGTGTGGTGGCGGTGACCGCCTCGGCCATGACCGTCTGGGCGTAGCGGCCGGCCTGCTCGGGCGGGACGATGTCGCCGGGCGGCGGGTTGGTCGGGGAGACGTGACGGCCGAAGGTGGCATGGGTGAAGGCGCCTTGGATACGGCTGTCGAGGCCATCCTGGACCAGCAGGTAGATCAGCGTGATCAGGAGGCATCCGGCCAACAGCAGCAGGCCCCCGTACAGGGCAGTCAGCCGGGCCCGCTCGGTCGTCAGCGAAAGGCGGTGGATCATGCTCCCGCCTGCCCGGGTGCGGTGGGTCGCTCGCCGTCCGGACCTGCGGGGATGCGGTAACCGGCGCCGGGCACGGTTTCGATCACGGACGGGTCACCGAGCTTGGCGCGCAGCCGGCTGACGGTGACGCGCACCGGGTTGGTGTCATACCCCGCGTTTTCGTCCCAGACCTTCTCGATGAGGTCCTCCCCGCTGACGACCGCTCCGCCCGCGCGCATCAACGTCTCCAGCACAGCGAACTCCTTACGTGACAAGGACAGCGGTGTGCGGTCCCGGTATGCCTGGCGGCGGGCGGTGTCCAGGCTGATGCCGGCACGTTTGATCACGGGGGGCAGCGCGGGCTGAGCACGCCGTCCGAGAGCGAGAACGCGGGCGAGGAGCTCGTCGTACGCGAACGGCTTGGTCAGGTAGTCGTCCGCCCCCAGGCCGAGGCCCTCGACGCGGTCGGGAACGGTGGTGGATGCGGTGAGCATCAGCACCCGCGTGAGCAGCTGCTGGGCCACGACCCGGCGGCAGACCTCGTCTCCGTGCAGGCCGGGCAGATCCCGGTCGAGGACGACCACGTCGTAGTCGCCGAACTGCAGCTTGCGCAGAGCGGTCAGCCCGTCGAGAGCCACATCGACCGTGATCGCGTCACGGCGCAGCCCGTCGGCGATCATCGCGGCCAGGAACGCCTTGTCTTCCACCACCAGAACACGCATGTCTCCTGTGTACCTGACCTGCGCCTTTCACCGCTGTTACAGCACCCGGGAGCAACAGGGCGGCACCCCGGCAGCGGGGTAGGCAGAGGTCTGTAAGGGAAACGAAACAGCCCTCGCGGTCACGATGCCCTCGTCCGCAAACAGGCGGGCCACGGCGCGTCGTTGCGCCGGTGGCCCCGGCGCGAGGAGACGTGACCTTGAAGAAGCACGAGATCGCCCTGGCTTTGATGTCGGCGCTGACAGGGGTGGCGCTGTTCACCACCGGCTGCTCCCAGTCCTCCGGCAACCCCGGACCGAACGAGTCCACGTCCGGCTCGGGCGGGTCGGGGTCGGATACGGCCGCGTTCGACAAGGCGCAGGCTCTGCGCACGTGCCTGCGGGACAAGGGCATGGATGTGCCCGACCTTCAGCCAGGCGAGAACCCCTACGCCACGATGCTTGCTCCGCCGCAGGGCACGGACCCGGCGAAGTGGTCCAAGGCCCTGGAGGACTGCGGTTCGGGCACGGGCGGGTCCGGCGGTGGTGGGGATGCCGGCGGTCGGCAGTCGACGGATCAGCAGGTCGAGATCGCTGAGTGCCTGCGCGGCAAGGGCTTCGACATGCCTGATCCGAAGGCCGGGCCCAACGGTTCCAGCAGCGGGTACAAGGTCCCCGGGGGCGCGGACCCGGACAAGTTCATGACGGCGCTGAACGAGTGTGCGGCATGAAGCGCAAGACCTTGGTCGTCCCGGTCACCGTCGCCGCCGTCCTGGCCTGCGGCGGTTACGCCGTCACCACACTGACCGGACAAGACGCAGCCGACACCGGACAGGAGCGGGCGAATCCGCCCGCCGCCACCGAGCCGGTCGTCCAGGGCGACCTGGTGAGTACCACCAGCGTGGACGGCACCCTCGGCTACTCGAAACAGCGCAAGATCAACTCCGGTGCAGGTGGCACCCTGACCTGGGTCGGCGCAGACGGTGCGAAGCTCGAGCGGAACGGGAAGCTGTACGCGGTCGACGGCACGCCGGTGCGCCTGTGGTTCGGCACGGAGCCGATGTACCGGAAGTTGAAGAACGGTGACACCGGTACGGACGTCAAGCAGGTGAAGCAGAACCTGATCGCGCTCGGCTACGGCGCCGGTCTGGCGGCCGACGACAAGTTCACCGACGGCACCACCAAGGGCGTCAAGCGCTGGCAGGAGGACCACGGACTGCAGCAGACCGGCGAGATCGGCCCGGAGACGATCGCCTTCGCGCCGGGGCCGGTGAGAGTGGCGGGTGCCGGGGCGTCGGTCGGTGACCGTACCGGTCCGGGGCAGCAGGTGCTGACGGCCACCAGTGCCGACCGGGTCGTGCAGCTCAAGGTCAAGGTCTCCCAGGCAGCCCTGGCCAAGCCGGACAGCAAGGTGGAAGTCCAGCTGCCCGACACCACCACCGGCGGCACCATCGCCTCCGTCGGCACCGTCGCCAAGAGCGGGGACAGCCCGGACGACAAGACGCCCCGGATCGACGTGACGGTCACCTTCGACGATCCGGAGAAGGTCTCCGGCATCGACCAGGCCCCCGCGACGGTGAAGCTGACCGGGCAGACTCGCAGAGATGTGCTCTCCGTCCCGGTCGGAGCCCTGCTCGCGCTCAAGGACGGTTCCTTCGGCGTCCAGGTCGTCGACGGCGACCAGGTGCGCGAGGTCGAGGTGAGGCTCGGCATGTTCGCCCAGGGCCGCGTCGAGATAACCGGGAACGGCCTGAAGGCCGGCATGCGCGTCGGGGTGCCGTCGGTATGAACGACACCGCCCACATCCCCGCGGCTGCCGGCGGACGCACCGCCCCCGGCGGCCCGGTGGTCGAGCTGGCCGACGTGACGAAGACGTACCCGGGAGGTGTCCAGGCCCTGCAGGGCGTGGACCTGACCATCGACCGCGGGGAACTCCTGGCGATCGTCGGCCCCTCCGGGTCGGGCAAGTCCACCCTGCTGCACATCGTCGGCACCCTCGACCCCGCCACCACCGGCTCGGTGCACATAGCCGGCCACGACACCGCCGCCCTCACCGACCGGCAGCTCTCCGCGCTGCGGGCCCAGCACATCGGGTTCGTCTTCCAGGCATTCCACCTCGTGCCCGGCATGAGCGCACTGGACAACGTCGCCGAGGGCCTGCTCCACTCCGGCCTCCCCCGCCCGCAACGCCGACACCGAGCAGCCGAAGCACTGGAACGCGTCGGCCTCGCAGACCGCGCGAAGCACCGGCCGCACGAGCTGTCCGGCGGACAGAAGCAGCGCGTCGCCATCGCCCGCGCCGTCGTCGGCGAGCCCGACCTGCTGCTCGCCGACGAACCGACCGGCGCCCTGGACACCGCCTCCGGCCAGACCATCATGCGGCTCATCCACCAGCTCAACCAGGAAGGCGCCACCATCGCCGTCATCACCCACGACACCGAGATCGCCGGCCGTCTGCCCCGCCAGGTCCGCATCCGCGACGGCCGCATCGTCCAGGACACCGCCGACAGGCACACAGCCGGGCAGGAACGGTGAGCCGCCGTCGGCCGGCACTGAAACCGGCCCGCCTGACCCTGCGGGACATCCTGCACACCGGCTCCGCCGGGATGCGCGCCCGACCGATGCGGATCGTGCTGTCGGCACTGGGCATCGCCATCGGGATCGCCACCATGATCTCCGTGGTGGGCATCTCCGCCTCCAGCAAGGAAAAGCTCCTCCAAGAACTCGACAAGCTCGGCACCAACATGCTCGTCGTCACCCCCGGCACCGACCTGCTCACCGGCAAGAAGGTCCCCCTCGCCGAGGACGCCGCCGGCCGGGTCGCCCGTATCGACGGCGTCGAGCACACCGGCGCCACCGGCCAGTTGCCGCACACCGTGCGCCGCTCGGAGAAGATCGCCGACACCATCACCGGCGGCATCACCGTCCAGGCCGCGACCCACGACCTGTTGGCCACCCTGCGCGCCACCATGCACTCAGGGACCTGGCTCAATGCGGCCACCGGCAAGTACCCAGCCGTCGTCCTCGGCGACGTCGCCGCCCAGCGCCTGGGTGTCTCCGAACCCGGCCAGCAGGTCTACATCAACCAGCGGTACTTCACCGTGACCGGCATCCTCGCCCCGCTCCCGCTCGCCCCCGAGATCGCCCGCTCCGCCCTCGTCGGCTGGGACATCGCCACCAGCCAGCTCGGCTTCGACGCCCGGCCCACCACCGTCTACGAACGCTCCGCCGACCACAAGGTCGGGGAAGTCCACCAGCTCATCCCACGCGCAGTCGACCCCCAGACACCACGCAACGTCAACGTCTCCGACCCCTCCGCGGCCCTCCAGGCCAAGGCCGCCACCGAAGGAGCCTTCAGCAACCTCCTCCTCGGTCTCGGCGGCGTCGCCCTCCTCGTCGGCGGCGTCGGCGTCGCCAACACCATGATCATCTCCGTGCTGGAGCGCCGCCACGAGATCGGCCTGCGCCGCTCCATCGGCGCCACCCGCGGCCAGATCCGCGGCCAGTTCGTCACCGAATCCCTCCTGCTGTCCACCCTTGGCGGCGCCGCCGGCATCATCCTCGGCGCCGCAGCCACCGCCACCTACGCCCTGGCCGGCGACATCCCTTGGGTCATACCCCTGTGGGCCGTCGGAGGCGGCTTCGCCGCCACCCTCGCCATCGGCACCCTCGCCGGCCTCTACCCCGCCGTCCGCGCCGCCCGCACATCCCCCACCCTCGCCCTCCACGCCGCATAGACACGACACCGGCGCAGCGCGGGACGAGCTGCGGCAGAAACAGCTTGTCACTGCTCGAAGGGCGCACAACCCGCCCCAGACGACAGCCGGCGGGCGAGGGCCGCACACCTCACCGCGGTCGTCTCGGAGATAAGGCCCCGTAAGGACATCCTGCGCCTCGTCGGATCCGTCCACACGGGGTGCCGGCAAGAGCCCTTTCCCCGGCCGCAAACGGCGGTGATCAGCCCGTGGGCCTGGCGGGCCGGGGCGGTTCGGCCGTCCCGGTCACCTCGGAGAGGGCGGCTGGCTGCCCCTTGCCTGGACCAGCATATTCAGTGACTCGGGTGCTGGACGCTCACGAGGCCGGCGGCGTGGCTGGTCACAGGGGTCTGCCTCCCTGGCGGTGCGGGGCTGGTGCGAGGGGTGCGGTGAGGACAGGCACATCCACCGGGTCGTGGTGGATCCGGGCCGCGGGCATCCCGTCGTGCAGCAGGATCTGGGCTGCTTCTGTGACCATGGCGGGCGGGCCGCACAGGAACGCCTCACGCTGCCCCCAGGGGCCGAACTCGCGCAGGACCTGCGGCAGAGTGCCTTCCCGGCCGGCGATGTGCTGGTGGGAGACGGCTGCGCGTACGGAGAGCCAGTGGTGGCGTTGCGCCATCCGCAGCATGTCGTCCAAGCCGTAGAGCTCTTCCCCGGTACGAGCCCCGACGAACAGATCGACATGACGCCGCATGTCCCGGCGGGCCGCTTCCTCCAGCAGGGCACGGATCGGCGCGAGACCGGTTCCGCCTGCCACGCACACCAGGTCCCGGTCGCCCGCTGCCTGCAGGGTCATGTCCCCTTGCGGTGGTCCCAGCTGCACGATGTCACCCACCGCCGCGTGGTGGACCAGGGCGTTGCTGACCTGCCCGCGGGCCACGGCGCGTACGTGGAAGGTGAGGGTGTGGTCCGGACGCGGGGCGTGGGCGGGGGAGTAATGGCGCCAGGCTCTGGGATACCAGGGCGTCTCCATGCTCACGTACTGACCCGCGGCGTAGAGGTACGGGACCTCTGGCCGGACGGTGATCTCGGCGATGCCGTGCCCACGGTGTACGTGCCGAACGATCTGCGCGGACCATGTGGCGGGACGCAGCCGGGCGTCGTCGTCGGCAGCCAGGATCATGACCCGCGACGCGGTGGTGTAAGCACGCGTCCAGGCGGCGGCTGCCTCCGCCGTCCAGGCGGTGCCGGCGAAGCGGGCCAGAGAAGCCAGAAGGCATTCGCCCACCGCCGGGTAATGAGCTTCGAGCGCCCCGAACTTGCGGTGGCCCCGTCCCAGCTGGGAGCAGAACCGCACGAGGTTCTCCGGATCGTCGGCCAGGTCGACTATGCGCAGCAGCCCCCGCAGCAACCGGTCGCGCTGGATGTCCATGTTGTCGGGGAAAAGCTGCCTGACCTGCGGGTAGCGAGCAAACAAAATGGCATAGAAGTACACCGTCATCTCAGCCGCCTGCGACTCGACCACCGCCAGGCTCATGCGGACCAGCGAAATCTCACGGGGAGTGAGCGGCTCAGGCGCCCTCCCGGGCGCCGACGGGCCCGCAGGGGGCGGCACGGACGGGCGCTGCGGCGCCTTCGGTCGGAAAGCAGAACTGAAGACGTCGAAGGCAGGCACGGAGCAGTGTCGCAATCGCAGTAGTGGGGCTCACTTGGCAGTGGGGCTGATCCAGGGTGCCCGAAAAAACGGGCGGTAAACATATGGACCTCCGTACCGCGCAGCGGCGAGGCACAGCGGTCCACGACCTGTCGGTCGGTCTGCAGGGTAGTCGGGAGGTTGATTTCACTGAGCACTGGTCATGGTCTCACCTGGTTGGCACGAGGCGGTGAAGGGGACGACCGATCCGGTCCGGCGGGCCGGCGCAGCGAGCCGACTGCGCCCCTGCCGGACGAGGCGCATCGATGGTGGGGCCGCCGGTCGCCGCGGGCCGCCGCGCATGCGCCCCGCCGACCGGGGCAGGTGGCACCACACACCTCACCCCAAGGAGCTCTTCATGATGATTGCCGGCATTATCGCCATCTGTGTAGTTCTCGCTGTCCTTGCTTTCTTCGTGCCCCGCCTGTCCCGCCACCCCGAACGCGGTACGCAGCGGACTCTGGGAGCCGGAACACGCGCCGGCGGCAAGGCCCCCGGGATCCTGGGCCGGATTTTCAGCAAGCCCTTCCGCAGCAGCTCCAAAGCCGTGGGCCGCAGCGGCTCCGCCGGCCGACGAGCCCGCGGCCGCATGCCGTTCTGATGGCTCGGCTCACGCCGTCGGCCGGGTAATCGACGTACTGCCCGGCGGTCAGCGGCCTGTCTCCAGGACCTGACCTTGGAGGCGGTCGTGGGACGTCGGCCGATTGGTTCGTCCGGCCGGTCAGCACGCCGTATCGAACCGGGAGAAAGCGAGACGCGCCCGGCGCAGCGGTACGCAGGCAGTGACCACCGACGGCCGCTGGTGGCCACCCATGTCCTCAATTGTCCTCAATCCAGGACGGGTGAGCACCACCATGCTCCCGCCCCCCCCTTTCGGAAAGCACGGACGCGGGCGCTACCGGGAGGAGGGCGGTGCGCTGCGTTTCTCGTACCGGAACCGACGAGGTCGTCCGCCGCTACCGGACGAAGGTCGGTCGAGCACGGCCCGTGTGCTGTCCGTACACCCCGATTTGCTCCGCCTACGCCGTCAAGGTGCTGCACCAGCATGGTGGGCCGCGTCTGCCGTCGACGGAACTTTCCCCAGGAGTCATCGACTTTCCGTGGCCCGCCGTTCACGCTGCGCATAATTCGCCCGCAGCACAAAGCGACCGGCGCCCCCCGGCCGCCCGATAGCGTCACGCCGTGGAACTCACCCGGATCACCCCTGCCGTCTGGCAGTTGCCCTTCCCCGTCGGCCATGTTCACGTCGTGCGCCTGCCGGACGGATACGCCCTGATCGACACCGGCGTGCCGGGGTCCGCCCCGGTGATCCTGGAGGCCCTCGACCAGCTCGGGGGCCGTCCTCAAGACGTGCGGCAGATCGTTCTGACCCACTCCCACGGCGACCATATGGGCTCGGCTGCGGATCTCGTCGCGGCCACGGGCGCACGCGTCCTGGCCGGTGCGCTGGACACCCCGTTCATCCGCGGCACCGCCCCCGAGCCCGAGCCGGTGTTCACTGCCTCAGAACGTGCCCTCCATGAGCAGGTCATGGCTGGATTCGGCGACTCCGGCATACCTCCTGCGCAGCATGTTCCGGTGGACACCGAGCTGCGCGACGGCGACCTCCTCGACGGCTGGGCCGAGCCCGTCCGCGTCCTGCATGTTCCGGGCCACACTCCGGGAGGCATCGCGCTCCATCTCGTTTCCAGCGGCGTGTTGTTCCCGGGTGACATCGTCGCCACCACGGAGGGCCGGGCGATCCTCGGCCCGTTCAACGTGGACAGGGAGGAGGCCGTCGCTTCCTTCCGACGGTTGGCAGCGCTGGAGGTGGAGACAGTGTGCGTACCCCACGGCGAGCCGTTGACGGAAGACGCAGGCGCGGTGCTCCGGGCAGCCGCTCCGGAGAGCGACTGGGTGTGACAGGAAACGTCCGGGACGTTGCCACGCACGAGGGCTGGTGAGAGTTTTCCGCCGGCGAGGCGGGGGCCCGGGTGTCACGTCAGGGCTGCGATTGTCTCCCCCAGGGGCGTGCGCGCCGGCACCGTCGTCGCCCTGATGGGCAGGCGAACCATGGGCAGGCGGACAGGTGGACGGCGGACAGGGCGGGTGATTCACATCGCCGGTGCGTCAATCGTGATGATCTTGGTGTTGGTCCTGGCGCGCTGAGCGATGCAAAGCTGAAACTCCGCCCTTCCCGGCGATCCGGCATGCAGCGAGAGGCGGCCTCCATGGACATCTTCAGGACGAAGACCGGTTTGGCCCAAGGCTTCCGGGCCTCCGACGACGTCGTTGCCGTCCTTGGCATCCCCTATGCCGCCCCGCCGTTCGGCGCCAACCGGTTCCGGGAACCTCTCCCGGCACCGGCGTGGACCGGAGTGCGGGACTGCACGGACTTCGGCCCGGTCGCCCCGCAGTCGGCACAACTGCCCGGCGCCCCCGTGTGGTCGCCCGACGACGAGGACATCCTCACCGTCAACATATGGACCCCGGCCCCGGAGGGCGGCCGCCTGCCCGTCCTGGTCTGGATCCACGGCGGTGCCTACACCTTCGGATCCTCAGCCCAACCCGACTTCAACGGCACCGGACTGGCCCGCGCCGGTCTGGTCGTGGTCACCCTCAACTACCGGCTCGGCTTCGAAGGTTTCGGCCACATCCCCGCCGCCGAGGCAACCGCCTACCCGGACAACCGGGGCCTGCTCGACCAGGTCGCGGCCCTGCGCTGGGTGCGTGAGAATATCGCCGTCTTCGGTGGCGATCCTGGCAACGTCACGATCGCCGGCCAGTCCTCCGGGGCCGCCTCGGTTGCCTGCCTGATGGTGATGGACCGCGCCCGTGGCCTGTTCCACCGTGCCATCGCCCACAGCGCCGCCAGCCCTTGCTGCACACTCGAAATCGCTGCGGCAACCACCCGCGAGATCGCTGCGGCGGCGCGCTGCCCTGCCACACCCGAGGGCCTGACATCTGCCACTCCGCAGACCCTGGTCATCGCCTCCGACCAGGTAGTCGACGACTACCGGCAGGACCCCGCCTCCGGCTCCCGCCACTACGACCCCTCGCTCTACGCCCCCGTCCTCGACGGCGACGTCCTGCCCACCGACCCCCTCACGGGGATGGCCACCGGTGCGACCCGGGGAGTGGACCTGCTGGTCTGCCACACCACGGAGGAGTACTGGTTGCTCGACGCCGTCGGCAGCAGCGCGAAGATCACCACCGATGAACAGCTGGCTCTCTTCGCCGAGGACTTCCGCCTCCCTGACGGCCTGGTGGCCGGTTACCGCGCTGCGATGCCCCACGCCCCGGTCCTCGACGTCTACCTCGCCATCTTCGGTGACCTACTGTTCGGCGAGTACAGCAACCGACTCGTCGAGCTTCACGCCCAAGCCGGCGGCCGGGCGTTCCTCTCGCGTTTCGATCGTCGGCGCACCGGCCCGAACGGGGGCGTGCGGGCCTGGCACTGTGCCGACGTCCCGTTCGCCTTCGGCAATCTCGACAACGACTGCCTGGCGTTCCTCATCGGTGGCACACCCACCTCCGCAGACCATGGACTGGCACGCCGCATGGTGCGCGCATGGGCCGATTTCGCTGCCACCGGCAACCCGGGCTGGCCATCCGTCAACGGCTCCACCGCCCAGGTGAGAATGTGGAGCACCGACGACGCTCCCACCGGCAACCAGTCCGCCGTTGCCCGTTCCCTTTGGGCCAAGGCCGAGTTTCCAGTCCTGTGTCCGTGAGCGGGGGAACCGCCCCGGCATCACCAGGCGAGGCCGGCCGGCTTTACCCGGTGGGGGTGGGCGCGGAGGGCCGAAGCTCCGAAATGACCGCGGTCCCGGCTACGGATCGGTCCTCGTGCAGGGTGATGACCTGGCCGGGCTGAAGGTGTCGCCACTGCGAAGCATCGAGAGGAGCGAGCCGTACCGAGGCTCGCCCACCCGGCTCCAGGAAGGGTGTGAACTCCACCCGGAGCCGCGCGATGTTGAGCGCCCTCCCACCGGCCGGGGTCCGGTTTCCGATGTTCCACATCGGGCGCAGGACGCCCGCACCGGCAAGGGGCGTCTGCCGTCGGGCTTCGGCGGCCGGGCGGAGGGTGAGGTCGGCTCGGATGATGCCGTTTCGGGTCTCGTCGCAGCGCCAATGACACCAAGCCGCGCTGGCCTCGAGCCGCATCTGCTCGGCGGCGGTGGCCAGGGTTTCCCAGAAGCTGAGGGAAAGGGGCTGGACGTCACCGAGTTCCTCCAGCAGGTCGAGAGCCACTTCCCACTCGTCGTGGGTGAGGTACTCCCAGACATCGTTGACCGTGATGTCGTTCTCAGTCGCGATCTCCTCGGGCACCAGCAAGGAAGCGGCTTCCAGCAGCTTGGGGACGTCCATGCCCTGATTCTGGACCTCCTCCGCCACAACGCAGACCTCGGTGGCCGGGCCCGAGCACCGCCGAGCTCGGGACGGTCGGGTTCATGCCTGGCGGGAAGCGACCAGGCGTCGCGGTGCGGCGTGATGCGCCAGCCTGTTGCGCGTGGCGGCCTGGAGTCGCCGCAACCACAGGGAAGCCGTGCACAGCAATCCGGTGAAAACCGCGAGGAGAAGTACGGAGACCCACATCTGCCGACTCCCGGGGTGCGTCCATCCCGTCCAGGCCGCCGCGGCCGCCCACAACAGGGCGCCTGCCACGTAGAAAGTGCGGGCCCGGCGCAGCTGCCGCGCGGCCCGCACGGACATGAGGTGATCAGTCTTCGGTGCCATGCCGAGCCGTGTACCCCGATCCGCGCGATCCACCGGGCGGATCACGCCGCACCACTCCGCGATAAGCCGTCGGCGGGACGCGGCCCTTCCGGGCATGGTGGAGTGCGACCGCCGCGGCACCATCGTCAGCATCAGCTCGGTCGCGGGGCCGCAAGACCTTCGCCCCCCCACGGCCTGTGCCGGCACCAGGTTCGCGGCGTACGCGATGTCGGAGAGCCTGCGCGAGGAAGTCGCCCCGTACGGGGTGCGGGTCACCGTGATCGCGCCGGGCGCGGTGGAGGCCGAGCTGCTGTCGCACACCTTCGGCAAGGTGGGCAGGGCCCGCTGCGAGGAGTGGAAGAAGACCAACGCCTCGACGGCGACGGCGACGGTGGCCGAGGCGGTCCGATACGCCCATGCCCGGCCGAAGGAGGTCTGCGTCCGGGAGCTGGCGCCGGCCGGGTCCCGGCAGCAGGTCTGAAAGCAGCGGGAGCTCGGGCCGGATGAGGGAAATATCGGGCGACTCCCCCCGCCGTGGCACCGTACGCTCGGCGGCACCCCCGAACAGCAGGGATGACCGACCGCCATGACCAGCGAATACACCGGCCGAGAGACAGCCGGAGAGCCGGCAGCACACCAGCTCGCACAAGGCACCCCCGTCGGCTCCGCGCTCGACACGGACGACCCGACGGCCTGGATCTCGCTGGACATCGAGGTGCGGGAGCTCTCCCGCCCCCGGCTGTATCCCGTGCACCCTCGGCCCGCGCCTCCGCGCCGTCGGTGGCTGAGCCGCGTCCTGCCCCCGCTCCGCGCCGAGCCCGAGGCCGCATCCTCCCGGCCCTCCCCGGATGCCGGGCTCGCGGTCGTCCGTGCCCTGCCCCCGGCCACGTACGACACTGAGCCCGCCCTGGCCCTCGCCCTGTGCGACGCCGACGGTCACGTCCGGGAGGCCGCCCTCGCCCGGATTCCGACCGGCTCCGCCCTGCTCCCCCTGGTCGTGATCCGCTGCGCGGACTGGGCCTCCCCCGTACGCGACCGGGCCCGCGAGCTGCTGCGGGCCGAGCTTCCCGCCCGCACCCCCGAGGAGCTGGCCGCCCTGGCCCCGCTGCTGCTCCGTATCGACCGCCGCGAGCGCGGCACCTTCGCCGCCGGGCTCCTCGAAACGGCCCTGCGCACACCGCCGTACGACCACCTCAAGGCCCAGCTGGGCAGCGCCGACCGCGACACCCGGCGCTTCGCGCACCGCATCGCCGCGGCCGGGCAGGTCCTGGACCCCGCCGAGTTCGCCCGCAGCGCGGCCCGGGACCCGGACGTGGTGGTGCAGAGTTGCTGCGCCGAGGCCGCGCTCGCCGGCGTACGGCCGGATGCGTACGACGAAGTGCTCGGTCCACTGCTGGCCGCGCGCAACCCGCAGGTGCGCGCCGCGGGAGTCACCGCGCTGCGCAAGGCGGAGCGGCCCGTGGAGGCGGAGCCGTTCCTGGCCGACCGCTCCCCCGTGGTGCGGGCCTGCGCCCGCTATGTCGTGCGGCAGTACGACATCGATCCGCTGCCCGTCTACCGGGCCTGGTGCGCGGAGCAGGGCCCGGCCGCGCTGCCGATCGGTGCGCCCATCGGGCTGGCCGAGTGCGGGGACCGCCAGGACGCCGGGCTGCTGTGGCCGCTGACCGAGCACCCGGACCCCGCGATCCGGTCCCGCGCCGTGGCCGGCCTGCGCACCCTGGACGTCTTCGACACCGGGCGCCTGATCCCGCTCCTCGACGACCCGTCACCGGCCGTGACGCGTGAGACCGTCACCTCCCTCATCCCTTCCGCCCGGCGGATCCCCGTCGATCACCTTGTCGACCGGCTCACCCCGGACCGCCCCCGGCACCATCGGCTCGCCTCCATCCGGCTGCTCGCCGCACAGGGCGGGACCCGTCAACTCCGGATCCTGAGGGCCCTGTTGGAGGACGAGGATGCCAAGGTCCGCGAACGGGCCGGCCGGACTCGTTAGACAGGCGAAGATTTTCCCTACATAATCCTTAGGCATGGGAAAGACCTACGAACGCATCGACGGCAGGCTGCGCACCTTCATAGAGGAGCAGCCGATGTTCTTCACCGCGACCGCCCCGCTGGCCGGTGACGGCACGGTCAACCTCTCCCCCAAGGGCCTCAAGGGCTCCTTCGCGGTGCTCGACGAGGAGCGGATCGCCTATCTGGACTTCGCCGGCAGCACCGCCGAGACGATCGCGCACCTGCGGGAGAACGGCCGGATCACGGTGATGTGGTGCGCCTTCCAGGGGCCGCCCAACATCGTCCGGGTGCACGGCCGGGGCGAACCCGTCTTCCGTGACGACCCGCGTTTCGGGGAACTGCTCGCACATTTCCCGGACATCGACCCGGCCCTGCACGGGCTGCGCGCGATCATCGTGGTGACGGCCGAACTCGTCCGTGACTCCTGCGGTTACGGGGTGCCCTTCATGTCGTACGACGAAGATCGCGACCTGCACGGCAGGCGCTTCTCGCGTGAGGACGACGCATCGCTCAGTGCGTACTTCACCAAGAAGGACCACATCGCACAGAGCATCGACGGCCTGCCCGGACTGCCGCTCCCGCTGCCGCCCAGTACCTTCTGAGCAACCGCCCCTCCCCTTGCGGGGGTCGGCGTGGCCTTCGTACGTGCCGGTGACGCACCCACCGCCGCCCTGTTGGCCCTGACCCCGGACGGCAGCGGTCCGCCGCTGCCGGACCGGCCGGCCGACACCGGCGGGGCAGTCACCCGATCCCGCCACGTCGGCTCAGGCAATGGCTCAGGCGACGGCTCAGGGGCCCGGCTGCGAGGGGAAGTGGGCGGCCTACGGCCGGGACGGGAACGTCCGCGCGTGGCAGCACCCCCACTGCGGCGGCGTCCCGCTCGGCCAGTCCCAGGGGGACGACTCCCCCTGGGGTGACACCACGGGCGGTACGGACCAGCGGGGTGGCCGTACGCCGAGACGCCTGAGGTTCGTATGCAGTGAAGTGAGTACACGTACTCACGCCACGGCCGCATCCTCTCCAGGAACATGAGGCCACCACATCGCCTGTCGGGAGAACTTCATGATCGCGCGCAAGTTGTTTCGTAGAGCCTTCGCCAACCCTATTTCTGCTGCCTACCTGGGAGTTGTCGGAACGGTCACGGTGTTCGAGGTGGCTGCCGCCTTCATCGAGGGTCCTCAGGAATTCGCAGGGCTCTGGGTCCTCATGACGACCTCCCCCACGGCCTTGCTGTTCCTGGGGGTTGCTGAGGCGATCGGCGGGGGCGCGGGGCCAGAGGGACTCCTGTTCGTCATCCTTGCCGTCAGCGCCTTCATCCAGTCACTGGCCTTGGGGCTGCTCTGGGAGGTACTGCGGAGCGGGCGCGAAAATCCCGGCCGTCCCCGGCACAGTTGAGCCGTCCCCTGCCTGACCACGGTTTCGCACGGCCCGAGCCCGCCCTGAGATCGGTCGATCGGGTTTCCCCGGACTGAAGGCACCCTGTCCGCGGGGCTGAGCCCGGTCTGGACGCCCCACGGGTCAGCTGGTCGTCAAGGATCAATCTCAGTGGAAGCGCCGGGCCGATCTGCACCTGGACCGGTAGACACCCAGGCCAGGAGCACCTTGACCGCGGTTCGTCACTGCCGAGCAAGCGGCTCCGTCCACCGGCACCATGAAGACCCCTCACACCGCCAGGCGGCTCCGCGTACGACGCGTCACCTTCCGTCGGTGATGTAGTAATCGTTCTCGAGGTACTCCAGGGTGTAGCTGCCGAGGTCGCTCTCGGAGAAGGCGGCGGAGGCCCTGACCGCTTCGAGTGGCATCTCGATCTTGTCGGGGGTGCGCACGGTGACGCGCCGCGGATCGACCGTCGCGGTCCGCAGGGCCTTCTTCTGCGCGGGTGAGATCATCTGGAACACAACGACGTATGTCGACGTGCACGGACCGAATCCCATGTCCTGCGCCTTCTTCGCGCCGGGACCGGCCACTTCGCAGACCGTGTCGATGTCCTCACGGCCGAGGGCGTGAAGGTACTGCTCGTACCTCTGGATCGCGCGCTCCTTCGTCCTGGGCGCGGGCTGGTTGCCGGTCGGGGTGGCCGACGGCTTCTCGGTCCGAGCGGACGCGGACGGCGTGGCCGACGGCTCTTGTGCCCGCGTGGACGCGGACGGCTGCGAAGGCTTCGCCTCCGCACCCTCCTTCGATTTCTCCGGTCCGCACGCGCACGCCACCAGCGTCACGCAGGCCGATACCGCCACGCTCACCATCGTTCGCGTCCTCATTCGGTCCCCTTCACCAGCCGACTGCACATCAAGAGGTCACGCAGGATCCGGGGGAACGGTTCCCGAGCCGGTCCAGGAGTCGTGATCAGTGCCGCGTCCAACGCCGTCCCGCCGACGCCCGTAAGCCACCGCCCACCGGAGGGTCCTGGCCGACCGGGCCCGGATCTGTTTCCCCTGCGCGTCCAGGGCCGTACCGGGGCGGCAGGCGGGCATCGACCGGCAAGGGCTGCGTCACCCGGTGCCCACCGTACTCCGGAGCGGCCTTTCGGGCCTACGCCGGGTCATTCCGTCAGGAGTTCCCGGACGGGACCACCCCGGCCAGGGGATCACCCCGCCCAGAAAGGCGAACAAGATCCGCCCACCCGAAGTCCACGCAGCCCGTCGGTGAGCCCGCCGCCTGTCGGGCCATCGCCGGCCTCGTCTCCGACCGTCACCGACCGCACCCCCAGCGGCTGCCACCAGCCCACAGCTCAGGCCCCCACATCCCCGGCGCACTCACGCACCAGCTCGTTGGAGGAAGGAGTTCACACCTCCTGACCCGACGACCGGGGAGTACGGCCTTGGATGCGCTCGCGGCCGAGCAGCTGGACCGTGCTTCCGTCCACGGCCACACCGGGTCCGTCCTGAATGATTTCCTGCCCGCGAAGGCCGGTGAGGCCGCGGTCCGGCACATGCCGCCTGAGGCCACTGGGATGCCGCGCGCTCTGGTTCTGGCTGGTGGCAGGAGGCTGCGACCGGTGCCGTGCGTGGTGGACCGGCACGCTGCGGCCGGAAGCGGGGATCCCATGGCGGTCGCGACGCAGGGCCTCGAGGCGTACGCGGTCACCGGTGCGTCACCGGTCGACCGGGAGCGCGATCCACTCCGGGGCGGCCTCGCGGCGGTCGGGCCATGTTTTCCTGACGCTCCCTCATATCTGATTTCGGACAAGGCGGTTGCCGGTTTGCGACAGTGGCATTTTTCGTCATCTGAGCCGACTAGGGTGCTTCCTGATCCGCTGTCAGGTGCTCTCGGTCGTCGAGAGGCAATACACCGGCATGTCCACAGGACGGGTGTGAATTGAACAGTCAATCGCGTCGCCTTCAGAGCCGTACGACGGTGTCGTTCCTCCGCAGCAGGTTCGCCGCGATGGTCGGAGCGGTCGCGATGCTCGCGGCCGTCTTCACCGGCACGGCCACCAGCACCGCGGGCGCCGCCGAGGCCGGATCCGCGGGGGCCACGGCGGGCGGGTGGACCTGCCCGGGCACCGCCGTCCCTCCCGGTTACGTCATCACCGCGTTCAATCGCAGCGGCTGCAACGGTTCAGGATCCTGGCTGCACGAGCCGGCCCGTGACGGCATATGGACGTGCACGTACTCCCCGGTCGTGGCCGGGTATGTCATCACCGGCTACATCAGGAGCGGTTGCGACGGCATCGGCTCCTGGCAGCACAAGCTCGCCCGTGACGGCATCTGGACCTGCGGGGGCTCCCCGGTCGTGGCCGGATACGTCATCACCAACTACATCAAGAACGGTTGCGACGGCGTTGGCTCCTGGTACCACCAGCTCGTCCGCAACGGCATCTGGACGTGCCCCTACTCCCCCATCCCGGCGGGCTACCGGAGCACCACCTACGACGCGAACGGATGCAGCGGCCTCGGCGCATGGCTCACCGTGCGCGTCTGATCCCGGTCTCACGCACACACCACCCCTGCCGTAAGCGACCCTGGGGCACCACGGACCGCGTGGTGCCCCAGGTGTGTGTGGTGCCCCAGATGTGTAGGGGGCAGCGCCGCCCTTCGGTTCCCGCTCGCATCCCTTCATAGCGGTGTCGGGACACTTGGGGACCGCGATGAAGAGATGCGGAAATCGAGCGGGGAGCAGGAGCCGCTTTCCTTGGTCGTCGGGTCGCACGTACAGCCGGCGTCGGAAGGAGACCAGCGGCTCAGGGGCGAGCGGTCGGCTGACGGTGGACCGCGGCGAGCAGGTACCGACGGTGTCGCTTCCGGCCGGGGGGCGCGGGCAGGGTGCGGCTCGGGGGCGGGGTGGTGCCTTGCCCGGTCCAGGCCGTGAGGGCGTCGAATGCCGTTCTGAGGCACGGGGACATCGGCCGGACCGGCTCGGGACGGGCCGCGTACAGGCCGTCGGAGTGCGTTCCGCCGGTGACCCGATAGTAGCGGTGCATATCACCGTGGCGGGTGTCAGCCACCATTTTTGCGCAGACGTCACCACTCCTGGAGATCGGCAGGAGCACATCCAGCGTGCCCTGGAGGCTGATGAGCGGTCGCTTGATCCTCCCCGTCAGTGACAGGTTCTTGACCACCTTGTGTACGTCGGCCGGACGGTCGGCGTAGACGTAATCGGTGGCGCACCCTTTCTGGGTGCCTTGCGGGCAGAACGGAGTTCCGGCCTCCTTGTCGCTCTCGTACCGTGGGTCGACCTCCTCGCGCACGATGTGCTGGAGCGAGTCCCCTTGGTTGCGGTAGTGGAAGTCCCACAGCGGCTCGGACCCAGCCGGATACCCGGCGGCGTACATGGCGTCCCGGGCGCCCGGCTCTCCGGCGCGGTAGCGCGGGTAGGCGCGCAGTGCGGCGGGCGCCGTGGCCAGGATATCGGGCTGGTCGGGAGTGAACAGCAGACCGTGCAGTTCGACGCCGCCCGTGTGCAGCCGCGGGTGGGTTCTCCAGCTGCCGTCGCACCGGATAGCCGCCCGCCGACGCGCCCGCCATATAGGTTCTCGCAGGCTTGCGGCCGTAGCGACGCGCGGCCGTCCGCTGGGCGGCCACGGTCAGTTCGGCCACCCGGTCATGCCATTCCGCGATGGCGTCGCCGGGCCCTTCGGGTGCCGTGACGGGTCGGGCCCGGGGCACGGTGTACGCGGGCCGGACGGGAACTGGTAAAGCGCCGGCCGGGCGCCGAGGGGGCGGGCGGTCCGCCGCGTGTGCCGCAGGTGGGGCTTCACCTCGACCTCACACCCGTCCAGCACGGCGGTGATCCGGTCGTGTCCGACCGGGACGTGTCGCGCACGACCGGGACGTGGGGGCAGTCCCGCACGGTCAGCACGGGTTCCCCGTAACGCCCATGGGACGACCGTAGACATTCCAGCGCACCGGAAGGTCAGGGGCGCAGGCCGTTCGACCACCTCCCTCCGCCCGTCCCCGCCTGCGGCATGACGTGCTGCAACTTTTTTCAACAGCCTTGTTGAATGGGGTAGTTGGTGTCAGTGTTGTCCGGTCTGGATCAGACCCCCGACGGGAGGCGCAGTGCGCGACGCGAGACGACTTCTCCTCAGATTCGGCGCCCTGGCGAGCTCAGCACTCGCCGTCGCAGGGATCGGCCTCATAGCCGCCCCTCCGGCCGCGGCCGTTGACTACTACTACGAACTTCCCTACCCGTCGGGTGAGTCCTACCTCGTCACCCAAGGGCCCGAGGGCACGTACTCGCACACCGGCCCGTACAACGAGTACGCCTGGGACTTCGGACTGCCGGCGAACTACGAGGTCTCCGCCGCGCAGGGCGGCACGGTTCTCGTCTCGGACTGGTCGCCGTACTGGCAGAACGGCATCGAGGTCATCATCCGCCACTCGAACGGCCAGTGCACCCACTACGCGCACCTCAACCGGGCGATCTACAACACGGGCGACTGGGTCCCGCAGGGCCGGGTCATCGGCTGGTCGGGAGCCACCGGAGCGGCGACCGGCGCGCACCTGCACTTCCAGGTCATCAACTGCAACACCCGCGTCGGTGTCCCGGCCACGCTTCAGGGCTGGACACCGCCCACCGGATCAAGACCGGTGAGCGTCAACACACGCGCCTGACACCGGTCTCGCCTTCGCCCCGCCCGGCGCAACGAGCGGGCGGGATGGCGGGTGCGTGCCCCACCCGCCGCCTGACGTATGCCCAGATCGCGGGAACACGGCCATGACACACGTCGGCCGATGCCTCCGAGCGGCTGGGACCAGTGCGTTCGGTCGGCCGAGGAGGTCGGGAGGTGTCCTGGGATTTCTGGTCGCCGTCAGGACTCACTGGCGGGAAGCAAGGCCGCCGGACCTTCGCGTGATCACCCCCTCTTCGACCGGCCGACGGGCGATCCAGTCGGCGGGCGGCATCGCCGCAGCTGGGCGCGGTCACGGGGCGGTCCGGTCTGCCGGGTCAGCGCAGGCAAGGACGTGGGGAGCGTCGCAGGCGCATGCCGAAGGGGTGATCCGGCGGTTCCGGTCCAGCGGCCAGGGCCACGGCCAAACCTTCATCTTTCGCACAGCATCACTTCCGGCAGCTGTCCTGCAACCGACTTCCCTTCATGTTCGGGACACAAGGCCGGCAAGGTCCACCTCGCCTGCGACGGACGAGGTCGCCCGCCGGTCTTCCTGGTCAGCGCCGGAACCCGCGACGACCGCACCCAGGCCCGAGCCGTCATCGAACGCATCCGCGTGGTCCAGCCGAGGCCGGGAAGACCTCGCACCCGGCCCGACCACGTCGCCGTGGACAAGGGCTGCTCCACCCGCGCCTTCCGTGCCTACCCCCGCCGGCCCGGCATCGGGGCCGCTCTCCCCGAGCGTGTCGACCAGTTCGCAAGCCGGAAACGACGCTGTGAACGACCCTGCGGGTGCGACCAGGCCACCTGCCGACGCCGCAACGTCGAACGCTGCTTCCACCGCCTCAAGCAAGGGCGCGGGATGGGAACGGCCGTCGCCCCGCGCACCTTGTGGGCCCTTCGCGGGCGAGGGGCCGGGCGTCCGGTCGACGCCGTACGGCCCCGTTGCCGCGTCCGGGTGGGACGCCGGCGGAAAGCGGAAGGAAAAGGAGGACGGAAGAACCAGGAAAAGGGGAGAACCGGCGACGGGGCAGGAGGTCGACAGGCCGACCCCCGCAGATCCCGAAGACCCCCTACCGCTGCTCCGTTATGTCCCGGGCCTGCTGGGCGATGTCCTCCAGCACGACCTTCGGGTCGGCGGACGGCGCGACGGCCTTGCCGATGTTCCGCTTGATGGTGTTGCTGACCTGCAGCCAGGACGGTTCGTTGACCGGGTAGAGCTCGGCACCGCGCAGTGCGGTCAGGAACTGCTCACCGCTGGGATCCGCCGCCGCGTCCTTGGACGCCTCGGCCGCGGACACCGTCGAGGGCAACAGGTGGTAGCGCCCGGCGAACTCGCTGAGGTTCTTGTCCTCGTAGACGAACTCCAGGAAAGAGCCCACCAGTTCGCGATTGTCGTCGTGCTTGAAGGCCATCATCCAGTCGGCGACGCCCGCCGACGGCGGGATCCTCCCGTCGCCCAGCGTGTCCGACACCGGCATGCTCAGGGTGCCGACCCTCATGCCCTTCGCCCTCGCCTCGTGGAGGAGCGAGGGGTAGCCGTTGACCATGCCGACCTCACCGCGCAGGAAGGCGGCGAAGGCGTCCTGCCGGTTGAGCTCGGCCGGCGGGACCGGGCCGGTCAGGCCGGGCGCGACCAGGTTGTCCTTGATCCAGCGGAACGTCTCCGTGTTCTGCTCGGACGCGATGCTGTAGCCGCCGCTGCTGTCGGCGTACCCCCCGCCGTTGCTCAGTTCCCAGATCAGGGCTTCGGCGTGCGCCTCCTCGGGACCGAGCGGCAGGGCGTACGGGTAGAGCACGCCCACCTTCTTCAGTTCCTCGGCCGCCTCCTTCAGGTCCGACCAGGTCTTCGGCGGCTTCGCTCCGGCCTCGTCGAACAGCCCCTCGTTGTAGAAAAGCAGTCGGCTGCTGGCCACGAAGGGCAAGCCGTAGAGAGTGTTGCCGACCGAACCCGCCTCCACGAGCGGCGACAGGAAGTTCGCCTCCGCCCTGATCGACAGCAGCTCACTGGCGGCGTAGAGGCGGCCCTGCGCGGCGAAGTCGGAGTACGCGCCCATCAGGGCCACGTCCGGGGCGTTGTCCTCCTTGACCATGCGGGTGACCTCGCGGTCGACGTCGGCCCACGGGTAGAGCGTCACCTCGACCTTCTTGCCGGGGTGGGCGGCGGTGAAGGCGGCGGTCAGCTTGTCCCAGTACGCCTTGGAGCTGGTCGCCGGGCTGTTGCCGTACTCGGCAGCCACCAGGCGCAGTGTCGTCTTGCCGTCGCTCCCGGACAGGCCGCAGGCGGTGGCGAGGGAGCCCAATAGTCCGAATACGGCCACGGAGGCGGTCGCACCGAAGAGTCTTGATCGCACGAATGTTTCCTCTTGATCTTCTTTTGGATAGTACGGCCGGAATTCTCTCCTGACTCAGGGCGTATTGCGCCCCCTGCTCAACGGTTGTGGCCCTTGCTCCAACTGCGTCGGTTGCGACTGGTGTCTTCCGATATGCCGACACTGATTCCGACGCGCGTAGAACCCTCCGCGGTGTCCAACGCTGCTCCTGTACGGAGCATTGACGGCCGACGACAATGCAGCGAAGTGCGGTGCGGTGCCGGGCGGCGCGAGCCCGGGAAGAGGGGAAGGGCATGGCCCAGTAGTGCTTCGTCGGGTTCTGGGTCTGGTCCCGGCGAGGGGGACGGCCGCAGGTGGTGCAGTTGCCGGTCCAGCACTCCAGCAGGTCCTGGAAGGCGTCGAGGACCCGGCAAAGGGTCAGGCCGGCACCTGGGGCTGTGGGGGCGGGCCGCCTGAGGGTGGGGAGGGCCTGAGCGACGGTGGCGAGGGGGGACGTGGGGGCACCGGCCCCGGCCCAGTGCGCCCTTCGAAGCGATCCAGGCCCAGGCCGTATTTCAGCTCGCGGCAGTCGTGTTCGATGTGCCGGTGCGTCTTCACCCACCGGACCAGGTCGTGGACCGGTGTGGTGGCGGGCAGGCCGGTCAACCAGTAGTAACCGGTCGGTTCGATTGAAAGTCCCCTTCTGTCCGGCGCGGAGCCCCGGTTCTCCAGACACTCCGATGGGCCTCGTCCGAGTGGACCTGAGTGGGTTTGAGAACGGGCGACCATCGGCGGCGCGTCCTGTCAGGGCCGGAAGCGCCCGTCCCAGGCCGGTTCTGCCACAGACCTGGCGGAACATATCGACTGGAATCGGATGCAGCGGAGGAAGCGGGCGGCACGAAGACCCCTTGGATTGCCGACGAAGAGGCCCATCACCCGGCGCACACCAGGTGCGCCTGCGATTCAGGCAGGGGAAGGCTCGCTGTGCCGCACCATCAAGGGCAGCACGCGATGACAGGCCGATCACGGCCTACAACGTCAACGCGCGCTCGGACGACCGACCATGTCTTAGCTCCTCGTGGGTGTATCGCCGCACCCAAACCGTAGCCGTCGGCCGTCCGACCCGAAAGGTGGCCTCGTTCGCCTCTCGCGCAACCTGCTCTCCCTGCCGACGCAGCTCCGTGACAATCGGCTGAACCGGCGCGGGGTCGAGACGGAGGCGGTGTGCCGCGAGCGCATCGCACGGCGCGGGGTCCTCGTCCACTTCATCCGGTGCTCCTACCAGCTGGCGGACGGACGCCCCATGGTCACGCGGATCCCCCCTGTTCCTGCCGGATCCCCCACGCAACAGCTGCCTCACTCCCCTCCCCCGTTCGGTGCTCGTCATCGCCGACAGGGCAGACACGGAAGCCTTCACCTCAGGCAGAACGGTCGGCCAAGACCGCATCGCCGGATGCGTTTTGGATGCGCATACCGCTCTTGCAAGCAATGCGGCCCGACGAAGGTTGCTGGACAGTCAGGGCACGGGCCATGCCGCACTCTCTTCCGGAGGGGACGGCGTCGACGACTTCCCCGAGCAGCCGCCGGTTGCGGAGTTGCTGCACGGCATTCAGGACCGAGAAGCAGGACGGAGCCAGGGAGCGGCGGAACTCCCCGGTCCGTGGGCGTTCGACCGGCGGGCTCATCATGTAAAGCTGTCCCGGTCACGGAACACCGGTCGAAGATCCGCCTGCCCCGCCGGTGTTCCGTAATCCCTGCGTGAGGTCAGAACCGCCGGATGCGGTGCTCGTCGAGGATCCTCCGCGCGGCCTGCACAAGTTTCGCGTTGCCCTCCGGGGCCGAGCCGTCCGGCAGGATCAGCACGTCCTCCAAACCGATCCTGGTGTCCAGTCCCAGGCCGGCTGCCGCTCGCAGCACGGGCCAGGCCCCACCGTCTTCGCCGTGCAGCAGCAGAGCCACCGTGAGGTCTTCCCCGAGCTCCTCCACCAGGGCCGTGGCGGTGGCCGCGGCCGTGCCCGGATCGGTATCGGCGACCTCGGCGAGCACGCGCAGCACCCGATGGGCCAGTGGCCAGGCACGGAACCGACGGGCCCCGTCGGTCCCCGACCAGACACCGGCCTCGATACCGACCCCACGCTCCAGCAGCACAACAGCCACTGCTTCAGCGCCTTCCTCGTGCCAGTTCACCGAGGCATGGTCAGGCAGCACCGTCCAAGACCGGACCAGCTCGGCCCGTTGTTCCGGGTCCGGTACCGCCCACGCTCCGGTGGTGACTCCGACCCGCACCCCTTCCGGCACGACGGCACGCACCGCGCTCACCGCCTCACCCACCACTCGGGGCTCCAGTGAATCGAGACCGTCAGCTCCCCTGGGGTGAAGGTGAATGTCCTCCGCGCCGGCCCTCACCGCACGTGCGGCCTCGACTGCCAGCTCCCCGGGCGTCACGGGAACCCAACGGCTCTCGCTCCGACTCCGCACTCCGTTCAGGCATACCTGCAACATAGACCGAACTCTGCCAGACACCACTGGCACCTTTCGTGGTCCGCACTCAATGAGCACAGAACGGCCATGACGAAAAGCTGAAGACCAACCTCACCTTCCGAGGCACGAATCCCCGTCTCTACAACCCGGCTGGACGTGGAACCGGGCGTCCCGCCGGAACCAACCGCAGTGGCGGGCCCTTCCAGCATGGCCGAAACCAGCCGTTTCCCATCGGTCCGCCTCCCCAGCACCGCTCCGCACGGCCGTCAGCCATGGGCGCAACCGTCGGTCCGTGCGTCACTGCCCGGCGGGGCACACCGCCGAGCGGAACGCCGCATCGGGGCGGGCCTCCGACCGAAGTCGTCCGCCACACGCCCGACAAGCCCTCTCCCCGGCCTCCAGGACGACGACCGCACGCACCTGGCGGGAGGCCTGCCGGGCGAGACGCTCTCCTACGAGATACCCAGGGCGTGACAGCTTCGGATGCCGTACGGCCGCCAGCCCAGCCAGAAGCCGGACAAGCCTCCTGGACTGGCTCGACGCCGCCCGGCAGGGCCTCCTGCCCAGCCTCCACACCTTCGCCGCGGGCATCGACCGGTACCGGGCAGCGGTGATCGCTGCCGCACCCTCCATGAACTCGGCGACGAAGAACGGCCGGACGCCTCAGTCTGCTCATCATCGGTTGACCGCACCGGTGGGCGGTAGCTGCCACCCGTACACAACGATCAGCTCGGGACTGTGCGTCGGCACTCGATCACGATGTCAGAAGTCTTCACGGTGTCGGCCTGGGCACCGGACAGCCGGAACTCCGGCAAAGCGGCAAGCCGCCCCTCCTCACCACGGCAGGAAAGCGTGCACCGTCTTGCCGTCGGTCTCTGGAACGATGATGGTCTGCTCGGCCAGTGCGCTGATGAGATGCCAGCCCAGCCCACCGCGGCCGGTGAGGTCAACGGGCCGCGGCCGGGGCGCTGCCGGGTTGGTGTCGGTCAGGGCGACGTGCACCGTCCCGGTCATGGTGGTCCGCAAAGTGAGGGTGAAGGGGCCGGGAGCAAAAGCGAACGCGTTGGAGGCCAGTTCGGTGACGACGAGCAGTACGTCGTCGTGCGCGTCCGGAGTCGCGGGCGGATGCATGCGGCTGAGGCCGTGGAGGAAGTCGGAAGCCCAGCCGCGGGCTTCGCTCACATCACTCAAAGTGCCGTCGAAGTGCCAGCTTTGTTCGATGCTCATGGTGGTCAGCAGTCCGGCGTCCGACTGATCTCGGTCAGCAGCCACGTCTCACTCCTTCGTCCCGTCGGAATCTGGAGCCTTACGGGTTGCCCATTCCTTCGGCACTCATGCCCATGGTTCGCAGATGCACATGACAGGCGTGGCCAACGAGTCGTGCGACGGGTCAGGCCAGCATGCCGGTGCGGAGCCNGCATGGTGAGGATGCGGCGTTCCCGCTCGTCGAGGCGCGCCAGGAGCGGGGCCAGGGTGTGGAGGTCTTCGACCGTCTCCATGGCGGCGTCCGGCTCCCCCAGCACGTCGGCCAGCGCACGGACCTGGGACTGGCCGGCCTCGGTGTCCGTGGGCATGTCGAGGGAGCCGGCGGTGTAGCCGTTGGCGGCCACCAGGCCCTCGACGACCTCTTCCTCGTTCAGTTCCAGGTGGGCGGCGAGTTCCTTGACGGTCGGCTCGCGGTCCAGGCCGGTGGCGAGCTGCTCCTTGGCCTTGGCGATCTCCACGCGCAGTTCCTGCAAGCGCCGGGGCACGTGGACGGCCCAGGTGGTGTCGCGGAAGAACCGCTTGATCTCTCCGACGATGTAGGGCACGGCGAAGGA
>NZ_BAAAUD010000022.1:0-28226 GCF_039533765.1 Streptomyces enissocaesilis | reverse complement strand
CCAGGTACGACAAACGCGACTACATCTTCAACGGCACCCTGGCCACGGCAGCCATCGTGATCTGGCTCCGCGACCTCATCAAAGAACCATCAGACACGGCCTAGGGGCTGTGGGGGACGTGGAGATCTGACGAACGGCCAGTGGGCCCGGCTTGAGCCGTTGCTGCCGCAGGGCACCAAGCCGGGCCAGCCGCAGGTGTGGACGCGGCGGCAGCTGATGGACGGCATACGGTGGCGGACCCGGACGGGTGCCCCGTGGTGGGACGTGCCCGAAAGGTACGGGCCCTGGGGCCGGTCCTACGACCTGTTCTGGCGCTGGCAGCGGGACGGGACGTGGGCCACGATTCTTACCCGTCTCCAGACCGAGGCAGACACAAAAGGCCTGATCGCCTGGGAGGTCAACGTCGATTCCACCGTCTGCCGGGCCCATCAGTACGCCGCCGGGGCGGTGAAAAGGGGGGCCTCCAGAAGGAGCCGCCCGGCGGAGTCGCCGTCGAGCCGGCCGATCACGGCCTCGGACGGTCCCGCGGCGGGCTGATGACCAAAATCCATCTCGCCGTCGAGTAGGGGCAAAAGCCCATGTCCATCATGGTCACGGCCGAGCAGCGGGGCGACTCGCCGCAGTTCGAGCAAAGGAGCTCGGATCCGGAGGCCTATGCAGGAGCAGTCCTTCGGGAGGGGTCCCATCCGCGACTTCGGCGAGCAGTCGCCCCACCTCCGACCAGGATGTACCTGCGGCCAGGCAGTCTTGGACGAGACGGACCATGCTCAAGGCCAACTCCTGGGCCTGCTCCCACGCCTCGTGCGTTCTCTTCACGGCCTCACAGTGCTCTTCGATGCAATGGGTCAGTGCCGCTACGTACTGACTATCTGTCACGCCCATTGAACGCCGGCACTCCGCTGGAGATACGGGTCAGCAGGCGCCGCCACTGGGCGGAATGTCCAAGAGGGAAGACACGGCACAGGCCAAGTGCGACCCGGACCATCGGCGCGTGCGAGGCGTTTCGGACCGACGAGCAGCGCCCGTCTGATGGGCCAAGCAGCTCACACTCTTCGAGGACCAGCAAGCACCCAGTTTTGCCCGCACCTGCCCTGACCTGCTGCTCTTTACACGTCAAAGCCACGAAATAATCATGCCTTGATCATGGTCTTGGAGTTCTCGACGTACGGCGCGTCCTTGAGCACCGGCATCTTCGACGGGCCGAAGATCCCCGGCTGCACCGCGTCCTTGTCCGAGCCGAGCGCGCAGTCGCCGCGCGAGCCGTCCAGGACGGCGACCCCGGACGCCGGGTACGTCGCCTTCCCGAGCGGCGTCGAACAGCGCTGTGCGAGGTCGTCGGTGATCCGCGGCAGGACCTGTGACTGGCTGAAGAAGGAGTGCCCGGCGGAGTCCGCCGCGACGGTGTTCACCCAGGGGAGCCCCTGGACGCGGCGCAGGGTCTCCTGGACGTCGCGCGTGGAGCGGGACTTCGCGAAGCCGAGCGCGGTGTCGGAGCCCCGCAGGTTGGCGGCGTTCGGATCATTGAGGGCGTACGCCGTCGTCGCCGACCAGGGCAGCGGCAGCGAGGCGCCGAGCGAGGTGACGACCGGCCCGTACCGGGTCCACCACTGGGTCCGCGTCACCGGAGACCCGCCCTTGACCGGCACGGACACCGTCCGCTTCGTCATCCGCTCCCGATTGCCGTCCACGAGGTACGCCGTCGGGTCGGCCGGATCCAGGGTCAGCTGGTGGAGGTTGAGGGGGACGCCCGTCGCGACCGTGTGGCTCCAGGCCACCTTCTCGTTGAAGCCGATGTTGACGACGGTCGTGCCCAGCAACGAGCCGCCGGAGACGTTCAGTTCGCCCGGTATGGTCTGCTGCGACTGCCAGAAGCGCCGGCCGCCCTGCCAGGGGTAGTGCGGATTGCCCAGCAGCAGTCCGCGCCCGTTCGCGGTGGTCCCCCCGCTGAACGCGACGCCGTTGGACCCCATGTCGGCGTTCTGCGGAGCGAACATCGCGCGCGCCGCACCGGCCGCCCGCTCCGGATCGACCGTGTCCACAGGCGCGGCGCCCGTGTGCCCGGCGCTCGGCGGCCCGGCGCTCGGCGGCGCTGCGGCGTGATGCCGTCGATGCCGCGGCCCTGGCCGCCCAGCACGGAGACCGCGAACCCGCGCCGGGCGACGTCCAGCGGTGTCACCGGGCGCACCCAGTCGGCGTCCTTGCAGGCCGGGTCGGTGATGCGGTTCTGCTTCAGCCACGCGTTGTACCCGGCGGCCCAGCCGCGCATCGAGTCCCCGACCTGCCGGCTGGGGCCGGCGGGGGCGGGCGTGGCCAGCAGTTTCTCGACCGTACCCGCGTCCCGTACGCCGGCGAAGTACAGGTCGCTGGACAGGTTCCTGGTGGCGGACGACAGCGAGGAGTCGGGCGCCGCGTCCGGGCCGAAGTGACGCGAACGCTCCCCCCGCACGGTCACGAACCCGTCGGCGAGCGTGCACACCTGGTCGGCGGCCTGGGCCCAGCCGGTGCCGAAGCCGAGGTTCGCGTAGTCCTTGGCCACGATGTGCGGAATGCCGTACTCCGTGTATCGGATGAGAGCGGACAGCTTGCCGGACGACGGATGCCGGTCGCGGGAACCGGCGTCGGCGGTCCCGGAGGTGGCTCCGGCAGTGGCCGGCGGCAGCACGGCCGCCGCGGTGACCAGGGCTATCCCGGTGAGTGTGAGCTGTTTCAGGCGGGTACGGAAGTGCAACGTGCCTCCCAAAGTGACGGTGGCGCAAGGGGGTCGGCAGAGTGATTGGTCCATGCAGGCACCCTGATGCGCCCATGTCAACATCCCGGCCGGCATCCGGCCCCGCGGCCACTTGACCCCGCCGGCACCGCGCTCCAGGATCACGCCATGACGGCAGACGTACGCGGCAGCACAGTCGACGGGATCGTGGCCGCAGCGCGCGGCGGACCCCGGAGCGCACTGCCCTGCGGTACGCCGACCGGGCCTGGACCTACGCCGAGCTGGGCGCCGCGGTGTCCACCGCCGCCGCCGGACTGGCCGCCTGCGGGCTGGAGGACGGCGATTGGGTGGCGGCCTACGGCCACAACTCGGACGTGTACCTGTTCGCCTTCCTCGCCCGCGCACGCGCCGGGCTCGTCCACGTGCCGGTCAACCAGAACCTGACCGGTGACGACCTGGCGTACATCCTGGACGACTCGGGCAGCGCATTGGTCCTCGCCGACCCCGGCCTCTCCTCGGGAGGGTCGGGCCCTGTGAGCTGGGCCGGCTCAACACCCAACGCCAGCGCGATGGCTGGCAGCCACGTCCTCGGGGAGCGTCGGCCGGTCTCGTATCGATTGATGTCCTGTCGGGTCAACGTTTCCAACCCAGCACACCGGTTGGCCTCGCTGGCCAACCGTGGCTGGCTCCAGCCAAGCGCCCCGCGGCGCTGCTTGATCCTCTCTCCGATCATCACACCTCCAATCCTGGCCTACACCTGGCCTACGTCTGGCCGCTCCCCAAGGAATCTCCCCGGCGGTCCGATTGAACCGCAGGGCACCAGCCGAAGAGAGGCGGCGAAGAATGACGGAACCTCAAGCACCCGTGCAGCAAGCACCACTCGCGTTCATCTACGACCGGCACGCTACGGCGACGAAGACCATCCTCGGTATCCGCATCGAAGACTGTCGGACGTACGCGACGCTGAAGGGCTGGGAGGTCGCCGGCGTCTGGATTGACGAAGGCTATGACGCTCTTGGTGACGACCACCGTCCGGAGTTCGACGGCATGTGTCGTGCCATGGAGCAGTTCGCCCGCTCTCGGCGGGTGATCTGCCTGGCACAGGGATGGGACAGGTTTTCTCGCGACGAGACAAACTCTGCCTCTCTTCGTCGTCGGATTGCCGCTGCGGGCGGTTACTGCGAAACCGCGTCCGGTGAGACGGACCCCCCGCAGGCGGGTAACGGCAGGCTGACAACACCCGCCATCCCGACCTGACCCCCCATGAATGCCCGCCCTGGCCAGGACGCCCCTCAAGGTGGCAGCACCCCGGCCGGTGCGGGTCTCAATCCTCTGAACGGAGGGGGGCTTCTTCACGCTTACTGGCCTTCCGGCCACCACACTCGTCGTACGTCTGCGCGGACCTCGGAACGGCTTCTCTCGCCGTCCTGCCGGTCCCGGTCAATCCGCTTGGCGACGGACGTTCTGCGGGTCTTCTGAACCCGTTGCTGGGGCATGGCTTCCTCTCCAAGAACTGGTCCTCTGCCCGCCGGGGGCAGACCGTCCGGCGGGCAGAGGGAGTTGGCGCTCAGCCGGTACCGCACCCGCAGGTACCGCCGGCGGTGTTGCAGTCGGGCAGCGTGCCGCACGTACCGGCGGTCCGGCGCTCCTTGATCAAGTCCTTCCAGAGCACGTTGGGCGCGTCATACGCGTGGGCTTGGTGGTAGTCCTCACGGGCGTTGAAGCCGTGGCCACGTACGCGTCCATGCTCAGGCCCAACTGGTTCATGCCCGTGATCCAGCTGCCCACACCGCTGAGCTGCGCCGTGACGCAGCACGTACCGTCGGAGATGTTCAGCGTGTCCAGGGCGATCTGGTTCTCCCAGCCGGGCTTCTTCTCGTCCAGCAGAGCCGCGCCCTTGGCGACGCGGGCCGCGTAGTCGATGTCCGTGCCGGCCACCGTCCTGCGGCCGGACGAGCACGAGGGGCGGATGGACTCGTGCGGCAGGCCCGTGCTCTTCGTCGAGGCGAAGGTCGTCGACGAGAACGGCGACGAGGTCCCCGACGGAACGGCGGGCGAAGTCGTCCACCGTTCACCGCAGCTGTGCGAGGGCTACTGGCACAGGGCGGCCGAGACCAGGGAGGCGTTCCGCGACGGCTGGTTCCGCTCCGGAGACCTCGCGGTGCGCGACCGCGAGGGGTACTTCACGATCGTCGACCGGGTGAAGGACGTCATCGACTCCGGTGGCGTGCTCGTCGCCTCCCGGCAGGTCGAGGACGCGCTCTACACCCACCCGGGCGTCGCGGAGGCGGCGGTCGAGCGCTGGATCGAGGCCGTCACCGCCGTCGTCGTACCGCGCGGCAAGGTGACGGAAGCGGAACTCCTCGCCCACGCCCGCGAGAAGCTCGCCCGCTTCAAGGCCCCGAAACGGGTGCTGTTCGTGGAGGAACTGCCGCGCAACGCCAGCGGGAAGATCCTCAAGCGCGAACTGCGCCACCGCTTGGGCGCGTTCACCTCGCCCACCTCGCCTGCTTCGCCCGCCTCGTCTACTGCGTCCGCAGATCCTCGATCCGCCTGAGCTTGCCCACCGACCGCTCCAGCGTCTCGGGATCGACGATCTCGACCCCGACCGACACCCCCACGCCGTCCTTCACGGCGGCCGCGATCGACGCCGACGCGGCCGCCCGCTGCTCCCCGGTGGCCTCCGCCCGCGCCTCCGCCCGTACGGTCAGGTGGTCCATCCGGCCCTCGCGGGTCAGCCGCAGCTGGAAGTGCGGAGCGACACCGGGCGTACGCAGCACGATCTCCTCGATCTGGGTGGGGAAGAGGTTCACGCCGCGCAGGATGACCATGTCGTCGCTGCGGCCGGTGACCTTCTCCATCCGCCGGAACCCCGGACGCGCGGTTCCCGGGAGCAGCCGCGTCAGGTCGCGCGTGCGGTAGCGGACGACCGGCATGGCCTCCTTGGTGAGCGAGGTGAGGACCAGCTCGCCCTGCTCGCCGTCCGGCAGCACCTCGCCGGTGACCGGGTCGACGACCTCCGGGTAGAAGTGGTCCTCCCAGATGTGCAGACCGTCCTTGGTCTCCACGCACTCCTGCGCCACTCCGGGGCCGATGACCTCCGACAGTCCGTATATGTCGACGGCGTCGATCGCGCACCGCTCCTCGATCTCGCGCCGCATCTCCTCGGTCCACGGTTCGGCGCCGAAGATGCCCACTTCGAGGGAGGTCGTACGAGGATCCACGCCCTGGCGCTCGAACTCGTCGAGCAGCGTCAGCATGTAGGAGGGCGTGACCATGACGACCTCGGGGCGGAAGTCCTGGATCAGCTGCACCTGGCGCGCGGTCATCCCGCCCGACGCGGGGATGACGGTGCAGCCGAGCCGCTCGGCCCCGTAGTGCGCGCCGAGGCCGCCCGTGAACAGGCCGTATCCGTACGCCACATGCACCTTGTGCCCGGGGCGGCCGCCGGCCGCGCGGATCGAGCGGGCCACCATGTCGGCCCACATGTCCAGGTCGCGCTCGGTGTAGCCGACGACCGTCGGGCGGCCCGTCGTGCCGCTGGACGCGTGGATGCGGCGGATGTCGGTCTCGGGAACGGCGAACATGCCGAAGGGGTAGTGGTCGCGCAGATCGGTCTTGACCGTGAAGGGGAAGCGGGCGAGATCGGCGAGCGAACGGCAGTCCTCGGGACGGAGTCCGGCCCTGTCGAACGCCTGCCGGTAGAACGGGACGTTCTCGTACGCGTGGCGCAGTGTCGTCCGCAGGCGCCCGAGCTGCAGCACACCGAGCTCCTCGCGGCCGAGCTGCTCCGCCGCGTCCAGCAAAACCGTCATGGGTGACTCTCCCGCACGGACCGGACGACCGGTCATTCGGCTCATTCGGCTGATCTTCCGTGGGCCAGTAATCCAGGAGCCCGGTCGGACGTCAAGGGAACGCGTTGCCCGGGACGCCCGGCAGTTGACATGATCTTGCACATGGGGACATTCAGCGCGTACGACGGGACCACGCTCGCCTACCACCTCGTGGGGGAGGGGGAGCCGCTGGTCTGCCTGCCCGGCGGCGCCATGCGCGCCTCCGCCTACCTCGGCGACCTGGGCGGCCTCTCCGCCCACCGGCAGCTCGTCCTCCTCGACCTGCGCGGCACCGGCGACTCCGCGGTCCCGGCCGACCCGGCGACGTACCGCTGCGAGCGGCTCGTCGCCGACGTCGAGGCGCTGCGCGAACACCTGGGCCTGGAGCGGACGGACCTGCTGGCGCACTCGGCGGCGGGCAACCTCGCCATGCTGTACGCCGCCGCGCACCCCGGCCGTATCCGCCGCCTGGCGCTCGTCACGCCCACCGCATGGGCGGCGGGGGTGCCGGTGACGGCCGAGGACCGGCTGGCGGCGGCGCGGGCGCGGAAGGACGAGCCGTGGTTCGAGGAGGCGTACGCCGCCCTCGAAGCCCAGCTGCGCGGCGTCGACGCGCCCGGTTCGGCCCGTCCGTTCCTCTACGGGCGCTGGGACGCGGCCGCCCGGGCGCACGCCGCCGCGAGCCCGCTCCAGCTGAACGAGGCGGCGGCGAAGGTGTTCGCCACCCAGAGCGTCTTCGATCCGCCGGCGACGCGCGCCGCGCTGGCGGCGCTCCGGGCGCCCGTCCTCGTGCTCGCCGGGGAACGCGACGGCGTGCCCACCCCGGAACGCGCCGCCGAGATTGCCGCCCTCTTCCCCGGCGCCGAACTGACCGTCCAGCCCGGCGGCGGCCACTTCCCGTGGCTGGACGACCCCGGCCGGTTCACCCGTACCGTGGGTGCCTTCTTCGATCCGGCGCCGTGAAGCGTACGGGCGAACGGCGTCCGGATCGCGTACCGCACCTGGGGGCGACCCCGCCGCGCCGCCCGTCCTGCTGCTGCGCGGCCGGTCCGGGAACAGCCGGCCCATGCCGCAGGACCGGCCGGCGCGGACCGCGGAGCTGATCCCCGGCTGCCGCCCGGTGACCGTCGGCGCGGGCCATCCGGTCCATCAGGACGCGCCCGAGGCGTTTCCCACGCAGCTCAGGGCGGCCGGCTGCTACTGACACGGTGTCTGGCAATGCGGCGTACCGGCTGGTAATAATCAGGCTGCCGGACTGCCACGACCGGCGCGGCCGCCGCAACCGCCACGTCTGCCCTGGAGGCCCCAGTTGACCGCCACCGACCGTTCCGCGCGTCTGCTCGTGGGTCTTCTCGCGGCGGCCGGCGCCGCCCACGTCGTCGCGCCCAGGCAGTTCGACGCGATCGTGCCCCGGACGCTGCCGGGAAGCCCCCGCGCCTGGACGCACGCGAGCGGCGTCGCCGAACTCCTGCTGGCGGCGGGGATCGCGGTGCCCCGCACCCGGCGGGCGAGCGCGGTCGCCGCCGCGTGCTTCTTCGCGGGCGTCTTCCCGGCCAACGTGAAGATGGCGTACGACTGGCGCCACAAGCCCGCCCCGCTCAAGGCCCTGGCCTGGGGGCGGCTCCCGCTCCAGGTCCCGCTCGTCCTGTGGGCGGCCAGGACCGGCCGGGAGGCCACGCGCTGAGTCGTCCCGTGCGGCGCGGCTCAGCGCCTGCGCGTACGCGTGGTCCCGCGCCAGCCGAAGGGACCCGGCAGGTCCATGGAGGTGGTGCGGCGGCCCGTACTGCTGAAGGTGTGCCGCGGGCCGTTCCTGCCGCCCATGGTGAGGGACCAGGAGTGACGGTTGATGTTCAGCCGCACCCCCGGGAGGATCCGGAAGCTCTTGCGGAATGTGATCGGCATGGTCGGCGTCCTTGGAGGAGGGGATCCGAGACTGTACGGGTGTCCCGTCCTGCCCGCCCCATGCCCCCGGCCCGACGTCACGCGTGCGGCGGTCCGGACGCCCTGCCACGCGGCGTGGGAACCCGCGCTCCCCGCCGTGGTGGACATGCTCCAGCACGCGCACCCCCATCGTCCGCAAGGCGGCACGCGGGGGACTGGTCCGTAGGAGCACGCCGACGGTCCGCGCCCGCCGACGGCGGACGGGAGCGTTCAGTCCGCCGCCCGCACCGGACCCGTGGCGAGGACGGCGGCGACCGTGTCCGCCTCGGTGGCCGGCTTGTCCTCGCGGTGGCGCACCACACGCGCGAAACGCAGCGTCACCCCTTCCGGGTAGCGCGTGGACCGCTGGAGCCCGTCGTAGGCGACCTCGACGACGAGCTCCGGACGTACGGTCACCACATGACCGCTGTCGTCGGTCGCCAGCTCCCGCAGCCGCTCCGTCTGCCAGTCCAGCATCGCGTCGGTGAGCCCCTTGAACGTCTTGCCGAGCATCGCGAACGTACCGTCGGGCCGCCGTGCCCCGAGATGCAGGTTCGAGAGCTTGCCGGTCCTGCGGCCGTGCCCCCACTCGGCGGCCAGGACCACCAGGTCGAGCGTGTGCACGGGCTTCACCTTGAGCCACGAAGCGCCGCGCCGTCCCGCCTGGTAGGGCGAGTCCAGCGCCTTGAGCACCACCCCTTCGTGGCCGCGCCCCAGCGTGCGCGCCAGGAAGTCCCCGGCCCGCGGCGCGTCGTCGGGACCGGTCACCACCGTCCGGCGTACGCGCATCGGCTCGGGCACCAGGCGCGCCAGGCGCTCGTACCTGTCGCGGTAGGGCAGGTCCAGGAGAGCCTCGCCGTCGAGCGCCAGTACGTCGAAGAAGACGGGCGACAGGGGCAGCGCCTCACGGGCCGCCGCCACGTCGAGGCGGGAGCCGACGCGGCCCGCGATGTCCTGGAAGGGGCGCGGCCCGCCCCGCGCGTCGAACGCGATGACCTCGCCGTCGAGGATGAACCGGTCCCCGGCCAACCCGGCGGCGGCCGAGGTCAGTTCCGGTACGCGGTCCGTGATGTCCTCCAGAGTGCGGGTGAAGACGCGCACCCACGCCCCGTCCCGGTGCACCTGGACCCGGACGCCGTCCAGCTTCTCCTCCACGGCGCACGGCCCGAGCCTGTCGACCGCCGCGCCGACGTCCTGCCCGGGGTGCGCCAGCATCGGCGGCACGGCGCGGCCCACCCGGAGGCGGAACTCCGTGAGCGCCGCGGGCCCCCGGGCCAGCAGCGCCCGGCCGACCGAGACCAGCGAACCGCCCAGCATCACCGCCCGGCGCACGTCGGCGGCGGGCACCGAAGCCGCCGCGGCCAGCCCCTCCGCCGCCAGCGCGTCCAGAGCCCCCTGCCGCACCTCACCCGTGAGCAGCCCGACCAGGAACCGCTGCTCCTCGTCCGTCGCCGCCGCCATCAGCTCCCGCACCAGCCGCCCCCGCCGCGCCTGCGCGCCGGGCCCCGAGACCCCCGCGAACCCCGTCAGCGCCGAGTCCACCCCGCCCACGGTCAGCGTGGGCGCGGCGGCGGGAGCGACGGGCTCGCGCAGCAGGCTCCAGCCGATCCCGATGCGTCCCTGGGGGAGACGGCCCGCCAGGTAGGGGATCACGATCGGTACGTCGTCGGGCTCCGCGCTCCGGAAGAGCTCCGCCAGCAGCGCGGTCTTGCGCGAGCGCGCCGACGTCGAGGCGATCTCCCGCGAGACCCGGGCGAGTGTGACCAGCAACATGCCCTCCATCCTGCAACGGCGCGCGCCGTTGCACAGCTCTAAGGTCGGATGGTGGCCCTCTTCCGTATCGAACACCGAACGCCGCTGCCGGCCGACGAGGCGTGGCGGCGCCTGACCGTGTGGGAACACCACGCCGCTCAGGTCCCGCTCACCCGCATCACCGTCACCACCCCGCCGCCGACCACCGAGGGGACGGTGCTCGTGGCCCGTACGGGCCTGGGACGCCTGGGCTTCGACGACCCGATGGAGGTCATGGCCTGGGACCCGCCGGTGCGGGGCGGCGCCGGCCACTGCCGGCTGGAGAAGCGGGGCGGAGTGGTCCTGGGGTGGGCCGAGATCGACGTACGCCCCGCCGGGGGCGGGGCCGTGGTCGTCTGGACGGAGGAGCTGCGGCTGCGCGGGTTCCCCCGGGCGCTCGACGCGGTGGTCGTACGGGCGGGACGGGTGGTCTTCGGCCGGGCGGTGAAGGGCCTGCTCGGGGCGTAGGGGCTGGGCGGGCGGAGGCCCCGGGGCCCACGTACGGCACGAGCTGTACCTGGCGCACCCGGCCCGGCCCCGGGCGTCCGACGCCCACGGTCCGCGCACTCCCGTCGCGGCCTGTCCGTCGCCGGAGACGATCGCTAGGCTGACCGGCGGACGACGAACCGGGAGGAGCAGGGACGTGGCCGAGAGCATCACCGCGCAGCGGCTTGCGGACTGGGGCAAGCCGGAACTGGACCTGAGCAGAGCGGACTGGCAGTCGGGCAGTCAGGGGGCCGGCGACGTTCAGATCGCGTTCGTCGAGGGATTCATCGCGATGCGCAACGCCGCCAGACCCGGCAGCCCGTCACTGATCTTCGACCCGGCCGAATGGCGTGCCTTCGTAAGGAACGCGCGGGACGGCGCCTTCGATCTGACCTGAGGGCCCGCGACCGCGCGCCGCCCCTCGCCGTACGGGCCGGATTCCGGCCCGTACGGCGGATCCCCGGCCCCGCCGGCCGCGCGCCCCGAGCGGCCGGGAGCGAGCCGCGCACCGGCCCGCCCCGGCGCCGGAAGCCCGCCCGGGCCACGTACCATGGCGGCATGTCCTTCCTCCGCCGCCGCCCCTCCGCCACGCCCGCGGGCCCGGAATTCGACGTCCTGGCCATGGACCCGGGTGACTGGCCGGGCAACCTCGGAGCGGGCCTGCTGCCCGCCCCCGACGGCAGCTGCCAGGGTGTCTTCCTGCGCTACGACCTGTTCGGCGGCCGCGGCCCCGCGATGGTCATCGGCAATCTGCCGGAGGGCTCCCCGGCCCGGGAGCTCGCCGAAGGGCAGGTGCCCTTCGAGGTGGCGCAGCTGCTCGCGGCGCTCGAGAACGACGAGCCCGTCGAGGTGGTCGGCAGTGAGGACATGCCGGTGATGCAGGGCGACAACCTGCTGATCGTGCGCCGCGTCAAGCTCTCCGAAAGCCGCATCTCCTGCGTACAGTTCGACCGCAGCGACCATGTGCTCGTCACCATCGCCAGCTGGGACCGGCCGATCACCGACGACCTGTACGCGCTGCTGAAGCCCCTGCCCGCGGAGCTTTTCCAGCAGGGTTGAGTTCCGTGTGAGGCGAGGAGCGGTGGTGGCAGACGTGGCAGCCGGCGTACCGGGAACACGGCATCCGAAGGTGAGGAAGCAGCGCCCCTTGTGGATGGAGCTCCCGCTCCTCGTGGTGATCGCGCTGCTGCTGGCCCTGTTCGTCAAGACGTTCCTGGTGCAGGCGTTCTCCATCCCCTCGGAGTCCATGCAGAACGCGCTCCAGAAGGGCGACCGGGTACTCGTCGACAAGCTGACCCCGTGGTTCGGCTCCGAGCCCGAGCGCGGTGAGGTCGTCGTCTTCCACGACCCGGGCGACTGGCTGAGGAACGAGCCGACGCCGCAGCCCGGCGCGGTGCAAAAGGCGCTCGGCTTTGTCGGACTGATGCCGTCCGCCGAGGAGAAGGACTTGATCAAGCGGGTCGTCGGGGTCGGCGGCGACACGGTGGAGTGCGAGGGCGCGGGCCCGCTGAAGGTCAACGGCAAGGCGCTCGACGAGCCGTACGTCTTCCCCGGGAACACGGCCTGCAGTACGGACCCGGAGGGGCAGTTCAAGGTCACCGTGCCCACCGGCCACCTCTGGGTGATGGGTGACCACCGGCAGGCGTCCGGAGACTCCCGCTACCACCAGCACCAGCCCGGCGCCGGCATGGTGCCCGTGGACGACGTGGTGGGACGCGCGGTGGTGGTCGCCTGGCCGGTCGGCCGGCTGGACGGCCTGCCGGTACCCGCCACCTTCGACGGCGCGGGCACCGGCGCGCGGCGCTGACCGCCCCCGTCGCCTCTCCCGCCCCCGGTGAACAGGCCGTACGCAGCGGCCCGTTCACCGACGGCGGGCGGTGTGGGGTGTGCGGACGGTGTTACAGGTGTGCCGCGGCCGGCCGACCCAGCAGGGCGGTGACCCGGGCGGCCGAAGTGCCCGGCCCGGTGGGGCCGCTCAGGTGCCACGGCGCGCCGCCGGCCCCGCTGCGCAGGTCCTCGTCGCGGTAGCGGACGCACCCGCGGTGCCAGTTCAGGATCCCGGCCATCCAGTCCTGGAGCTCACGCACATAGCCGTCGAGGATCTCCCGGGCTTCGGCGCCCAGCCCGAAGTCGTCGTACAGGACGGGCAGTTCGACCTTGATGACGTGCTGGAACTGCCTCATCCGCCCCTTCATCAGCTCGTGCACCATTTCGACCCCGGTCGGATAGTCGACGCCGAAGAAGTTCTGCACGACCAGGACGGCGTTGTGCATCTCGCCCTCGTACTCGATCTCCTTCTGGTACGAGAAGAGGTCGTTGAGCAGGGCGGCGTAGTCGACGGCCGAGTTCTCCAGCGACCGGATGGAGCCGCTCTGGTAGATCTCGTCCGGAACGCGGTCCCCGTGCGACAGCCGGCACAGCCGCATCGTCATGTCGGCGCCGAAGGTGAACCGCCGCATCTCGACGTAGTCCACCGGATCGGGAACGCGGTGCAGCGCCTGGTTCGCCAGCTCCCACTCCCAGCTCGCGATCATGTCGTCGACCGACGTGCGGAACGTACGCCGCGAAGCGTCGTTCATCGGCCCCGCCGTCCGCTGCCAGAGGTCGGCCAGTCCCCGCTCCATCGCGTCCACCGGCTCGGGCGTGGCCTCCCCGTCCAGGGGCATGAAGAGCCGCAGCCGCTCATTGGCCGCGTACGCGCCGGCCAGGTCGCGGGTGCGGCCGTAGATCACGGGGTACAGGTCGTCGCCGTACGTCCCCCAGGTCAGCCAGTTCGACGACAGGTCCAGCTCCTGCGGCGTCGCGTCGGGTTGCAGACCCGCCGAGCAGAGCGGCAGATCGATGTTCCGCAGCCGGCGCTCGTCCCACACGTGCGACGCCGGCCGCCCCGGCTGCGGCCCCAGCATCCCCATCCGCCACGCCCACGCGACGTTCCGCTCCCGGGCCCCCGCCAGGTGCGGGCTCAGCCGGAGTGGGTACGGGAAGTCCAGATCGGGCACGATGGACGGACCGATGTGCTGGTACGGCACGTGGCCGTGCTTGCGCAGCCGCGCGGCTTCGGCCCTCGGCGTGAAGTGGATCGTGGCCGCCGCCATGCCCCAGCCGCTCCCGGCGGGCCCGGCCGCCGCCCCCCCGCCGTTCATGTACCGGCTGGAGCGCATGTGCCACTCGTGCCCGCCCGACTGCCAGTCCTGCAAGCCCTTGGCGTACGCCAGTACGGCGGCCGTCTCGTCCGGGCGCAGCCCCTTCCCGGCGCACAGCGGCCCGAGTTCGGTGAGCGCCGTGTTCTCGAACTGCTGGAGCCGGGACGTCAGCAGATCGTTCACCGCCTCCGCCGCCTCCTGCGTCGTACAGCCCAGGAAATTCTCCAGGACCAGTACGCCGTTGCTGTTCTCGTGCTCCTCCTCGACCTCACGCTGGTACGAGAAGAGGTCGTTGCGCAGGTGCACCGCGTCCGAGAACGCGTCACGCAGCACCGCGAGCGGCCGGGAGTGCGCCACCGACGCCGGGACCTCGGCGTTCGCCGCGAACTCGACGATGCCCGCCGACCAGGGCGCGCCGCCGACCTTCCGGCGCATCTCGATGTACTCGACGGGGTTGGCGATCCGTCCCTCGTCCATGTTGGACAGTTCCCACAGGGACTCGTTGAGCAGGTTCCTGGTCGACTCGGCGAACCGTTCCCGCCATGCGCCGGTCATGCTCGGCACGGTCCGCGTCCACAGGTCCGCCAGCCCCGCCTCGACCGGGTTCTCCGGCTCCGGCATGCCGTCCGCCAGGTCCATCGGCATGAACGCCGGCAGCCGGTCCAGGTACCGCTTCCCGCCCTCCCGGTCCAGGGACCGCTTGAAGGTCTCCAGGAAGTGGTCGTCGAAGAAGAAGACCCACACGTACCAGTCGGTGACCAGCGCCAGCACGTCGGAGGAGCAGTCGGGATGCGTGTACGCGCAGAGCAGAGCGTAGTCGTGCGCTTCGAGGTCGCGCTCCTCCCAGATGCCCGAGCCCTCCAGCATCTCCATCCGGCGAGCCCACTCCCGCGTGTGCCGACGGGCCTCGTCGACGTGGGGGTTGAGCCGTGCCGGATACGGAACGTAGAAGTCCGGCAGTGTGAAGGGCTGTTGTGCCATGTACGGGTCCGGCCTTTCCAGGACGTCCGCGCGTCCACCGCCGCACGGACCGGTCGATTCGGCCCAGCCCTACCCGTCGCCCGTACGGCCCACTCCCCGCGCCGATTAGTCATACAAAAGGGCGCCATCGGCCGCAGTCGGCGATGGCGCCCCGTCGTCTTCCGTGACCCGCTACGGCCGGAACACGCGCACGTCAGAGGCTTTCACATAGGCGACCCGGTGTCCGAACTGGATCTCGTGGTACGCCTCCTCACCCCGGATCACCCGGTGTCCGGCGGTATCGAACCTCGGAGCGAAGAAGTACTCGCCCGGGGCACGGTCGCCGACCACATAACGCTGTCCGGCGAGCAGCTTGTACGGCAGTGGTGAAATGGCCTGCACCGGGACGGACGTGCCGGCGTACGCCGCCGCCTCCGGGTAGGCCCGCCCGTACACCGGTACTTCGGCGGCCCCGTCCCTCGGCGTCAGCAGCAGGCCGCGCGCGTTCACCGCGGTCGGCCGGGTGCGCGGATTGTGGAACCACGCCTTCTGCCCCAGGTACCAGATCGCGGTCCACTCGCCCCTGCGCTCCGCGACGGCGTACTGCTGCCCCGTCGAGGCGCGCGCGCCGGTGTCGTTGACGCCGTTCGTCGAGTCCTGGCCACCGGGGCGCAGACCGATGTCCTTCACCAGCGGCGCGTCCTGGGCGGGCGCGGTGTGCAGCCGGACGGCGCCCGAACCGTGCGGGGCGCAGGGCTGCCCGGCCTTCACGCAGCCCGTGTAGAGGGGCTGGTGCTTCGCGTACCGGGGCCGGACGGTGACCACACCGCTGCTGGGGCCCGCCGACGGGGTGAAGGGCTTGCCGAGCAGCTCGAAGTAGTGAGCCCAGTCCCAGTACGGGCCCGGGTCGGTGTGCATCCCGCGGATGGTGGCGGTGGTCGTTCCCGGGACGTTGTCGTGACCCAGGACGTGCTGCCGGTCGAGCGGGATCCCGTACCGCTTCGCCAGGTACTTCACCAGCCGCGCCGACGCGCGGTACATCGCCTCCGTGTACCAGGCGTCCGGCGAGGTCAGGAACCCCTCGTGCTCCAGGCCCACGGACTTGGAGTTGACGTACCAGTTGCCCGCGTGCCAGGCCACGTCCTTGAGCGGCACGTGCTGGGCGATGTGCCCGTCCGAGGAGCGCAGCGAGTACTGCCAGGACACGTACTCCGGGTTCTGGACCAGTTTGAGCGTCGTGTCCCAGGTGGCCTCGGTGTCGTGGACCACGATGTAGTCGATGCCCTGGCTCGCCGGCCGGTCGCCCTTGTCGTGGTTGCCGTAGTCGCCGTCCCCGAACTCCTTGTACGGGGCCGGGATCCACTCGCACGCCACCGTCTTCGGACACTCGGTGCGTCCCGTGTCGGCGGTCCGCAGCCCGAGGTCCGCGGCCCGCGTGCGGTGGGGTACGAGCCGGGGGGAGCCGGGCAGCGAGATCTGCTGCCCGCTGTCGGTCGTACGCCGCTCACCCGTCCGGATCACGTCGTACACGTCATCGGCGTACGTCGTCGCGGTCGCCGTGTCGTCGGCTCCGGAGAAGCGGGCGACCGCGCCGTACCAGTCGGCCGGGTCGGCGCTGAGCGGCTGCCCGAGCTGCTTCTGCTCGGCGGCCAGGAGCGCCGCCCCGCCCCGCACGTTCGCCGAGGGGCTCTGCCGCAGCTCCGCGGCCGGTAGCCCGGTCAGCGCGGCGGCCCGCTCCAGGGTCTTCAGCCGGGCCGGGAGTTCGGACACTTCCGGCACCCCGGCCTCACCACCGGTCCGCGCGGGGCGGGCGTCGTCACCGCGCGGGTCCTCCCCGGAGTCCGTGTGGTGCGGCGCCTCTTCGAGCGCGGTCCCGGCGTCGGTGAGGTGCATCGGGCCGTAGCCGCCGGTCACGCTCGGCGCGCCGCCGTGCGCGTCCCAGCGGGACTGCAGATACGCCACCCCGAGCAGCACGCTCTGCGGCACCCGGTACTGCGCGGCGGCCGCCGCGAAGTCGCGCTGCAGCGCACCGGACGCGGGCTGGGCGGACCGCGCGGGCCGCACGGTCCGCTCCGCGGTGGCGGAAGGCCCGGCCGACAGCAGTGGCAGCACCAGCGCGGCGGACACCACGAGACCCCCAGCCTGCCAGGCACGCCTGCGCGCGCTCGCGGATCGTGGCGTGACGGATCCTTGCACTGCAGCCTCCAGGGACGGGTGGTACACGAAGGGCCTGCCGGCCGGGACGCGATGACAAGGGGTATCGGCTCCCGGACGATCCGTCAATGAGGCTCGGCCGCAGGGACTTCGCACGTCAGCGCGGGTATGACGGAGGGTTTCGCCACGAAGGTGCGCGGGCCTGCGACGCGTCAGTGGTGTGCACCAATGGCTGCCCCCGGAAGCGGAGTCGCCGTCGGATCAGTTCGGGCCGCGATCGGCGCGCAGCGACTTCAGGGCGAGCAGCAGTACGCCGATGTCATCGAGGTACACCGGGTCGGGCATCAGATCCACCGGCAGGACGAGGTAGGCGACAGCGGCCCAGAACGCCCAGGGGCGCCCCTCCGGCAGCCCCGCCCGCCGCAGGCTCCGGCGGGCGCGCACCAGCCGTACGAGCACGGCGACCGCCACGGCGAGCGTCGCCACCGCCAGGACCACGGCGACGACGAGCAGCGTCCATGCCTCTGCGCTCATGGGACCTCCCGGACGGTTCGCGCTCGCACGCGCTCTCCCCCCGTCTGCCCGGCCGCAGGGAGGTTCAGTCGCCGGACGTCATCCGCTCGGCCGCCGGCGCCGGCCCCGGCGGCGTACCGTCACCGAACGGGCGGCCGCCCAGCTCCGCACGGTGATGCGGCGTCACCCAGCCGGAGAGACCGGGCCCCAGCGGCACGATTCCGGTCGGATTGACGCCCGTGTGCACCCGGTAGTAGTGGCGCTTGATGTGGTCGAAGTCGACGGTGTCCCCGAAGCCGGGCGTCTGGTGGAGATCACGCGCGTACGCCCACAGCACGGGGTTCTCGGTCAGCTTCCACTGGTTGCACTTGAAGTGGCCGTGGTAGACCGCGTCGAAGCGCACCAGCGTGGTGAAGAGCCGGATGTCCGCCTCCGTGATGGTGTCCCCGACCAGATAGCGGTGGTCCGCGAGCCGCCGCGCCACCAGGTCCAGCCGCCGGAACACACCCCGGCACGCGTCCTCGTACTCACCCTGCCGGGTCGCGAAGCCCGCCCGGTACACCCCGTTGTTGACGTCGCGGTAGACGCCTTCCATCACCTCGTCGATCTCCGCGCGCAGCGGCTCCGGATACAGATCGGGCGCGCCGGGCCGGTGCAGCGCCTTCCACTCGGTGGCGAAGTCCAGCGTGATCCGCTGGTAGTCGTTGGTGACCAGCTTGCCGCTGGGCACGTCCACGATCGCCGGGACGCTGACTCCGCCGGAGTAGCCCCGCTCCCGCGCCTCGTAGGCCTCGCTGAGGTACCGGATGCCGAGTACCGGGTCGCGGCCTCCGGGGTCGAGGGTGAACCGCCAGCTGCGGTCGTCCTGGACCGGATCCGTGACGGCGAGGGACACGGCACCCTCCAGGCCGAGCAGCCGGCGTGAGACCAGCGCGCGGCTCGCCCACGGGCAGGCGCGGCTCACCACGAGCCGGTAGCGGCCGGCCTCGACGGGCCAGCCGTCCTTGCCGTCGGCCGTGACGCGGTCCGCGAAGTGGCTCTTCGCCCGCTTGAAGGGCTTCTTCCCGTACGCGGCGTTGCCGTCCGTGTCGTCGTGGGCGCGGCTCATCGTGACTTCCCTTCCCGGCGGGGGCCGGTGCCGGACGGTGTTCTGCTCGTACCGACGGAGAGCCTTCCCCGTCATCACCCGGGACTCCGCCGTCCGGCGCGCAGGCGGGTGAACCGCTCCTGCCGCCGGCTCCCCGAGGTTCCAGGAGAGCGCCCTCCTGAAACCTCAGGACGCCGCCCCCTACCGGCGCCCGGTCCACCTGCGCGGGTGACAGCGCGTGCCCGATCGCGAGGATCCCGGCGCCGGCCGCCGCCGCGTTCTCACCCGTACGGCTCGGCCCGGTCCGCAGCACGTGCGCCGCCGGCGGACGCGACCACCGGCGGACCGCCTCCCGTACGCCCGCGAGCAGCTGGTGGTGCTCGGCGGCCGTCCCCCCCGCCGAGCACCACCGGGTCCTCCCGCGCGGTGGGAGTCGCCCCGCCGATGCCCATCAGCGCCACCCGGCAGTACGAAGTCCCGAGTTCCACCCCGGTACCGGACACCGGAGGCTGGGACCCCTGTCGGTCCACAGCTCGGTCTCGTCCTCACGTCACCGCGGAACAACGCGTTCGACGTGGACGCCGTCGAGTTCCAGAGTCCCTGGTCTCCACGGCACATGACAGAGCATCGGCCCACCCGGGCGATCGTCACCGGGTGGGCCAGTGCTTCCCCCTCCCCCTCAGCGGGTGCCGACGGCCGCGCGCACGGCCCGCCGGGCCATCGCGCAGTCGTCGTGCAACCGCCGCAGCAGCAACCGCTGCTCCTCACCGGTCGACATCCCGCCGGCCGGGGCCTGCCCCGTCGCTCCGGTCACCGCAGGCGCCTCCCGCATGGTGCGCTGGACAGCGGTCTCGTACGTACGGATCTCCCGCGTCAGTACGAGCATCAGGTTCACCAGGAACGCGTCCCGCGCCGCGGTGCCCGGCGCCTGCGCCAGCTTGCTGATTTCACGCCGCGCCGCAGGAGCGTCGCCCAGCACCGCCCACAACGTCGCCAGGTCGTACCCCGGCAGGTACCAGCCCGCGTGCTCCCAGTCGACCAGGACGGGCCCGGCCGGCGACAGCAGGATGTTGGAGAGCAGCGCGTCGCCGTGACAGAACTGCCGCCTGCTCTGCCGCCCCCCGGTCGCCTGGGCGAAGCCGTGCAGAAGCTTCTGCAGGTCGTCGAGGTCCCGGTCGGTGAGCAGGCCCAGCGCGTGGTACCGGGAGATCCGCGAGGAGTAGTCGAGCGGCGTCTCGAAGACGTCGGCCGGCGGCTGCCACTCGTTGACCCGCTTGACCGCGCCGAGGACGGCCCGCAGATCGGCGCGCGGCGGCGCCTCGGCCGGATGCCGGGTGAGAGCGGCCACCCGGCCCGGCATCCGCTCGATCACCAGGGTGCAGTGGTCGGGGTCCGCCGCGATCAGCCGCGGCGCCCGCACCGGGGGACGATGCCGGACGAAGGTGCGATAAGAAGCTATTTCGTGACGGAACCTCTCCGTCCAGGCGGGGGAGTGGTCCAGTAAACACTTCGCGACCGCGGTGGTGCGGCCCGTGGTGCCGACGAGCAGTACGGACCGCCCGCTGCGGCGCAGTACCTGCACCGGGTTGAACTCCGGGCAGATCCGGTGCACCGAGGCGATGGCCATCCTCAGTTGCGCTCCCTGGGGGCCGGACAGGTCGAGTCTCCCGCTGAGCGGCGGGGAGCCCAGCCCTGCCGCTCGCCGGGTCCGGCCGGCGCCCAGCGGCGCTGCGCCGGCGTGATGGGGGTCGAGATACGGCCCGCTGCCCGTCGCCACGGGACGGTACGGCCGAGGCGGGGCGGACACGGAGGACGATGCTGTGTACATGGGCGATACAGATCCCTTCGCGCGCCGACGAGTTGCGTGCGCCGCCCGCCCCGGCAACCGGTCAACACCCTGGGGAATGCCGCTCGGTTGCCGGAGCGGGGTGGCGCTTTCTTACCTGACACCCGCCTGCGGGTGGCACACCATGTGGCGGACCCTGGCGAACCCTGGCGAATATTCCCACCGCATCTGACACGGGGTTACTGTCGAAATCAGCCGAGACCCTGGGGGCTTGATGTGACCGGAGAACCCAACACCCGCCTGGCAGACCTGTTCGGCCTCGCCGGCTGGTCCAAGGGCGAACTCGCGAGACTGGTGAACCGGCAGGCGGCGGCCATGGGCCATGCGCAGCTGGCGACCGACACCTCGCGCGTACGACGCTGGATCGACATGGGGGAAGCCCCACGTGATCCCGTGCCCAAAGTGCTGGCAGCTCTGTTCACCGAGCGACTCGGCCGTGTCGTGACCATCGAGGACCTCGGGTTCGACCGGCACGGGCGCACAGGAAAACGGCGGGACGTCAGGAGCGCAGAGAATCCCGACGGCCTTCCGTGGGCGCCCGAACGGACGGCGGCGGTCCTCACCGAATTCACGGGAATGGACCTCATGCTCAACCGACGCGGCTTGGTGGGCGCGGGCGCCGCGCTCGCCGCAGGCTCCGCACTCAGCAGCGCCATGCACGACTGGCTCCACACCGACCCCGCTCCGACGGTCGGCGCTCCACGCGCCGGCGCTTCCCTGCACGCCGACCCCGCCGGGTACGACCGCTACGAGGCCGCCCCCATCGGGTCGCAGGAGATCGAAGAACTCGAGCGTTCCGTCGAAGTGTTCCGTGCCTGGGACGCCGCCCGCGGCGGCGGTCTCCAGCGCAAGGCGGTGGTGGGCCAGCTCAACGAAGTGGGCGGCATGCTCGCCTACCATCACCCCGACCACCTCCAGCGTCGGCTGTGGGGCGTCGCCGCCAACCTGGCGGTCCTCGCCGGCTGGATGTCGCACGACGTCGGCCTCGAACCCACCGCCCAGAAGTACTTCGTCATCGCCGCCCACGCGGCCCGCGAGGGCGGCGACCGCCCCCGCGCGGGCGAAGCCCTCTCCCGGGCCGCCCGCCAGATGGTGCACCTCGGAAAGCCCGACGACGCCCTGGACCTGATGAAGCTCGCCAAGTCCGGATCCGGCGACGAGATGCTGCCCCGTACCCGCGCCATGCTGCACACCATCGAGGCCTGGGCGCAGGCGTCCCTGGGCCGAGGCCAGGCCATGCGGCGCACCCTGGGGGAGGCGGAGGAACTGTTCGTGTCGGACAAGGGCGATGGCCCGCCGCCGAGCTGGATGCAGATGTTCGACGAGGCCGACCTGCACGGGATGCAGGCGCTGGCCTTCCGTACGCTCGCGGAGCACGAGCCCGCAGCGGCGGTCGCGGCGCAGCGCCACGCCAAGCAGGCCCTCGATCTCCGGGCGGGCGGCAGGCAGCGGTCGAAGATCTTCGACTACCTCTCCCTGGCCTCCGCGTGCTTCATCGCGGACGACCCGGAACAGGCCGACCGGTACGCACGCCTCGCGCTGGTGTCGATGGGGGAGACCTCGTCGCACCGCACCTGGGACCGGCTGCGGCAGATGTACCGGCTCACCGGCCAGTACGCGGACTACCCGAAGATCGAGGACCTGCGCGAGGAGATTCAGCTGGTACTGCCCGCGAAGAAGACGAACAGGAGCGCCACCATCTAGAACCGGCCTCCCGCAACCGCTCCGCTCTACGCCGCGACCCGGGCGATCAGCACGCACGCGTCGTTCTCACGCTCCGCCTCGCCGAACTCCGCCACGACCAGCCGCACGCACTCCTGCGCGCTACGGGCCTCGGCGAAGCGCGGCGCGAGGTCCAGCAGCCTGGACGGACCGGCACCGTCGGTGGGGCTGCGGCGCGAGACCCCGTCGGTGTGCAGAACCAGCAGGTCACCGGGGCGCAGCTGAACCTCGACCTGTTCGTACGCGGCTCCGGACGTCGCTCCGAGCAGCACCCCTTCAGGCGGCGTCAGCGGGCGCCCCGTCCCGTCGCGGAACAGCAGCGGGGCGGGGTGGCCCGCCTGCGCCCAGGTCAGAAGCCGGGCGACCGGGTCGTAGCGGCAGCACATCACGCTGCCCAGCGCGGGCTGGGTCGAGGCTTCCAGCAGCTGGTTGAGGTGTCCCATCAGAGCACCGGGCTCGATGCCGGCCACGGCCATCCCGCGCACCGCTCCGAGCAGCATGGCCATCCCGGAGGTGGCGGCCACCCCGTGGCCGGTCAGGTCGCCCACGGTCAGCAGCGTCTGCCCGCCGGGCAGCTCCAGCGCGTCGTGCCAGTTCCCGCCGATCAGTGCGCTCGACGCGGACGGCAGGTAATGGGCGGCGAGGTCGAGCGCGGCGGGACCGCCGTGCGGGAGCCGCAGGGGACCGCGCCACGGCGGCAGTACGGTCTGCTGCAGCTCGACCGCGATCCGGTGCTCGGTCTGCGCGATGTGCTGTCGGCGCCGCAGTGAGTCACGGGTCTCGCTCACCGCGCGCCGGCTGCGGCGCACCTCGCTGACGTCCCGCAGCACGGCCCACATCGAGGCGGTGCAGCCGTCGGCGTCGAGCACCGGCTCGCCCATCATGTGCAGGGTCCGTACGGTGCGGTCGGCGCGCATGATACGGAACTCGCCGTCGATCGGCTTCCCGTCGACCAGGCAGTCCGTCACCATCGAGGTGAGGAACCCCTGGTCCTCGGGGAGGAGCACGGACGGCAGTTCGTCCAGCGACAGCGGGCCGTCCCCGGGCGGGCGGCCGAAGATCTCGTACAGCTCGTCGGACCAGTCCACCTCGTCGGTGAGGAGGTTCCACTCCGCGCTGCCGGCCCGGCTGAGTAACGACGTGCCCGGCGCGACGGGGGGCCCGTCGGCGGGCACCTCCTCGGGCTCGGGGGGCAGCCCGGCCTTGAGCTGCCCCAAGTGGGCGCCGAGGTCGTCGAGTTGGTGGACCGCCAGATCGCACAGGGCCCGCTGCCAGCGCCCGTGCGGATCCTCGTCCTCCACCACGACCGCGTCCCGGCGCACCGCGGCCACGTCGCCGCGCAGCCGACGGGTCTGCGAAATCAGCGCGTCGACAGAGCCCCGCCGGGGAGGCTGTGGCGCAGGGGAGTCCGCGAACAGATGGGACGGCATGTCGTACTCCGATACAGGCGCGGCCGGGCCAGCTCTGGTGGATGGACCGCTTACGACTGTGGCACAGCCGGGAAAGGCCCGTAAGGGATTCGGCAACACTCGATACGGTGGTGCTTCCGGCATATGCCATCGGCCTCGGTGGGCGCCCGGAGGGACGTCCACCCGCTTGCCGGGATGCCGGATGCACGAGAGGCCGCCCGGGATGTCAGGATAGAACCATGACGATCAAGGCTTACTTCGACATCACCATCAACGACCAGCCCGAGGGGCGGATCACCTTCAACCTGTTCGAGGACGTGGTTCCCGGCACGGCGGAGAACTTCCGCGCGCTGGCCACCGGCGAGAAGGGCTTCGGTTACGCCGGTTCTTCCTTCCACCGCATCATCCCGGGCTTCATGCTCCAGGGCGGCGACTTCACCCGGGGCGACGGCACCGGCGGCAAGAGCATCTACGGCGAGAAGTTCCCCGACGAGAACTTCAACCTCAAGCACGACAGGCCGGGCCTGCTGTCGATGGCCAACGCCGGCCCGAACAGCAACGGCTCCCAGTTCTTCATCACCACCGTGGTGACGTCGTGGCTGGACGGCAAGCACGTCGTGTTCGGCGAGGTCGCCGACCAGGCGAGCATGGACCTCGTCAAGAAGATCGAGGGCTACGGCACGTCCAACGGCAGCCCGAAGGCCAAGATCACCATCGCCGAGTCCGGCGTTCTCTGATCCCTTCCGCTCCCTGAGATCGTGAACCGGGGGCGCCGGCCGACGTCACGCGTCGGCCGGCGCCCCCGCGTTCGGCCCTGTCGAATGTGTTGTCCCTGTTTGCGTGGGAACGCGCAGGGAGGAAGCAGGTACGTCCCGATCGGAGAGCAGGGATCAGAATGTCCAACCCGCAACAGCCCGAACAGCGGCGCAGCGACAAGGGAGGCGCCACCCCGCAGGACAGCGCCGAACTCAAGGCCGGCCAGCCCGGCTCGGCGGGGAGTCACGGAAGCAAGCACGCCCACGGGACCGACAAGGGAGACAAGGGCGGCGGAGAGGGCGGCGGGACGCCTCCGGACCAGCAGCCCGACCACCCGTGACGCGCCCCCGTCCGTCAAGTCCGTGACCACGGCCCGAGAGGGAACGCGCAGGCGCCCGGACCCGCGGCCTACCCGCGGGTCCTGCGCACGCACTCGGTGACCACGGACCGCAGGTCTCCGCTGCGGTGCAGCAGATCGCGCTGGACGCGCGCCCCGTTTCCGCTCTTCAGCAGCGCCGCGAGGCCTTCCTGGACGGAAAGCACGTCCCCGCTGTCCTCCAGGGCGTCCCGGACATGTTCGAACAGTGCCCGCACCACCGCTTCGGCCGGTGCGGGGCGCATGGTGACGGGGTGGATCAGCTCCTCCTCCAGCCCCGACCGTCCGGCTCGCCAGGCGGCCAGCCGCAACAGGCCCACCCCGTGCCGCGCGGGCGGTTCGCCGGCCTGCCACTGCCGGGCCGCCGTCTCCACCAGGGCGCGGGCCAGCGTGGCCAGGAGTACCGTCGTGGAGGGGTCGAGGCACACGTCGGCCACCCGGATCTCGACGGTGGGGTAACGGTGCGAGAGCCGGGCGTCGAAGTAGATCATCCCCTGGTCCCGCAGCGCGCCGGTGCCGACCATGGCATCGATCTGCTCGTGGTACCGGTCGGCGCTGCCGAAGATCTCCACCGGTCCGGCGGAGGGCCACCGGCCCCACACCCTGCTGCGATAACTGCTGTACTTGCTGTCCTTGCCCTGCCAGAAGGGGGAGTTCGCACTCAGCGCGAGCAGCACGGACAGCCACGGCCGGATCCGGTCCAGGACGGCGACGCCCTCCTCGTCGGAGTCCACCGACACGTGGACATGGCAACCGCACGTCAGCTGTTCCTGTGTGGTCAGTCCGAACTGTTCCTCCAGCCACTGGTAGCGCTCACCGCTTCCGATGGCCGGGCTGACCGGCAGCGGCGACGTGGCCAGGGCCACGACGGCCGCGCCCAGGCCTTCGGCGTGGCGCGCGGCCTCCGCCCGCCAGCGGATGATCTCCTCCGCGAGATCCCCCATGCCGGTCTGCGGCCGGGTGCCGAACTCCAGTTGCTGACGGTGCAGCTCGGCCTCGAAGACCTCGGCCTCCTTGCCGCCCTCCCGGGACACCGAGGCCAGTACCGCCGCGGACAACGCCTGCGGCTCGCCGGTCCGCGAGTCCACCAGGAGGAGCTCCTCCTCCACTCCGACACTACGCACGTCGTCTGCCTCTCTGCGGCCGGCCGGATGGGAGCCGGGGCGCAATGCTGTGTATCCACTGATGCACCGCACCACGGCTCACGTCATGAGGAAGCAGACGGGCCACGATGCGGCTCCTCTGTCCCTGCCCTCCATCGGAGGCTTGATGCAGACGATCTCACCGCCTCCCCGTGAGCGGCGCAGGCCGGTGAACCCGAGTACGGCGAAGACCGCGACCACCACCGGTCCGACGGTCATGAAGACGGCTTCCGGGCCGGTGAGCGGCACCACGTGCGTGAACGTGGAGAGCAGGAGCGCCGGACAGGACACCGCGTCGACCGAGGCGACGGCCGCGGCGGGGCCTGCGGGGACCCGTGGACGGCGGGCGACGAGTGCGAGTACGGCGGCCCCGCCCGGGCGGAACCGTTGTCCCGGGTGGGCGCCCTGTCGTGGGGGGTGGCGTCGGCCCCGCAGGCTCAGTCGGCTCGACTTCGCCCTCCTGGCGGACACCTCAGCGCATCGGGGCGCCCGTGCCGGGCACCTCGAGCGGAGGGGTGCTCTCCTCGCGCAGGTCATCCGGCCACAGGTGACAGGGCCGGTGAGCGCGGCCGCCGCGGTCGTCCTGCCGGCCCTGGGATGAACGGCCCGCTCCCGGCCGGCCGTCGGCCGGCCCCGGTGGACTCCCTTGCCGGAGCCGAGGGTGAAGGTCCGGGCCCATACGGGCGACGGGCGGCGCCGTCGGCTCAACAAGAGGTGCCGGAAGGCCGACGCGGTGGGGATCCTGAGTCACTCCCTCCGAGGAAAGGTTCAACGATGCTGGAGCGCAGCCGACGTAAGAAGCACACCGAGATCACCTTCGTCATCCCGGCGGGCCAGGCCTGCGGGCAGGTCAGCGTGGTCGGCGACTTCAACGACTGGCAGCCGGGAACCCACCCCCTCACGGAGCGGGCGGACGGCACCCGCTCCGTCACCGTCACCCTCCCCAGGGAACAGCGCTACGGCTTCCGCTACCTCGCCCACGGTGACTACTGGTTCAACGACGGCCACGCCGACGACCAGGACGGTCACAACAGCATCGTCCACACCTGACAGCACGCCGTGGCATGCGCCGGGGCGGCGTCCGAAGGCCTCGCGGCACAGCGCCCCGTTCACCCCGCACCGGCATCGGCGACGCCGAGGGCGCGCATCACGAAGAGCAGGGTGCGGGCCACCGCCGCACCGACCCGGTCGCCGGCCGGCAGGGCGGACCGCTGGGTCGCCAGACCCGGTCGTCCCCCGGAAGAACGTCCGCCCGGGCGGGACCGGATAACGGCGCGAGCGTGGGGTACCCGCCGCGCAGGAGTGGATCGATCGGGCGGCTCTGTGGGCCGTCCGCAGAGGAAAGGTCCTGTCATGACTACTCAGCACCGCACGGCGTCGAGCGCCCGGACCCCTGTGCAGCAGGCCGCGCTGCTGGTGGGCGCGGTCTTCCTGCTGGTGGGCGTCCTCGGGTTCGTCCCCGGCATCACCACCGACTACGACACGATGAAGTTCGCCGAGCACCACTCCGAGGCCAAGCTGCTCGGTGTGTTCCAGGTGTCCGTCCTGCACAACATCGTGCACCTGCTGTTCGGCGTCGCCGGTGTGGCCATGGCCCGCGCCGCGTCCACCGCCCGCACGTACCTCATCGGCGGCGGTGCCGTCTACCTGGTGCTGTGGCTGTACGGCCTGTTCATCGACTTCGACAGCGCGGCCAACTTCGTCCCCTTCAACACGGCCGACAACTGGCTGCACTTGTTCCTGGGCCTGGGCATGATCGCCCTCGGCGTCCTGCTCACCCGCCGCACCCGCACCGGCGTGACGAGGTAACCGGGGCGGACGACTCGGGACGTCCCCGTACCTCCGGCGAGGCGGCCGGTCCGGTTCATCGCGAGACAGGTGGGAGGTGCGTGTCACACATGATCACTGTGGGTGTCGAGGAGGAGTATCTGCTGCTCGATCCGGGCACGGGCCTGCCGGTGCCGCTGGCCGAGGAGGTGCGGGGGTCGTCGGGGCTGGAGCCGGTGGTGGGCCGGGGGGAGGTGCAGGCCGAGCTGTTGCAGGCGCAGGTGGAGGTGGCCACTCCGGTGTGTACGGATCTGGAGGAGGTGGGGGGTCATCTGCTGCGGCTGCGTCATGCGGTGGGTGCGGCGGCCGAAGAGTTCGGGTGCCGGCTGGCGACGTGTGCGGCGGCGCCGTTTCGGCGGGCGGCGCCGGTGCCGGTGAGCCGCAGGCCGCGGTATCTGGCGATGGAGTCGCAGGCTCCGCAGCTGGTCGCGGAGCAGCTGATCAACGGGATGCATGTGCATGCGGCCGTGCCCGATCCGCAGATGGGTGTGGCTGTGGTGAACCGGATCCGGGTGTGGCTGCCGGTGCTGGTGGCGATGTCGGCGAACTCGCCG
>NZ_BAAAUD010000021.1:0-166084 GCF_039533765.1 Streptomyces enissocaesilis | reverse complement strand
GGGCCCGGCACCAGCCAGATCCTCCACGGCCTGGTCGCTGTCAGCCTGCCGGGCCTGCGGACGGTGGAAGTGCTGGTCGCCATTCATACGTAAGCACGTGCCCCGAGCGCCTCTTGTTAATCACAGCAAGAAAACCATGCTGAGTACCCACCCCGCCCTCTTGTAGTCACCCGAAAAGAGCTGGGGGGTGCTCCTGGACCTCACGGAGGGTGGTCACCCCGACGACGAACTCGCGGCCTCGAATGCCCCGTAGAAAGCGGTGCCCACGAGGGTGCAGACCGCTCGGGCAGACAGGGCGCCGGTTCTCCTCGTCGCCCAGGATCTTCAGCAGGGGCGGAAGGTGGACCGGCCCCCGGCACGGGAGTAACGGGTTGACGGGTCCGCCGATGCGGCAGCCTGCTGGAGCCCGGTGCCCGGCGTTCGTACGGCGCTCGGACCGGTGCACGTGGCCGCGGTAGCGGTCGTACGGGGCGGCCTCGGCCATCAGCCTGCCCAGCGACATGCCGGACCGCTCCAGCTCAACGAGCGGGCTGCTCCTGCGTCGTAGCAGGTCGGGCAGGCCGGAGAAAAGCCGTGGCTTCCATGAGCTCGCCCCGGCCGCCTCTCGCCTCTGGACGTACTCGCAGATCGTGTTACGGCGGGCACCGAGAAGCCCCGCGATCGAGGCGGCGGGGTTCCCGGGCCGGGTCGTTTCCTGCACGCGGGCGACGGCGGGCTCCCGTCCGGACCGAGCCCAGGCGTTGGGACCGAAAAAGGGCACCGCCGAGACAAGGCCGGCAGGAGCCACGGGACCGCCTCGAAGCCCTGACGCGGGTTGCTGCTTGGCCGGCCGGGCCCTCGGTTTCAGCCGGGTGTCCAGGGCCGCCGTGTTCGCACCCGGACACGCGCGGGCCCGGCCCGGATCGAATGATCCCGGGCCGGGCCGGGCCGGATTCGTCCGCCGGTCAGTCGAACGCGGCGGCGAACATGCCGGGCTCGTAGGAACCTCCCCGCTGGTGCACGATCACGGCGAGCCGGTTGGCCGCGTTGATCAGGGCGACCAAGGAGACCAGCGCGGCGGTCTGGTCGTCGTCGTAGTGCTCGCGTACCTGGGCCCAGGTCTCGTCGGACACGCCGTGGTGGGCGTCGGCGAGCCGGGTGCCCTCTTCGGTGAGAGCCAGCGCGGCCCGCTCGGCCCCGGTGAACACGGTGGACTCGCGCCAGGCCGCGACCAGGTTGAGCCGGACCGCGCTTTCACCGGCGGTCGCGGCCTCCTTGGTGTGCATGTCGATGCACCAACCGCAGCCGTTGATCTGGCTGGCGCGCAGCGACACCAGCTCCTGCGTGGACTTCGGCAGCGGCGACTGGTGGATCACCAGACCGGCGTTGGCGAACCGCTTGGCGAACTTGGCGGCGATCTCGTTGTCGAACAGGTTGAAACGGGGTTCCATGGCTTCCGTCCTCACTCGTGGTGTCGCACCGGACGAACACGAGATGCCGGCGACCGGCTCCTCGTGACGGAGTGACGGTGTGACGTGCGCCACCGCTCACGGGCGTCACAAAGCCGCGGGGACCGGCGTCTTGTGCGCATGGCACCGTCCGGAGCGAACAGGCAGGAGCAGCCGGTGAAGAGCGAACACAGCGAGCGCGCAGAGGACGCGGCCGGGCAGCTCGCCGGCGGCGGGCGCACGGACCCCGCCACCGAGACGTTCGTGGCCCATCGCAACCTGCTGTTCACCGTCGCCTACGAGATGCTCGGCTCGGCCGCCGACGCCGAAGACGTCCTGCAGGAGACCTGGTTGCGCTGGACGGGTGTCGATCTCGGCACGGTGCGGGACCAGCGTGCGTACCTGGTCCGGATCACCACCCGTCAGGCGCTGACCCGGCTGCGTACGCTCGGCCGGCGCAAGGAGTCCTACGTCGGCACCTGGCTGCCCGAGCCGCTGCTCACCACGCCCGACGTGGCCGAGGACGTCGAGCTGGCCGACAGCGTCTCGATGGCGATGCTGCTGGTGCTGGAGACGCTCACGCCGACCGAGCGGGCGGTGTTCGTGCTGCGCGAGGTGTTCGACCTCGGGTACGACGAGATCGCGGAGGCGGTCGGCAAGAACCCGGCCGCGGTCCGTCAGATCGCGCACCGGGCACGGGCACACGTCGCGGCGCGCCGGCCGCGCGGGATCGTTTCCCCGACCGAGACCCGAGACGCGCTCGACGCGTTCCAACGGGCGGCCGAGACGGGCGATCTGCAGGGCCTGCTCGACATCCTCGCGCCGGATGTCGTCTTCATGGGCGACGGTGGCGGCATCAAGCAGGCCGTCCTGCGGCCCGTCGTGGGGGCCGACAAGGTGGCCCGCCTGCTGGCCGCCGGGCTGGGCAGGATCACCGCCACGGGGTCGCTGCGGCCGGCACAGGTCAATGCCTGCCCGGCGCTGATTCTCCGGTTCGACGACGCGATCGACACCGTCGTGGCGGTGCGCATCGACGACGGCCTCATCACCGGGCTCTACGCCGTGCGCAATCCCGAAAAACTGTCGCACATGCAGCGGGAGACCACCCTCCGCCGCTGAGCCCGGGCCCCTCGGAAACGAACCCGACCGGCCTCACCGCCTGCACGTCGCTGCCGGCGCCGGCACAGCCGTCGCTCTCGCAAGCTTTCACACACCAACAACTCGAACAGACAGGCGACTCCCTGCTCACTGCGGCGGCCGGAGACGATCTTGCCGCCCCGACCGCGGGCGATGACGGCGTCGGCACCGTGGGACACCTCCATCATGTTCGGGCCCTCCTCGATCTCCCGGCCGTTCGCACAGCCGCTGCCGTTCGCGGCTGGCGACGGCGTGCCTACCGGCACTCCGTCTTCGGCAGTCGGCCCGCCAGGTCCTGGAGCCTGTCTCATCGATCTTGTCGGGTGGAAACCGTTCTTTCAGCACCGTACGGATGGGAAGGTGTGAAGGCTCGCGTCCGCTCAACGGAAGAGATCTTCGGCATGGCCGTCATCCACCACACCGTCCTCAAGCCGACCAAGCTGGAACTGCTCACCTCCTGGTTGCCCTCCCGCCCGTGGTACTGCGGCAACACGGGTGAACCGATATTGGCCAAGGCCGGTGGCTTCCGGCTGGACGACCCGCAGGGCGAGGTCGGGATCGAGTTCATCGTGGTCACCGACACCTCCGGCCCTCACCCGACCACCTACCTGGTGCCGCTCGCCTATCGCGGCGCCCCGCTCGACGGACTGGAGCACGCTCTCGTCGGCACCATGGAGCACGGGGTGCTGGGGCGGCGATGGGCCTACGACGGCTGCCACGACCCTGTGCTGGTCGCCCAGTTGCTGGCTCTGGCCGAGGGCCGGGTCCAGGCCCAGGACCAAGACACCAGTGACGTCCCCGACCGGGAAGTCACCCGCGCCTACACCGGTGAGGACTTCACCTCCCCGGACTTCACCACCACTGCCACCGACGACCAGGAAGGCACCGGACTGCCTGCGCAGCATGGCATGACCCTCCGTCTGCACCGGGTCCTGCGTCCCATGCCGGACGGTCCGCCTCCCCTTCCGCAGGGAGCGGCCGGCCACGTCGCCGGCACCTGGCGCACGCCGGACGGCACCCGTGCCCAAGGGCTGTTCGCGGTCTTGCACACCGCCCCTCAGGGCTAGAAGACCGCCCCTCAGGGCTAGAAGACCGCTGAAGATACCGTGCCGAGATGGTCATGTCCGCGTCTGCCCAGGTCGACACGGGTGGCGCGGGTGCTGTGCGTCTCGTCGGCGCCGATGCCGGCCGGGGTGCGGCGCGGACGACCACGTCTCCTGCGCGGGAGGCGGAGCTTGTCCATGACCGGGTTGAACCGGGTGGAGTCCACAGCAAGGTGAAGCTCGCGGGTCGGCCCACCGCGGAACCGGCCCGGAGCCTCACCTCTCACCTGCCGGACCAGGTCTGGGTGACGGCTCCGGGGTACGCCTGGGCCTTCCCGTACTCGGCTCCGATCCCTAGGGATTGGCTTCGCCCGGATACTCCGCACACCGTGATCAACCCAGACGTGGACCTTGACGATGCTGAGGTCGCGATAGCTGCGGCGCGCGCGGGCGGGCAGGTCTGCGCGCCAGGTACGGTCGGCGCCTTACCCGCATCGACAAGGGCGCCGGGGACTTCGCCACTGACGCCGATGTCGGGGCCGAGGAGGCGATTCTCGGGACGCGCCGCACGGGTGCTCCTCCGTGCGGTCCAGGTGGAGCGGTGCCCTTGCGGCGCCGGTTGACGCCCCGGAGAGTGCCGTCGCCGACCGAGTAGCACTCGTGGGAGCAGGTAGTGGCGTGGGTCCGGTGGCAGGCCGCCGGCAGCCGGTCCGGCTCGCCCTGCTCGACCCGGCAGGACCCGGCGGTCGGGCGGATACCGAAGGGCCTGAACTCACCGAAAGCGAAGGTGCGGTCGGGGTGCTCGGTCAGCGCGTACCCGAACCCACTGAGCGTTGGCCGGCATGCCCGGAACGACGACGGGCCGCCTCAGCCGCACCGCCTCGGAATCCCGCCATCGCCTTGTCGAGCGCTCCTCCCACTGCGCCGTGAAGGCTGCACCGGACGGAGTGCCCTGCGGCGAAGGGCGAACCCCACGAGGAAGGGGAGCGCGAAGAGCACCGCACTCGTCGTGGACGGCACCCTGGTCCCCATTCTCCGCCTCCCCGTTTCACCACCCCTCCCTCCGGCAACCCATGAACAACGATCATCCGGACGAGACCCGGAAACCACTGAGGAAAGGCACGTCATGGGACACGATGAGGCAGGCACCCCCGACAGCGGCAGTGACATGAGGGCGATGACGTACTCGGCCTTCGGCGGTCCGGAAGTCCTCGCAGAGACACGGCAGCCGCGCCCCAAGGTCGGCCCCGGCGAGGTCCTCGTGCGCGTGCGGGGCGCGGCGGTCAATCCGGTCGACTGGAAGATCATGGCCGGAGGTCTGAAGGGCCTGATGGAAGCGTTCTTCCCCGTGATCCCCGGCTGGGACGTCGCCGGGGTCGTCGAGCAAGTGGGCATCGACGCGCCCGAGTTCGCGGTGGGCGACGAGGTGGTCGCCTACGCGCGCAAGGACTACGTGCACGGCGGCACCTTCGCCGAGTTCGTCACCGTCCCCGTGCGGGCCCTCGCCCGCCGGCCCGCGTCACTGACCTGGGACCAGGCCGCGGGTCTGCCGCTGGCCGGTCTCACGGCGTACCAGGTGCTGACGCGCCTGGGCACCGGTCCGGGTGACACCGTACTCATCCATGGCGCCGCCGGCGGAGTGGGATCCCTCGGGGTGCAGATCGCACGTGCCCTCGGCGCCCGGGTCGTCGGTACCGCATCCCCCGCCAATCACGACCGGCTCCGCGAGCTCGGCGCGGAGCCGGCAGCGTACGGCGAGGGAGTCGTCGAGCGCGTCCGGGCACTCGCGCCGGACGGAGTCGATGTCGTCGCGGACTTCGTCGGCGGGGTCCTGGACACGACGCTGGCCGTCCTGCGCGAAGGCGGTCGGCACGCGTCGATCGCGGACAACTCCGTCATCGACGCCGGCGGGCAGTGGATGTGGGTACGGCCGAGCGGCGCCGACCTGGCCGAGCTGGGATCCCTCGCCGACGCGGGGAAGCTGACGGTGCCGGTGGCACGGACCTTCCCCCTGGAGGAGCTGGCGGACGCTTTCGCGTTGAGCCAGTCCGGGCATGTGCACGGGAAGGTCGTCGTGACCGTCTGACCCCGCGCCACTCGCAGCCCTCGCCGGCCCCGGTACGACCGGCCCGGCGAGGGCTGCGGACGCGAGTACGGGTGCGGGTGCGAACCCGGACGCGGGCGCGGTTCAGCGCGCGGAAGCACCCCCGCACCGACAGGGGCTCGCGGCAGCTTCGGGAAGCGGTGGACCGTACGCCGGTCCGCGGATGGCCGGGGCCGGCCTGGCCTCGGTGAGATGGTCGGCGAGCCGGCGGACCGCGTCCGGGGCAGCGGCGTGGAGCAACCGGCCGCGCAACCGTCCGTCCTCGTCGTAGCGGCCGAGGACGAGCACCTGCTGCCGGCGCAGTGTGCCGGTGCCCCCGCCGATCACCGCTTCGGCGTCTCGCGTCGGCGGGCCCCGGACCGGCCCCGGGCGTCCGGCATACACCTCTGCCCGAGCCGTTTGACCACCAGCCGTTTCTGAGCGACGGCCGGGTCGGCCACCCACGGAAACCGCGCCCATGGTCGAACGCAAGAGCGGGCGGGCGTACAGGTGCCATGGTCCGCCGTCCGTCCCGAACCTCCATGTCTCGTCGCAGGAGTCCGCGAACCAGCCACGGGGGCGTACCGGTCCCCATCCCTTCCGGTGGTTTGCCGTGGCTTCTGGTTCGTGGCGGTCCGTTCAGGGTGCCGGACAGGCATCTCCTGCGGTGATCAGCACGCCCGGCGCGTCCATCTCGTCCGCCGTGAAGGTCACGTCCTGGCCCTGGACGTCGGTCGGCTCTACGTACGGTACGACCGGAGGCAGAGGCAGGGGCACGCGCGTGGACAGAGCCACCGGCACCCGGCCGAACACCCGGTCGCGCAGGGTGTCGGCACCAAGTCGCACCCCGCCCCGTACCTCGGCCTCCGACGCGACGACACACACCCGCGCACCCTCCGCCCCATAGTCCAGACGGGCGTCCTGAAGGGTGAGTGAGGCTGCCCGGCAAACGCCGGCGGAGACCACCGACCGCAGGCGGTTCAGCCCCCGGATACGCACCGAAGCGGCCAGCAGCCGCACTTGGTGCCCGCGGCCGGGACCCGGTTCGGCGGCCGGTCTCCCCTCCCCCGCTCGCAGACAGGCCGCCACCGCCTCGGCCGCCGCCCGGCCGCGGGCAGTGGGCGGTGCGGCAGGCAATGCCCCGGCCGGACAAGGCGGTGACGACGTCCCGCCGGCCGGCCGGACATCCTCCGCGCCGGTTCGGCTTCGCGGTTGGACCGGAGAGGTGATTTGCGTGCACCGCGTCTGTGGCTGTCCGTGAGGGGGGATGCGGCGCTGCTAGAGATGGGGCCCGATGCCGTCCCGGTGGTGGGTGGCGCGCGTGGGGACGATGGAGGTTTTCGATGGGTGTGACCAGACGTGCGATGCTGCTGGCCGGTGCCGGCGCCGTGGCGGGTTCGGCGTTGTCGGCGGGCGGGGCCGGTGCGGCGTACGGCGGGACGCGCGAAGCAGGAGGCCGCTCGGAGCGAGCCGCGGCAGCCGCGGTCGAGGACCTCTCCAACCGTCACCCGGACGAACGGCAGTGGGTGAACGACCGCATCCAGCAGATCCGCCGGATGCCGTCCCGGACGACACCACTGACGGAACTCGAACTGCCTCGCAGCTTCCACGGGCTGAAGCTGTATGTGAAGAACGAGTCGGTCCACCCGTCCGGCAGCCACAAGCACCGGCTGGCCGAGGCCTTGTTCCTCAACGCCTTCGCCAACGGGTGGCTGCGCAGCAACGGCCCCGTGGTCGAGGCGTCCAGCGGTTCGACCGCCATCTCCGAGGCATGGTTCTGCCGCGAACTCGGCATGCGGTTCATCGCGGTGGTGCCGACCGGCACCGCCGAGGAGAAGAAGAAGGCCATCCGTGACCTGGGCGGGGAAGTGATGGAGGCAGCCGGCGCCGACATTTCCAAGCGCGCCCAGGAAGTCGCCCTCACGCACAAGGGGCACTTCATGGACCAGTTCACTTACGCGGAGCGGGCGTACGACTGGCGCAGCGACCACGGCCTCGCGGCGGAGGTCATCGGTGCGGTGGACCCGGACTGGTTCGTGATGGGCGCCGGCACCGGCGGCACCGCCGTCTCGGTGGGCCGCTACGCCCGGTACACCGGAAGCAGGGTGCGGGTCTGTGTGACGGATCCGGAGAACTCCGCGTTCTTCCCCGGCTGGCGCGACAACGACCGTACCGCCACCGGGAAGGGCTCACGGATCGAGGGCATCGGCCGCCCCAGGGTCGAGCCGTCGTTCCTCTTCCCCATGATCAACCGCATGATCCGGGTGCCCGACGCCGCGTCCATCGCCACCATGCGCGTGGCCGCCGACCGCCTGGGCACCGCACCCGGGGCGTCCACCGGCACCGGCCTGTTCGGCGCGCTGCAGATCCTGCGGGAGATGCGCGAGCGGGGCGAGCGGGGGACGGTCGTCACGGTGCTCTGCGACCTCGGCCAGCGCTACCGCACCTCGTACTACAACGACGCCTGGCTGGACAAGCACGGCATCGACTTCCGGGCCTGGGCGCCCGTGGTCGAGCGATGGTTCGAGACCGGTGACTGGGCGGCGCCGACCGCCTGGAGGCCCGCTCCCGCACCGCGCTCCATCCCGTGGAACATGTGACACTCCGCTTTGCCGTACGCCGGGAAGTGCGTCCGGAACTGTCCCCTTGCGCGCACTGCATGGTCCGGACGGTTCCGGGCAAGGAGGCTTCGCCCGGAACCGTCTGTCCCGGAGGGGGAGCGCGGACTCCCGGGCCCCCTCCCGCCCGGCGTCAGGGGGCGACAGCGTCCTGGGGCGCGGATTTCAGGGAGTAGACCAGACGGAGGGGGGTCCCCTCCGGCACGGGGTGGCTCGTGCGGCGTGCGCTTTACGGAAAGACACGCGCGCTCTAGCGTCGCGTCATGATCAGAAAAGGATGCGTCGTACTGGGAGTCACCTGTGGCTGTCTCGTGGCTTCCGCCTTGGGGACCCGGGCCGCGGAACTGCCCCCGTGGCAGCGCGTGGGCACAGGCATCACGGGCGGCGTGAGCGGCATGGCGGTGGTCGAAGGCGCGCCTGTGAGCCGTGACCGGGCCGATGTGGTGGTGGTGCGGGACAACAAGGAGGAAGGGCAGGACCGGGTGGTCACGGTGCGGCTCAGGCCCGGCGAGGAGCCCGTGACGACGGCGCTGCGGTGGAAGGGGCCGCTGCCGGAGGACCTGGAGGCGCTCGATGCGGTTCCGGGCCGGAGAGACCACTACATCGCAGTGGCAAGCGAGGGCGTGGCCTACCACATCGTCGTGACAGGTGACACGGCGACGGTCCAGGACAAGCCGGTCCCGCTCCCGGGCAGGGCGAGTGGTGACAACTACGAGAGTTTCGCGCTCTTCCGCCATCCTTCGGGGAGGTCCTTCGCCGTGTGGGCCACCCGGGGGAAGAGTGAGGAGAAGTCCGTCATGCGTGCGGCCCCGGTGAAGACCGACGAGAAGTCCCTGCGGATCGGCAGACCTGCCGCCACGCGGCAGTTCGCCGTACCGTTCCCGAACGAGGACGAGGTACGGCACGTCAGCGACCTCAAGGTCCTGCCGGACGGGACGCTGCTGGTCTCCTCGGCGTCGGACCCCAACAGGGACGACGGGCCGTTCAGTTCCGCGGTCTACAGCGCCGGAAAGCTGTCCGTGAACCGTCGGCACCAGCCCGTACTGCACCTGGAGAAGAGGGGGCACCTGGCGCCTCTGCGTCTGTTCACCAAGCAGGACGACCGCAAGATCGAGGCGGTCGTCCACCTGCCCGACGAGCAGGAGATCTGGGGTACGGACGACGAGCACCATGGCGGGTTCGTCCGATTCGACCGAGTCCGCCCGTAGCCGACGGAAGCGTGCTGGGGGATGGACAGGCCGGTGCTCCGGCGGCCGCCGTCCCCGATCACTGTCGCCCGGCCGGCGGCGGGTCTCTCGCCGTACGGTTCCCCTGCCTTGCAGGCGTTTCGGCTGCCGGGCAGAGGCCGGCCGACGGCGACGACGACGAGACGGATGCCGGTGTCGATGACCACCTGATGGTGGTGGGAGGGAACAGCGGTAGTTCTTCGGCTGCTCAGCGACCTGGCAGTCACGGATGGGGCAGAGTGCCGTCTACGAGCAGCACGACGTCCGTGCGGAATCGTTCGCAGGGCCGCCTGCGAGGCTGTCTGCGGGGACGAGGCGCGGACGAGGCCCGACCCGAGGCGGTCGATGATGCGGTCCGCAGCCGTTCGGAGGTTCCGGACATCGGGGCGTCGGGAGCGGGTGTGTGCGCCGAGGGAGCAGGGTGCGAGGCCGGATCGAAGCGTATCTGACGGGTGTCGCGGAAACAGGGTCGTGGACCGTCCTCGCGCGGTACAGCTGGTCGACGACTCGGCCCTCCCTTCCGATACATCGCATACCAGCAAGTTCTTTCACGGAAGGTGTGCCGGAGTCCCGGGAAGGCTCTGGCACGCCTTCCGTGTGACGGTCGGCATCGTGCCACTCCGGTGACGGCGTGCCGGGTGTCGCCCGGGTCGGGCGCCTTCAGAGGATCCGGGCCCGGGGCGTCCCGGCCCCGCCGCGCACGAGCCGGGCCCAGAACCCCGACTCGTGGACAAGGCGGCGTACCGGGAGGCCCGTGTCGTCGGCACCGGGAGCCGGGATCAGTCGGCGAGCCGGCCGGTCTCGCAGACCTGGCGGGCGACCTCGCGCAGCTTGATGTTCGTTTCCTGGGAGTACTTGCGCAGGACGTCGAAAGCCTGCTCCTCCTCCAGGCCGTGGCGACCCATGAGGATGCCCATGGCTTCACCGATGAGGTGCCGGGTGGTAAGCGCCTCGCGCATCTGGGCTTCGGCCCGGGCGCTGGAGAAGGCGACCGCAGCGTGGGAGGCCAGCAGCCATCCGGCTGCCTCACCGGCCTCGGTGAAGGCGCCGGGTTTGCGGGAGTAGAGGTCCAGCGCGCCCAGTTCTTCCTCATCGGTGTAGAGCAGGAAACCCATCATGCTGCCCAGTCCCAGCCCACGGGCCCGGGGCACATAGTCGGGCCAGCGGTCGGCTTGCTGGGTGAAGTCGTGAACGCGCATGACCCGCTCGTGCCCGGCGCGGCGGGCCACGTCGAAGCACGGGCCCTGTCTCAAACGCTCCTGCAGCTGGTCGCTGTCGATGACCAGTTGCTCGGTCGGTGCCAGGGACTGCACGCGGTCGCCGTGGACCAGGAGGATGCCGGCCGCCTCGCAGCCCTCCACCAGCTCCACCGCGCCGTTGGTGATCCGCCGCAACGTGGCATCCACACTTTCCTGCGCCAGCAGGTCCCGGGCCAAAGAGGCCATCTGCTGAGCGAACGCCTGCCAGTCCATCCCGTCCTCCTCCACGCCACGCCCCACCGCTCATCAGCAGAACACACCCGCCCTCGATCACACCGGTAGGCGTGCACTCCACGGGAAACACCCACCCGCCCAGGGGTGACCGCCGCCCGCCGGGACACGGGGACCGGCCCACGCGCAACCGACAGTCGTGCTGCCCCTGTCCGTGGTTGAGAACGGAGAAGGGCGATGCCCGGCGGCCGGGCGGGGCGAGTCCGGCGCCGCCGTGCTTCGTCCCACCGGATCAGTGATCCGTTCGGGCCCCGCCTCGGCGCACATGTCAGCACGCCGCCAACACCGCCACCCGAACGGAGGACAGAGCGGCGAACTTCAAAATCGCCGACGGGGGAACACAGCAGCACATGATCGAGCCCTACGCACTGCCCGTCGAGGCCCGCGAATTTTACTGCCTGCCGCCAACAGCCCGAGCCCAACGGTGCGTCCTGTGCGGCGAAATCCGCCTCCATGAACCCGAAGCCGACTCCGACGCGTGGAAGGACCACTCCACTCACTGCCCGGACACCCCCACCCCTGTCACCACGGACAGCGAAATCCGGATCGGTCGGCACATTCACAGCTGATGGTCCGGGCCTGCTTCCTGGTGAAGGGTGAAGCGGGGCCGGTGTCCTGGGACCAGGACACCGGCTCGGCAGGAGGCGGTTTCGGCGGAGTTCGCCCCAGGGCTCAGGCCCCGGGGCCGGGCGGGTGCAACGGCGCCCCGGCGTCAGGGCCGGCCGGGGTCGGCCAGCACTGCGGCGAGGTTCAGGACTGCGGCAAGGACAGCAAGGGCCAGCAGCAGGAACTGCAGGTACTTCAGAGCGGTCGCCAGCCTGTCCGTTTTGTTCAGCGACGCTTCGGGATGGTGGAGGTGTCCGGGCCAGTTGTCGGCGGGCTCGACGGGGCTCGTAACGTCATCTTGGTTCATTGTCTGACAACGTGCCGGCAGCGGCAGAGGAATGGCGGCACGGGGGCACTGTCACGAAATCGGTACGGGAGACAGTGGTGCGTGATCACACACCCGTGACCACGCACCGCAGTACGTCGTGCTGCCAGAAGGAGGGCTCTCGCGTGCGGCGTTCGGTTTCCGTGCGATCTCTGGCGGCAAAGCGGTCGCTGAGCCGGTAGCCGGTAGATCACCAGGCCGAATTGCCCGTCATGCCTTCTGGGAGCCGGCCGCGCCCCTGCACGAAGGAGACCGGTGCGTCCCCGTGCGGTACTCGACCTCCCTCCCCGATGACGTGCCGCCCCAGCCGGAAAACAACGAGACCGGATTCGCCACCGTGCCCAGCAGCCCGGGCGTGCCGCCACAGCCACGCCGGTCCGCCCTTTCCTCTCGGCTCCCCCGGCGGCTGGTCCCACCCGGCCGACGGTCAACCGCGGGCCGGAACCCGGGATCACCCTGTGCCCCTGGCCGGGCCCGGGCCACCGTCCGACCGGGCCGTCTGCGGGCCATGTCGGCTACGGCGTTCCCTCATGCCGGACGAGTGGCGCGGATCAGGTGGTGGTCGGCCGCCGCAGGTTGCGCTCGACAGCCGAACCGACGGCGGTCATACAGGAGGAGCAGTAACGTTCCTCGGCTGCCTCACCCTTGGGCGGGGCAGGTGAGGCGGGCGGCGCCAGGGGGCGCCCGCACAGGGCGCTGGCTCTCGTCTCCTTGCTGATCACATGCCAGACCAGCCCGTCCTGGCCCGGTATCGGCTCCGCGTGCATCTCATACATGGGTCGCCCTCCAGCGATCGCAACCAGCCGGGGGCCCACTCACCCCCGTTTCCGATAAGAAGCCACCAAGCCGGGACAGGCGAATCGGCATAGGCCAGCAGGAGGAAAACAGAGCGTCACGGGCTTGCCGGACGCCCCGCTCGCCCATGCGCCGCCGGCAGTCCGCCACTGGGCGCAGGTTCGCGGAACGCCGTCGGACGGCGCCGTGCTCCTGAGAACAGCGCTCCCGCCGTCGACGGCGGGAGCGCACGTCGCACTGGCTGATCGATCTGCACGCATCGGTCACAGCACGCGTGGCTCTGCACACCGGTTGCGGTTCTGGCCCGGCTTCTGCGGGAGGGACTGTTGCGAAAATCCCGGGACGACGGGGTCCGACAGCATCTGGCAGGTCAGTCATACGGAACACGGGCCAGGTGGAGGCGGTGCGGACCAAGGACAGCCCGGTCGGCATCAGCGCAACCGTGAGCGGGGCGGTGGCCGCGTATGCCGTACCCCGCCGGGAGCCGTGGCGATCCACCCGTCGGTCATCAGCGCGTCCAGGATCGTGATCCCGCGCGGTACGTCGAGCGGTGCGAGACGACCGCCACTGACGCCCGGTGCCGGGCAAGGACAAGGGCAGGGTTTCAGCCATGTCTCCATGGTTCGGGCCTCTCGTCCGGCCCTCCGTGAGCAAGACCGAGGTGACCGTCGTGCGGCGCCATTCCAACAGCCCGCCCGGACCCGCCGCGAACTTTTCGGCCGCCCGGCCAACCGCCGTGCATGACTCCTCCTTCGCGGGGCACCGGCACCATGGTCCCCCCGACCGGACGACACCCCCCGTCGTCCGGGCCCGAGATGGCCCCGCGAGCCCACCCCCAGGCCGCGGGGCCACTCTTCTTCCCCGGCCCGACGGCTTCCCCGGCTTCCGGTTCCCGCCCCGATCCGCTCTTTCCTGCTTTCCTGCTGTACGTTCCGGGCGTCACGGAGCGCTGCCGGTTCGGCCGACGCGTCCGTCGGCCGGCCGGACAGGGCAAGATCCCCGTGCAGGAAGCCGGCGTCATCGCGGCTGTGCACCCCGGCCCCCGCTCTTGGGGGAAGACCCAGCGGTCGGCCGGGGCGGCGGGTCCGGCGGCCGATATGGCTCGTCCTGTCCCAGGAACTTGAAGCCGCCTGCCATACCTAGGATGATCAGCCACTCCAGCACCCTTGGTGGGCACGGGAGTTCGGACATCACCCCATCAGTGTGCCGATTTCCGGATTGCTCTCCGCCGGGACCCGGCGGGACGCACAGACACCTTCTCCGGCTCGTCCCGCCCTGCTGTCCTGCTTCACCTCATCCCCCCACCCATGAGGAACTGATGACACAACACATACCGGAGGCGGTGATCTGGTGCCTCGCGGCCATGGCGCTCGCAGGCCTGGTCCTGTTGGTACGCCAACGCCGGCTCACCGCCTCTCTGCGCCGGCGCCAGACGGCGTTGGAAGCCGGCCTGCGCGCTCGTGACGAAGAGGCCCGGCACCTGGTCGAGGTCCGTCTTCCCGTGTTGGCCGAGGCTCCCCACCAGCCCGTATCCGTGCCCGGCCTGCTCGACCCGCAGCTGGGCCCGACGGCGTACGGGCAGAGTCTGCGGCAGATCGAGGACCTGTTCACCAGAGTGGCCGACGCGGCACGGTCACGAGCCGACCAGTCGGCGAGAGCGACGCTCAAGGCGGCGATGCGCGCGCTCCAGGCCCTGGCGAACGAGCAGCAGTTGTCGATCTCGGACATGCAGGACCGGCACGACAGTCCGGAGGTGCTCCAGGACCTGCTGGAGATCGATCACGCGAACGCACAGTTCGGCCGGAGGGCGCAGGCCATCGCCGTACTCTGCGGATCGTGGCCGGGCCGGCAGCGGGTCGCCTCACCGCTGATCGACGTCGTACGGGGCGCGACGTCCCGGATCCGGGACTACCGGCGCGTCGAGATCCATTCGCGGGTCGGCCTGAACGTGGTGAGCCGGGCGGTGGAGCCCGTGGTGCTCGCGGTCGCCGAGCTGCTGGACAACGCGGCACGGCACTCGCAGCCCGACACCAAGGTCGAGGTCGGCATCCAGCCCGCGCACAACGGCATCTGTGTGGTCATCGACGATGCCGGCGTCGGCATGGACGCACGCGAGACCGAGGAGGCGGGCCGGCGCCTGTCGGGCCGGGAGGACGTCGACATCAACCGGCTCGGTGACCCGCCGCAGTTCGGCTTCGCCGCCATCGGTGTGCTGGCCGCCCGGTACGGGTTCACCGTCTCGGTCGACACCCGGTCCCCCTACGGGGGCGTGCGCGCCGTGGTGTTCCTCCCCCACGCACTCCTCGATCACGCAGGCACCGTCAAGGCGGCGGCCGTACGGGAGGCAGAGCCGGTCCCCGTGCCGCCCTCCGCTCCGATCACCCCGGCCGCGGCCTCCAGGTCCGGTTCCGGATCCCGGTCCGGATCCAGGTCCGGGTCCGGGTCCGGATCCGGGTCCGGGTCCGGGTCCGGGTCCGACGCCCCGCAGGCCCTGCCGGGTGGTGCGGAGCCCGCGCCCGTGGCTCCGGTGCCCCCGGGGCAGGAACTGCCCGCCGCAGCTGCCGCTGCCCCCCGGGCCTCCACGGCGGGCGGCCTCCCCAAGCGCCGTCGCCGGGCCGTCCAGGACCAGGCAGCGGGGCAGCAGGTGCCCGCCACACCGTCCGGCGACGGCCACACCCCGGTCCGCCCGGCCGCCGAGACCGCTTTCCGCATGGGTGCGTTCGCGCGCGGCACCCGCTTCGGGCGCGCCGCTTCTCAAGACGACGAAGGGAATCCGCAGGAATGAACGACCACATGGCCAACGAACTGGGCTGGATGCTCGACGAGGTCCTCAAGGTCCCGGAAGCCCGCCACGCGATCCTGCTGTCCGCGGACGGCATGCTCCGGGCGCACTCCCGGGGAATCGGTCGCGACGAGGCGGAGCGGCAGGCCGCCGCGCTGTCCGGTCTCCAGTCGATCAGCCGCAGCACCGCCGAGTTCTGCGCCGAGGAGTCCTCCCCCTGGCAGCAGACACTGGTCGAATTCGTCGACGGGTACGTCTTCCTGGTCGCCGCCGGCGCCGGGGCCTACCTGGCGGTCTCCGCCACCCAGAACGTGGACATGGAGGCGGTCACCTACGGCATGCACAAGCTCGTCGACCGGCTGGGCAAGGAACTGACCAGTCCGCCCCGGCGGGACTCCGTACCTGCCCGGCCGGGCACCAGCCGTCCGGCATGAGCCCACCCCACAGGCGCGAACGGGGCCTGGTGCGCCCCTATGTCGTGACGGACGGCCGTGCCCACCCGACCCGTAACACGCTCGACCTGGTGACGCTCGTGGTGGCCGTGGGCGACCGGCCGCTCAGCGGTCCGAGTCCGGAGAAGCGCCGCGTCATGGAGCTCTGCCGAGGAGGAGCGCTGTCGGTCGCCGAAGTGGCAGGGCACCTGACGCTGGCGATCAGCGTCACCAAGGTCCTGCTCAGCGATCTGATCGACAGCGGCCACATCACCACCCGGCCCCCCATCCCCAGGGCCCAGCTCCCCGACGACCAGCTTCTCCAGGAGGTGCTTGATGGACTCCGCGCCCGGCTCTGACCAGGTCTACGTCCGGGACACGGTCAGAACCGCGGTCAAGATCCTGGTCGTGGGCCACTTCGCGGTCGGCAAGACCACGTTCGTCGGCACCCTGTCCGAGATCCGGCCGCTGCGTACCGAGGAGACCATGACGCAGGCCGGCGAACCGATCGACGACCTGGCCGGGAGCCCGGACAAGACCACGACCACCGTGGCCATGGACTTCGGCCGCCTCACACTCAGCGAGCGGCTGGTGCTGTACCTGTTCGGCGCTCCCGGGCAGAAACGCTTCACCAAGCTCTGGGAAGACATGCTGAACGGGGCCCTGGGAGCCCTGGTGCTGGCGGACACCCGGCGGCTCGACCAGTCCTTCGACATCATGGGCCTGCTGGAGGAGCACGGCATGCCGTACGCGGTCGCCGTCAACCAGTTCGACGACGCACCGGTGTTCCCCGAAGCGGAAATACGCGAAGCACTCGACCTCCTCCCGGAAACCCCCCTCGTCCTCTGCGACGCGCGCGACACCGCGTCCTCCACCGAGGCGCTGATCTCCCTGGTCACGTACCTCCAGACCCGTACCTTCCAGGAGCTTCGATGACCACCCCCCGGTCCGGCCCGGACGCGGTACCGCCACCCGGTTGTCCGGCACACGCCGGGCCCGGGGAAGGCGCGGCCGGTCCGGCCTCCCCTGCCGCCCTCCGTACGGCTGAGTCCCTGTACGGACCGGAGTTCGCCGCCGACCCGGCCGCGGTCTACGCACGGCTGCGCACGTACGGCTCCATCGCGCCGGTGGAGATAGCCCCCGGAGTCCACGCGTCCCTCGTCACCGGTTACCGGACCGCCCTCGAGGTGCTGCGCAGCCCGGAGCGGTTCTCCAAGGACCCGCGCCGATGGCGGGGCCTCGCGGACGGGACGGTCCCCGCGGACAGCCCCGTCGTCCCGATGATGATGTACCGGCCGAACGCCCTGTGGACCGACGGTGACGAGCACGCGCGGCTGCGTGGTGCGATCACCGACAGTCTGAGCCGCGTGGACCCGAACGCGCTGCGCGGTTACGTCGAGCACAGCGCCGACACCCTCATCGACCGGTTCGGCCCCGAGGGGCGGGCCGATCTTCTCGGCGAGTACGGAGCGATCCTGCCGCTGCTCGTCTTCAACCAGCTCTTCGGCTGCCCGCCGGAGACCGGGGACAAGCTGGTCGAGGGCATGTCGGGAATCTTCGACGCCGACGCCGACTCCGAGAAGGCGAACGCGGTCCTCGCCGAGGGCGTGGCCGAGCTGGTGGCCCTCAAGCGGGAGCGGCCCGGAGCGGATGTGACGTCCTGGCTGATGGCCCATCCCGCACGGCTCACCGACGAGGAGATGATGCACCAGCTCGTGGTCCTCATGGGCGCGGGCACCGAGCCCCAGCAGAACCTCATCTGCAACGGTCTGCGGCTGCTGCTGTCCGACGACCGGTTCGGCGGCGACCTCGCGGGGGGCAGCATGCCCGTCGAGGACGCGCTCGACGAGGTGCTGTGGACGGACCCGCCGATGGCGAACTACGCCATCCACTACCCGCTCCACGACCTGGAGCTCGACGGAACCCTGCTGCGCGAGGGCGATCCCGTCCTGGTCAGCCTGGCCGCCGCGAACACCGACCCCGCCCTGGCGGGCGACCGGCGCGGCGGCAACCGCGCGCACCTGGCGTGGAGCGCCGGCGCGCACACCTGCCCGGCGAAGTCCCCCGCCCGGCTGATCGCCGCCGTTGCCGTGGAGAAACTCCTCGACCGGCTCCCGGATACCGAACTGGCGGTGGGGGTAAGCCGGTTGGAGTGGCGGCAGGGGCCCTTCCACCGGGCTCTGGCCGCCCTGCCTGTGCGCTTTCCCCCCATCACCGTGCCGGTCACTACGGACGAGCCCTCTGGAGCCAGTACATGGAACACGAATCCCGCCCCCTCGTCATCGACGTCTCCGGCGCAGACATCCACGGAGAGGGAGCCCGCGTACGGGAACGGGGGCCGGCAGCGCTGGTGGAGCTCCCTGGCCAGGTGGTGGCGTGGGCGGTAAGCGACCACGCGCTCCTCAAGGAGCTGCTCACCGACGCCCGTGTGTCCAAGGACCCCCGCCGGCACTGGCCCGCGTGGATCAACGGGGAGATAACCCCGGAGTGGCCGTTGTTCACATGGGTCGCCGTGACGAACATGTTCACCGCCTACGGAAGCGACCACAGGCGCCTGCGCAAGCTCGTCTCCACGGCGTTCACCGCGCGCGCCACGGAGGCCCTGCGCCCGCGTGTCGAGGAGATGACCGCCGATCTGCTCGACGGGCTCGCCGCCGTCCCTCAGGGGCAGGTGGTGGACCTGCGCGAGGAGTACTGCTACCCGATCCCCATCCAGGTCATCTGCGAACTGTTCGGGGTCGACGACGAAGACACGCGCAAGGAACTGCGTCGTCTGGTGGACAGCATCTTCAACACCGCCGCCGCCCCCGAGGAGGTCGCGGCCACCTTCCAGGGCATGCACACCGTGCTGTCCGACCTCGTCGCACTCAAGCGGCGGGAGCCGGGCGACGACATGACCAGCGTTCTGATCGCGGCCCGGGAGGAGGACGGCACGCGGCTCACGGAAGCCGAGCTGGTCGACACCCTGCTCCTGGTGATCAGCGCCGGGCACGAGACCACGGTCAACCTGCTGGACAACGCGATCCACGCCCTGTTGTCCCACCCGGACCAGCTCGAACTGGTCCGGACGGGCAGGGCCTCCTGGAACGACGTGATCGAGGAGACCCTGCGCGTCCAGGCTCCGGTGGCGAATCTTCCCCTGCGTTACGCCGTGGAGGACATCGGGACCATGGGGGTGACGATCAGGAAGGGCGACGCGATCCTCGCCGCCTACGCCGCCGCCGGACGCAATCCCGCGCTCCACGGCGAGGACGCGGACCGCTTCGACGTCACCCGGGTGAACAAGGAACACCTCGCGTTCGGACACGGTGTCCACTTCTGCCTCGGAGCGCCGTTGGCCCGGATGGAGGCCGCGATCGCCCTGCCCGCCCTCTTCGAGCGCTTCCCGGGCCTGAGGCTGGCCGTCCCGGCGTCCGATCTGGTGCCCGTGGAATCGTTCATCTCCAACGGCCACCGCAGCCTGCCCGCCCACCTGTCCGGCGGGACACACGGGACACACGGGACACAGCCGACGGGCTGACCTCTCCGCCGGTGGCACCGGGCAGTGGAGGGGGGCGGGGCCGCTTCGTACGCAGCCCCCCTTCCCCACCGAGGACCGGCGGTCCCCGTCGTGCTGAGTCGTGCTCAGCGGGGCGGCACGACACCGGACGCAGAGTCGTGAATACGCCGGGTGACGTTGGTGAAGGGACTGTCCCGGTGAGGGGGCGCGTAAGCCGTATCGATCAGCACGCCCCGGCAGCCGCATGCGGAGAATCGCAGATGAGACGTTCCGCCGGTACCTTGCGCCGCGGAGTTCGACACACCGGGAGAACGGCTTCGGTCTCCCGTGAGCAGCGCGTCCCGGTCCCCCAGGGGCCATGGGGAGGCGCAGCGCAGCGGGCACCGGAAGGAAGTCCGGTGCCCGCTGCGGATTCGGTTCGGTGTGTGGTCAGGCGTGGTGGCGCTTGCCCGCGACCGCTCGGTAGATCACGAGCAGGATGAGCGAGCCGATGATCGCCGACAGCCAGGAGGAGATCTCGAAGAAACCGTCCATCGGGTCGACGTCGAAGAGTGCCTGGGCGAGGAAGCCGCCCAGCAGTGCGCCCAGGACACCGAGGATCATGGTGATGAGGATGCCGCCCGGGTCACGGCCGGGCAGCAGGAACTTGGCGATCGCACCGGCCAGCAGACCCAGGATGATCCACGAAATGATTCCCATGCGTACGCACTCCAAAAGTCAGGGCCACGGCCTCGGTTGTGGCCGCAGCAGCAGGTTGTGAATCGCCGTTTGCCCCCGTCCGACGATGCCAAACAACTGCTCGGACGCACTGGTTCCGACGGAGGTCGTCTGCGGCGTCCCGGTGGCCCACTCGTGTGGCGGACGCGGCACAGCCGCATAACAGCGCTGATGCGGGGCAGCGGATTGTCAGAGCCACAACGTAGGGCGCAACGTAAGGAGAGCATGATGAGCGCTGCTGACAAGACTGAGAACACCGCCGACAAGCTCAAGGGCAAGGCCAAGGAAACCGCGGGCAAGGCCACCGGCGATGAGCGTCTCCAGGGCGAGGGCAAGGCAGACCAGGCCAAGAGCGACGTGAAGCAGGCCGGCGAGCACGTCAAGGACGCCTTCAAGCGCTGAGCGCCCTCCTGGGCCGTTGCCGTTGCAGGGGTGTGGGCCGCAACCGGTGGTTGCGACCCACACCCCTGTGCGCATTGCCGGTGCGGTGTCTTCTTCGAGGGGTGACGATCCGGCGAGGTGGCTTCAGCGGCAGGGGAGGCGGGCCCCTGGGCGCAGTTGTCCACCGCGCGGCAGGGGCGGTTGTCCGCACCGGCCATGGAGCCCACTGGAGCGCCTCTTCTCAGAGCTGGGCACGGAACGGGCGGGAAGCCGCCTGCGGGCCGGTCATGGAACCGACCGGCCGGGCGGAGCAGGCGGAGCGGTGAGTGATACGCGCGTCCCGCCGGCGCCGGGACGGCACAGGGAGAACCTGGCCGGCACCTTGGTCAGGTGGGGTGCCGGCCAGGGGCTTCGAGGGATCGGGCGGCCGCGCCGCCGCCCCGCGTGATGCGGGTGATCGCTTCCAGGGTGAGGGCCCGTTCGTGGGGTTCGGTCTCCAGGGCGCGGTGGATGGACAGGCCCTCGATCAGCGCGTCGAGCTGGCGGGCCGTCGCCGGGTCGAAGTGCCACCGCAGGGCACGGCGGCTGCGGCTCATCCATTCCCGGGTCAGCTCGCGGTAGGCGGGTTTGCGGGCGGCGAGGGTGTACAGCTCGTGGGTGAGCACCAGTTCGCGCTGGTTGCCGCTGGACAGGCGGTGGACCAGGTCGGCGATCGCCTCACGGGCCTCGTCGGGTGTCGTGGCGGCCCCGAGTCGCTCCTCGAAGACGGCGACGATGCTGCTGGAGAAGCGGGTGAACGCCTCGCGCAGCAGCTCGTCCATGCCGCCGAAGTGGTACGTCATCGACCCGAGCGGCACTCCGGCGCGAGCGGCGATCTTGCGGTGCGAGGTGCCGGCGACCCCTTCTTCGGCGATCAGGTCGAGCGCGGCGGTGATGATGCGCTCCCGCCGCTCGGGGTCGTTCTGTCCGGTCGCCACGGTGCGCTCCTCCACTGGAACCTGTACGGGATCGACCTGTACTAGATCGAACGGATCACCCGGGCCGGATTGCCCACAGCGACCACATTGGCGGGTACGTCCTTGGTGACGACGGCTCCGGCGCCGATGACGCTGTTGTCCCCGATGGTCACCCCGGCCAGGACGATCGCCCCGCCGCCGAGCCAGACGTTGTCACCGATCACGATCGGCTCGGCCGCCTCCAGTTTGTCCCGGCGCGGTTCCGGATCCACGGGGTGGGTGGGGGTGAGCAGCTGCACGTTCGGGCCGATCTGGCAGTCGCGGCCGATGGTGATGGGGGCCACGTCCAGAGCGGTGAGGCTGTAGTTGATGAACGTGTCCTCGCCGACCGTGATGTACGTGCCGTAGTCGACGAAGAGCGGCGGCCGGATGTGGGCGCCGGCGCCGAGGCCGCCGAGGAGCTCGGTGAGGACGGGCCGGGCGGCGTCGACGTCCTCGGCGTACGCCGCCTGGTACCGGGCGGTCAGGCGCACGGCGCGCTGCTGGGCCTCGGCGATGTCGGGATCGTCGGCGATGTAGAGGTCTCCGGCGAGCATCCGTTCACGGTGGGTACGCGGGTCGCCCGCGAAGTGGTCCGTCATGCGTACGATCGTACACTCCAAGGGCGTACGATCGTACGTCCTTGGTTCTCCACTTGTCTGCCGAAACCCCGCCACCAGGGATTTCGCCCCCGCCGCCGCGCCGGGCTGTTCCTCTTCCTGCCCGCCGCCGACACCGGCGCGGCTTCCCGGGTGGCCCGCACCCCCGCGGCCCGGGACGTGCTGGACGCGCGCACCGGCACGACGGGGCTGGTGCCGTCCGGGCTCTCCACCGGCTCGACGGCCGGGGTTACGGCCTCCGGCTCTCTGGTGCGCCGGCAGCGGGCCGGGGAGCGGCAGGTCGTGGGTTACGGCTCGATGAGGCCGGTCCGTCTCCCTCCTGTCTCTCCCGGCGGGCTCCCACCCTCACTTCCACCGCCCTGCGTCCCGACGTCACCCGGGATCCGACCTTCGGCTGGGGGGGGGCGTACGGCCCCGTCACAGCCTTGCTGCTCGCGGCACCGCTTTTCCATCCGTGCCGGCACCCGTATTCCGGCTCTGTCCGCACCTGGCAACATGAGCCCTCGCCGCGCCCGGCCGCCTGTCCGGTCCCGCCGCGCGACGCACCACCACCACGAAGAACGAACAGAGGGGGAATGGGCTGTGCCCGCTCCACGTATGCGTACGACACCGCTGCCCGGAATCGGGGTCCAGTACGACCTCACCACCCGCGAACACCGCCACCTGTCGGTGATCGCGCACCGGGACGGCACCCGGACGGTGAACGTCTACCGGGCCGACGATCCGGATGCGTGTGCGCAGTCGCTGCATCTGACGGGTGCGGAGACGGCGTCGCTGATCGACGCGTTGACGCCGGCCCATCACAGCCCGAACCTGCTGCACACCACCGATCTGGGCCTGGTCGCCGAGCGGATCGAGCTGTCCGCGCACTCCCACTGGAACGGCCGGGTGCTGGGTGAGACCCGGATGCGCACCGAGACCGGTGTGTCGGTGGTGGCGGTCCTGCGCCGTGCGGAGGCGCGCCCCTCACCCGCTCCGGACTTCCGCCTCGCCGGCGGGGACACCCTCATCGTGATCGGCACCCGCGAGGGCGTCGACGCGGCCGCCGCGATACTGGGACGGGAGTGATCACCTGTGCACTCCGCAGTCTTCCTGATCGAGTTCGGCGCGATCATCCTGGGCCTGGGCCTGCTGGGCCGGGTCGCGGGCCGTTTCCACTTCTCCCCCATACCCCTCTACCTGCTGGCCGGACTCGCCTTCGGCACCGGTGGGTTCGTTCCGCTCGGCGCGAGTGAGGAGTTCGTCGCGATCGGCGCCGAGATCGGCGTCATCCTGCTCCTGCTCATGCTCGGACTGGAGTACACCGCCAGCGACCTCGTCTCCAACCTCAAGACCCAGTACTCCGCCGGGCTGGTCGACTTCGCCCTCAACGCCGTACCCGGCGCCCTGGCCGCGCTGCTGATGGGCTGGGGCCCGGTCGCCGCGGTCGTGCTGGCCGGAGTCACCTGGATCTCCTCGTCCGGGGTCATCGCCAAGGTGATGGGAGACCTGGGCCGGCTCGGCAACCGCGAGACCCCGGTGATCCTCAGCATCCTGGTCCTCGAAGACCTGGCCATGGCCGTGTACCTGCCCATCATCACCGCCCTGCTGGCCGGGGTGAGCCTGGCCGCCGGCAGCGTGACGCTGGCCATCGCCCTGGGCGTCGCCGGTGCGGTGCTGTTCGTCGCCGTCCGCTACGGCCGGCTGATCTCGCGCTTCGTCTCCAGTGACGACCCGGAGAAGCTGCTGCTGGTCGTCCTCGGCCTGACCCTGCTGGTCGCCGGGCTCGCGCAACAGCTCCAGGTGTCGGCCGCGGTCGGTGCGTTCCTGGTCGGCATCGCCCTGTCCGGCGAGGTCGCCGAAGGCGCCCACACGCTGCTGAGTCCGCTGCGGGACCTGTTCGCGGCGGTGTTCTTCGTCTTCTTCGGCCTGCACACCGACCCCGCGAGCATCCCGCCGGTGCTGCTGCCCGCGCTCGTGCTCGCGGTGGTGACGGCGTGCACGAAGGTCGCCACCGGCTACTGGGCGGCGAAGCGGGCCGGCGTCGGGGTCAAGGGACGCTGGCGCGCGGGCGGCACGCTGGTCGCCCGCGGTGAATTCTCCATCGTCATCGCCGGTCTCGCGGTGACCGCCGGGATCGAGCCCGCCATGGGACCGCTGGCCACGGCCTACGTCCTCATCCTGGTCGTGATCGGTCCGCTCACCGCCCGCTACACCGAGCCCCTGGCAGCCCGGATCACCCGTCGCCGCGCCCCGGAAAAACCCCTCCTGCCCGCAGCGCCGTTGCCGGCGAGGTCCCCGGAGGCGGTCCAGGACCAGGACCCGGCCGGCCGCGCGTGACCGAGGGCGCCGGGGCGGCGCTCACCGGCGCGCAAGCCGTGCCGCTGCCCACCGCCCCGGCGGCACCGTCGGCGCCGTCGGCTCCGCCCGCGCTCTCCCCCGCCTCCTGGCGCGCAGCCCGTACGGGCGGGCCGACGCGGCACGGCGCCCCGGCTCCAGCGCGATCACCCTGCCCCGGCTGATCGCCCCGCGGCCGACGGGAACCGGGTGTCCGGCCTGCCGTATGCCGGGGCGGCGGCTGCCGGGCGGGCGTCCGGGTCACGCAGGGCTCCCAGGTCGTCGTGCAGGTCGGCCGGCGCGTCGGTGGAGGCGGTACGCAGCAGGGCGGTGCGTTCGCTGACCGGGTCGGGCAGGGATTCCCCGCGGGTGGCCGGGACGCCGGTGTGCAGGGTGACCGGGCCCAGTCGATGGGCCAGGACAGCATGCATCCCGGCGGCGATCGCGGCCCGTTCGGCCGGCCGGGCGGCCTGCTCGTACAACTCCCGCTCGGTGCGCGGATGCTCCACCCGAGGGGCCGGCGCGCCGACGAGGCGGCGCCGGCTGCCCGCCCTCACCAGCACGGCGACCGCGAGCGGCCGGCGGTGGCGCAGTACGGCGACAGGCCGGACACCAGTGCTGCCGCGACAGCCGGGCGCGGGAAACTGCCGCCGGACGCCACACCGGCGTCCTGGACGGACAGCGCGGTCACCCCCGGAGCGGTCTCTGCCCACCACGGCCGGTGGAATCCGCCGGCCCCCTCAGTGACGGCGCGGGCCGAGGACGCAGAACTCGTTGCCCTCCGGGTCCGCCAGCACCACCCACGACTCGTCACCCTGGCCGACGTCCACGCGCCGTGCGCCATGGGCCACAAGACGGGCGACCTCAGCGTCCTGGTCATCGGGGCGCAAGTCCAGGTGCAGCCGGTTCTTCACCACCTTCCTGTCTCCCACCGGAGCGAAGAGCACACCCGGAAGACGATCTCGCTCCGGCCTGATCTCGTACTCCTCGGCAGAGGCGTCGACCACCACCCAGCCGAGCGCTTCGGCCCACCACTGCCCCAAAGCCACAGGGTCCGCCGAATCAACTGTTACCTGCTCCCATTCCAAAGCCATTCGGAGAACCTATCCCTCAGATCCCTCAGAGACCCGGAAGGACCTGGTGTCAGGGGGCGGCGGGTGCGGGGCCGTGGAAGCAGCCGCGGACGGCGCGGGGCCGGCGTCGGCGACCGCGGAGGAACCGGCGGGCCCCGGGCCGGGACACCGCCGCCCCGGCCCGGGGCGCAGCACAGCGCTCCGGCGGACGGAGAAGTCCGCGGGTGACGCGGTATCTCCCCTCCTGACGGACGGAGTTCATGGCGGGCCGGAGGGCGGTCGCCCGATGTACGTGACGAGAACCCGGCGGGCCGACCGGCGGGCCTGCGTGCTGCCCTGCGGCCGCAGTGAACGTCCAGCGCCGTCGTTCCGGAGCGACGACTCGGCGTCGAGCCCGCGGAGCAGTACCGCCGTGTCGAACTGCGCTGCACCGTCTCGCTGATCCGGTGCAGCGACAGGGACGCAGGCGCGCCGAGCCGGGGCCCCGTACGGTCGGGCCCGGCCCGAAATTTGAACGCGTACTGAACAATCCACTGCCGGACATCTTGACGGCCCGTCATTCCGGCCACATATTACGTGCCAGTACAACTGGCCAGTAACTGCGCACAGCGCCCTCGCACCATCGGCGGCAGGCGAACGGGACCGCCTTGCCGCCAATCCCGTACGCCTTCTGGCCTTTCCCGGCGGCAGAAGGCGCCCACTCCTTCTCCTCGCCATGAGAGGCAGCGCCATGCGATCAGTTTCATCGAGCCGTCGTACCCGCACCCTTCTCGCCTCCGCCGCAGCCGTTCTGGCCACCACGACAGCCTTCGGCGCGAGCCCGGCGCTGGCCTCGGACGACCCGGTCGACCGCTATGTCGCCCTGGGGGATTCCTACGCCTCGGGAGCCGGTGTTCCGGACCAGGTCGACTCCGCCTGCACCCGCTCCAACCGCAACTACCCCGCCCTGGTCAACACCGCGCTCGCTCCCACCGCCCACAAGGACGTCACCTGCGGGGGCGCCACCACCGTGCACATGACCTCGGCGCAGAACAGCTCCGCGCCACCGCAGTTCGACGCGCTGAGCTCCGACACCGACCTGGTGACCCTCACCATAGGCGGCAACGACATCGGCTTCGCCAACATCATCCTGCGCTGCGTGAGCCTCGGAGTGTTCAGTCCCGCCGGCTCGCCCTGCAAGAACAGCTACACCTGGACCGGCACCGACCAACTCGCCGCCACCATCAACGCGACGGCGCCCAAGATCGCCGCCACCCTCGACGGCATCCGCCAGCGCGCCCCCCGAGCCAGGATCCTGGTCACCGGCTACCCCGCGATCCTTCCCGACGACGGCAGCAACTGCCCCTCGGTCGTGTCGATAGCCAAGGGTGACGCCCCCTGGCTGAGAGACACCCACAAGCGCCTCAACACCATGATCGCCACTCAGGCCGCCGCACGCGGCGCCCAGTACGTCGACACCTACACCAAGTCCGTCGGCCACGACATCTGCAAGCCGGCCGGAACCCGCTGGATGGAACCTCTCGTCACCAACGCCGCCGCACCCTTCCACCCCAACGCGGCGGGCGAGCGGGCGATGGCCGACGCCGTCCTCACCGCCGCCCGCTGACCGGCTCTCACCGCATACCCCGTCTCCCCCCCCCACACCCCGGTGCGGCACCGCGGGCCGACGCGCCGTACCGGGGGCACGGCCGCACCGCGCGGCGACCGCCGATGCCACTGAGCCGGACCGCGCGCCCCGTGGAGGAACAGCGCGCTCGCCCGCGCCGGGAGACCGCAGGCAGGGGAAGTGAGGACCGCGGCACCGGCTGTTCGGCGGTCACCACCAGTAGGCGGGGTACCTCGGTGCCGTGCGGCGGATGCGGGAGGCGGCGTACTCCGTCAGGACGAGGAGGACGGTGGCCCCGAGCAGGAGGGGAACGAAACGGAAGGGCGCGGGGGTCTGGAGCACGATGACGACGGCGGTGGCACAGGCGGGTGAGTGCGGGGTACGGGCGGTCATCATCAGGGCCAGCGTGACACCGGCCGCCACGGCGGCGGCCCATGCGCTGCTGCCCGCCGCCGCCAGGACGCCGTAGCCGGCGGCGGCGCCGAGCAGGTGGCCGACGACCACGCTGCGGGGCTGGGCCAGCGGCAGGGTGGGGGCGCTGTGCACGAGGGCCGCGCTGGCGGCCAGCGGCGGTATCAGTACCGGTTCGTGGATCATCGCGCCGATCGCCACCAGTCCCAGCAGGACAGCCGTCGCGGCGCTGACGCTGTGGAATGCGGCCGCGGGGGTGGGCCGGGCCGGAGCCCGCCCGGCCGCCTTGCGTCGGCGGGACGCCCCGGGGGCGGCTTGGGCGGGTTCGGGGCGCGGGGCGGCATCGAGGCTCATGTGGGGTGTTTCCGGGAGAGGCGGCCGAGGACCGGGCAGGGGCAGAGCGGAGGGCGGGGAAAGGCGGGCTGCGCGGAGTACTGTGATCGACAGTCGGCTCGCCCTTGCGCCCGCGTCCTGGTTCGGCCGGCGCAATCGCCCAAGACCTTATCGCTCAGGTTTGCGAGGGAATGATTCGGGTCGGCCGAGCCGGTGCAGGGTCCCGCAGGGCTCACTGATGCCGGACCGGACAGGGCGCGCCCGGCGGTGTTCACGCTCGGGACACCGAGGGCGGCGCGTCTCTGCCCTTCGTCGCCGACCCGGTGATCGCACGGCACGGTCGTGGCCGGCTTCGCGGACCGGAGCCACGGGGCACACATGCTCAAGCGGGCGTACGGAGTCACGCCCGCCGGGCCGGCCGCGCTCCGCGCGTCACCGTGGGACGGCAGCCGGCCGCTACAGGCCGCCGGCGACGGCCAGCACGGTGCCGGTGACGTACGAGGAGCGTTCCGACACCAGCCATGAGACGGCCTCGGCGATCTCCTCCGGCCGGCCGGGTCGCCCCAGCGGGATGCGCGAGGCGACACGCTCCGCCCGTCCCGGGTCTCCGCCCCGTGCGTGGATGGTGGTGTCGACGGTGCCCGGGGAGACGGCGTTGACGTGGATGTTGTCCGGTGCGAGTTCCTTGGCCAGCCCGATGGTCAGGGTTTCGAGGGCCGCCTTCGTCGCGGCGTAGGCGACGTACTCGTGCGGTGAGCCGGTGCGGGCGGCGACCGACGAGATGTTGACGATCGTCGAGCGCGTCGTGCGCCCCGCCCACCGCCGGGCGGCCTCCCGGCACCACCGGACCGGCGCCACCAGGTTCACGTCGACGACGCGGCGCAGCACGTCGTCCGACAGCTCCGCGAGGGAGGCGATCCCGCCGGTGACGCCCGCGTTGTTCACCAGACCGACGACGGTGCCGAGGCCCTCGGCCACGTCGAACACCCGGGCCGGCGCGTCGTCGGCCGTGACGTCGGCCCGTACGGCGCGGGCGGTACGGCCCGAGCGCCCGAGGTCTCCTTCCACCGCACCGGCCTCGTCGTCGGAGCCGGAGTGGGTGAAGACCACGCCGTACCCGTCCGCGCACAGCCGTTCCACGGTGCTTCTTCCGATGCCGCGGCTTCCGCCCGTGACGATCACGATGGGCGGGTGGGACGACTGGGTCTGTGTGTTCATGCCGGTTCAAATCTCCTTGTCAGGCCGTGCTCAGCGGTGGGTCGGCCCCGGGAGGAGGCCTTCCGTACGGGCCTCCTCCCGGAGAACAGCGGCCGTGTCGGACCGGGCGTGCCCCGGGACCGGTGCCTCGCCGTAAAGAGCGTGACAGACCCCCGGCAAGGTCCGGAAAGGGGGAGGCCGGTCCCGCTCCCGCGACGGCCCCGACCCCGGCCCCGTCGGCCGCCATCACCACGGGCTGTCCCGCCCCGGCCTGTTCCCGCGCCCCGGGGCCGGAGGTTTCGAGCGTTCCAGGCGCCGGTGCGCGGGACGGTCCTGGACGAGGGTGCGCATGGCACCCGGTGGTGGCCGACCGGGAAACCCGGTCGACAGTCGGGCCCGTGACGCACTGTGATGGTCTCGACTGCCTGCCGCACGGAGCGGGCCGACCGCAGGAGCTCCTCTTGGCAACCGCGAGAACAGCCGACGCCCGTCCCGCGATCGACGCCACGCTGGTCAGGCGCCTGGTCGATACGCAGTTCCCGCAGTGGGCCGGGCTCCCTCTGGAACTGCTCGAACCGGCCGGCTCCGACCATGTGATCCACCGGCTGGGCGAGGAGTTGTCCGTCCGGCTGCCCCGCCACGCCGGGGCCGTCGGACAGGCCGGAAAAGAGTCCGAGTGGCTGCCCCGGCTCGCCCCGCACCTGCCACTGGCCATCCCGGTACCGGTGGGTCTGGGTGAGCCCGGGTTCGGCTATCCATGGCCGTGGGCGGTGTCCCGCTGGCTGGACGGCGAGGTGGCGACCGTCGAGGCGCTGGCCGGGTCCTCCGAGGCCTCGGTCCAACTCGCGGAGTTCCTGATCGCCCTTCAGCGGTTCGCGCCCGAGGGCGTCCTGGCCGAGGACATGCCCGAGGACACACCTGCGGACCTCACCCTCCGGGACCGCGCCACGCGGGCCGCTGTTGCGCAGGTCGACGGCGCGTTCGACGCCGCGGCCATGACCGAACTGTGGGACACGGCACTGGGCGCCCCCGGGTGGGACCGCCCTCCGGTCTGGTTCCACGGGGACTTCCACACCGGCAACCTGCTGACCGTGGACGGCCGCCTCAGCGCGGTCATCGACTTCGGCGGGCTCGGCATCGGTGACCCGGCCTGCGACCTGACCATCGCCTTCACCCTGATGTCGGCCGGGAGCCGGGCCGCTTTCAGGGCCGCGCTCGGCGTGGACGACGCCACCTGGGCCCGGGGCCGCGGCTGGGCCCTGGCCACCGGCCTGAACGCCTACACCTCCTACGCCGCCGTCAATCCCCGGGTCGCCGCACAGACCACCCGGCAGATCACCGAGGCCCTCATCGGTTGAACAGCCAGGGCAACCAGGCGCGAAGAGCAAAGGGCGAAGGGCGAAGGCACCTTGGCGTCGAGTCAGGGTCAGGGTCGGCCCACGGTCCAGAAGAGGCGCACGCCCCCGCCCGGTCCCCGGCACAGCGGCACAGCGGCACAGCGGCAAGCGGTCGCGGTCTCCACCAGGGGCGGCGGCACGGCGAACCCTCGCACGCGCGGCCAGCAAGGAAAGGCGGGAATCCCCATCCGTGTTCCGAGTGAGCATCAGCACTCACCTTGCGCGGACGGGGCCCCCGAGCTGTCACCGGAGTGAGTCGTCACCGCGGACGGAATGCTCTTCGAGGACGGCGCCCGCGCACAGCCGCGGCCAGGCCGGGCAAGCATCACCCGGGCTGGTCGGTGTCCTTCAAGCTGCCCCATCCGTGCCAGCGGTCGATCTCGATCCATGCGTTGAACCGGCGGCGGTCCCGCTGCGCGTAGGGCTTGCCGAGGTAGTGCTGGGACAACCGGTCGGTGTCGGCCAGCCCCTCGTCCTCGCGGAGTTCGGTGACGCGTCCGACGATGCTGATGTGCGTGTACCAGTTGCCCCCGTCGAGCACGGTGAGCGACACCCGCGGGTCGTTGCGCACATGCTCCAGTCGCTTGCGTCCCTCATCCATGGTGACCAGTACCCGGCCGTTCTCCCAGAGGTACCAGGTGGCCGTGGAGACCGGCCGGCCGTCCGGGCGCAGAGTCGTGACAACGGCCGGATTGGCCTTCGCCAACATCGCGACTGCCTCTTCGGGAAGCGGTGGTTTCGACACGGGACATCCTCCGTCGTCACGCGTTGCTGCATTCATGTGGACGATCACCAGCATGACCGTCCACCCCGGACTGTTCCACTCGGAACCCAGGCCGCGCCGCTCGCCGGGCGGCAGCGGGGCCGGGTCGGCGGGGCTTCGGTGCTCCAGGCTCGGCTCAGCGTTTCCAGCGACGCGAGTGAACCGGACGACCGTGGCCCGCCCCGCGGCGGGGCGGGCCACGGTCGTCCGGATCGATCGCGTTATCGGGGGGTCAGCACACAGAACTCATGACCGTCGGGATCGGCCATCACCACCCAGTCGACCTCGCCCTGACCGATGTCGATACGAGTCGCCCCGAGGGAGACCAGACGGTCGACCTCTGCTTGCTGATCACCGTGGACAGGTGGAGCGAGGTCGAAATGCAGCCGGTTCTTCCCGGTCTTCGGCATCAGTGGCGGGCCGCCCCACGTGATCTTCGGGCCGCCGCGCGGCGAGCGGATCGCGGTCTCCTCGTCCTGGTCCCAGACCAACGGCCAGCCCAGTGCCCGGCTCCAGAAGTATCCGACGTCCTGCGAACCGTCGCACGCGAGCGCTCCGACGAATCCGCAGTCGGCAAGGAAAGTGTTGCCCGGTTCGATGACGCAGAACTCATTGCCCTCGGGGTCGGCGAGCACCACATGCCCCTTCTCCGGGCATTGGCCGATGTCGATGTGCCGGGCACCGAGTGCGAGCGACCTCGCCACAACCTCCTGCTGGTCGTCCAGGGACGTGCTCGTCAGATCGAAGTGCATCCGGTTCCGCCCCGCCTTCTGCTCCCGGGTCGGAAGGAATCGGATCCGGAACCCGGTGTCGTCGCTCGGCAGGAGCGCGATGCCGTCGCAGGAGTCGTCGGCCGTCTCCCCGTCCAGGACGCCGGCCCAGAAGCGCGCGAGACGGATCGGGTCGTTCGCATCAAAGCAGAGTGCGTGAAGGCGAGAAGTCATTCCTCGGTATCTCCGATCCGCTGACTCCCGGTCCCGCCCGCCGATCGGGCAGGGCGGTCCACCAGCAAGAAGGTTTTCGTCCAGGTCGTGGCTGGAGCCTTGCCGGATGGCGTCACCCGGTCAACTCATCGACGCCCCGGGCTCCGCCGCTGTCGCCCTCACGGCCCTCCGGCCGTCCACCGGGTCAGAGGCTCGTGAGGAGGCCGTCGAGCGGGGCCGGTACCTGTTCGGGGTCGAGGGCCTCGACGAGGAGGCGGCCGTAGCGGATCTTGCGGCCTTTCTTCGTGCCGAGGAAGCGCCGCAACTGCTGCTGCCGGGGCCGGCCGTGGTGTGCGGGCTGGTGCTGGAAGGTCTGCCAGGCACGGAAGTCGCCCTCGGCCCGGACGATCTCCTCGACCCCCGTCGTGCCCAGCGCGCGGATGAGCTCGTCCTCCAGGTCCGTCACGCATACGAAAAAGTCCCGGCACGGCGCCCCTGCCCGCTTCAGGCCGCGGTCGTAGAAGCGCTGCTCGCCCTCGTCGCACAGTCCTGTCAGGCGCAGACCAAGACCGGGCGGCCCGAGGAGGCCGGCGTAGCGGCCGACGCTCATCGCCCCGCCCATCGACACGACGCACACCCCCTCGGCGGCCAGGTCCCGGCCGCGCCGGGCGGCCAGTGCCTCAACGGCCGCGAGATCGCTCAGCCCTTCCAGCAGCACCGCCGTACGCACCCCCAGACGCACAGCCAGATCACTCGCCGGCCCGCCGGGACCGCCGGCCGCCCAGCCACTGACCGCGTCCCGGAACGCCCGCATCTCCGCCATGGAGCGAGTCTGCACCTCCACCGCCGGCACGGCACGGAATTATTCGGCGGACCCGCGAACCACTGGGCGTCCGTCACCGGACGTCCCTGTCTCAGTGGGAAACATGCCTGGTGAAGCCGGCTTCTTCGCCGTCGGCTCCGGCAAGGGCCTTCCCGCCGAGGTCGGGAAACTCATCGACGGTTCGTGTCACCGCTTCTGCCCGGCGGACGCGTCACAGTACCCCGGGTGGTTTGACCGGCGGGCAGGGGCGGTGGGAAACAACCCCGGCCGTCGCGCGCTGCTGCGGGCGACGGCCGGAACACCGGGGCGGGCCGAAGGCCAGACCCTCGTGAAGCACATCGTGCAGTCGCCGCCCGGAGCATTGTGGTCCTGAATGCCGTAGTCGGACTTCGTCCCGCGTTCCAGTCCGTGGAGGGCTGCCGCGGAGGGCTGCCGTGCGTCCGAGGCGGTCCGGGTGGTCCTGGCAACTCGGCCCGGGCCGGCTCCGTCCGCCGGCCGCACCTTATCCCCGGGCCGTCTCCGGGAAGCTCTCGTCCGCGAAAGTCCCTTCCGAGGCCCCCTGGAAGAAGCCCTCCATCAGCTCGTCCAGTTTCACCTCAGTGGCTCCGGCCGGAGCCGTGGCCTTTTCCCCCCTGCCCATCCGCAGCACCAGCGCGAGCTTCTTGACCTCTGCGTTCTCCGCCAGCTTGGCCAGGTCCACCGACACCTCGGTCAACGCCCCGTTCTTGAGCGTGAAGTCAGCCGTGACCTTCTTGTTCGGAACCTCCTTGAGGTCCTTGGCCGTGGGGAACTCGGCACCCGGCGGCAGTTCCTTCGCCAGCGGGCGGATCTCGTCGAACAGCTCGGTCAGCAGAGTGCGGAAGGGGGCGGTGGCCATGATGTGCTCGGTGTCGTCCTCCCCCGCGGAGGTCTTGAAGTCGACCTCCCGGGCGATGACCTCCCGGAGGGCCTTCATGAGCTTCTTCTGCGCCTTGGCGTCGAGTGTGGGCTCCGCCGAGGGCTTCCCGCCCTCCGGTGCCTGCATCCCCTCCATCTCGTCGCGGGTCTTCTCCAGTTCCTCCGTCGCGACCTTGACCCACTCACCGTTGAGCATCTTCTTGAACGCTCCGGCGCTTTCGGGCAGTTCGCCGGCGGACGGCATGGGGGTGCCCGACATCTTCGCGAAGGCGTCCACATCGACGCGGAAGTAGGTGTAGTCCCCGACCACCCGGTACTCGAGCAAGTCACCTTCGGGGCCGCTGAACGTGACGGCCATGCCGGTGAAGTCCTTCTCGGCGGACTCGTCGAACGGCTTCTCGGACTGCACGGACACGGAGATCCGCGCGCCGCTGAACAACTCGGCCATCTCGTCCGGTATTTCCTCACCGGGCTCCGCCTCGGCGCCAATCGCCCTCAGCGTCTTCGCGTCGGCGTCCAGGTCCAGCTCGAAGGAGAGCGAGTGTTCCTTGCCGAGCTTGTCGAAGGCCCGGTCGAGCTTCTGCCCGGCGGACAGGTTCTCCACCGTGCCGCAGGCGGCGGAGCCCGCCAGGACCACGGTGGCTACGGCAGTGGCGGTCAGGGTTTTGCGTATCGCGGAAATGACGGTCTCCTCATGGGTGCGACCACGTGGGCGGTCAGGGAGAAGACTGATGAAGTCTTCGCAAGGTTGCACGCCACCCCTAACTGTCGCGGTGGCTGTTCCTGGTCATCGCGTCATGCCGACGAGTCCACGGGCCCGGGACCGAGCGGTGGTGAGGGAAGCCCGAAGCGGTCGGCGACGATCCGTACCGTGTGGGCGCCATCGGCGTTGGAGCCGGTACCGGTGTCGTACGTGGAGGTGTCCCGGCCGACGATCCCGGCGTCCGGCGACTCGCGTACGAGCAGGTCCGCCGTGCCTCCGGCACACCGTGATGCACGGCGCCGGCCGAAGCCGAAGTACGTCTGCTCGTACCCGCCGCGGCTGTGGACGAACTGGAGGGGGCGCTCGTCGCAGTGCGAGACCATGCGGTTCTGCCCGTGCGGGCACGTGCATGCGGGCGTGGACGCCAGGAACACGGTTTCCATGCCGGCCGGATCTCTTGTGCGGTCCGCACAGCGGTGACCGGTGATGCTGCCCGCCGTCTCCCGGGCGGGCCCTCCGTGCGGGGCCGTGCGGGCGTCGTGCGTCACCCGCCTCCAGCCGGACGATGCTCCGGTGGCGAGGGCAGGACGCCCCGGGTCGGCGAAGACGCCGGGCACGGTGCAGGCATGTTCCGTCACCCCGCCGACGGACCTTGGTGATGTCCGGGGTGCGGACCGCTGCCCAGCCGTCGGGCTGAACGCCCGGGCGGGCCGCCGGCAGGCGTCACGGGCCCGCAGCCGGCGGCCGGGACGAACCGGAGCGCGCGGCGCGGGGCGGACCGTGTCTGCTGCTACACGGGCTGTGGTGTGAAGGGCAGCAGTTCGTCCGCGCCTGGCTGGACGACGATGCAGCTGTTCTCGGGAAGTTCGTTCCAGACACCCGGCAGGTCACCCAATGGCTCGGAAACGATGAGGCGTGTCTCGGCGGAGGCCCCCCGCAGGAAAGCGAGGTCGGGGTGGAGAGCCCGCACGGCGTCCACCCTGCTGCTGACGAACAGCGACCGCGATGCCTTCTGGCTCGAGTACCGGAAAGCCCACAGCCGCTCGCTGTCGGTTGCCGCGATGGTCATCTGGAGCGGGAACTCCACTCCGTGCTCACGGCCCAGCGCTTCGACCAGCCCGGCCATCCGGGCCACGGCACCCGGTGCGTCCTGGTCCAGGCCCAGGGTGACCGCCAGATAGAACATCACCTCCGAATCCGTCGACCCCTCGAGCGAGGAGAACAGCGCGGGGTCGATGGCCATGCAGAGGTCGCGCCGGATCCGGTGGAAATCGGTGATCGCGCCGTTGTGCATCCACATCCACCGGCCGTGGCGGAAGGGATGACAGTTCGACTGCTGCACGGCCGTGCCGGTCGAGGCGCGGACGTGGGCGAAGAACAGCGGTGAGCGGACGTGGTCCGCGATCTCCTGCAGGTTGCGGTTGTTCCAGGCGGGGCCCGTGTCCCGGACGATGGCCGGTGTCGCCGCGTCGGGTCCGTACCAGCCGATGCCGAATCCGTCGCCGTTGGTCGTCTCGACCCCCATCCGCGAATGGAGGCTCTGGTCGATCAGGGAGTGGGCGGGCTTGTACAGAATGTCGCCGAGCAGGGCCGGGGTCCCTGAGTAGGCGAGCCATCGGCACATGAGGAGCAGTCCCTTCCCGGTCGGCACCCGCGCGGTCCCCGGCGACCGCGGCGCCTGCTTCACGGCGCCGGGCAGGTGTTCCGGCCGGCTCGGCGGCATGCTGCCGGTCGAGGCAGCTTCTTCGGGCGGGTGCCCAGCATCACCGGCCGGAAACAGGCGGCCGGGACACCCGCCGCCGCGCTGTGCGGCCGAGGCCCGAGGCGGGAACCCGGGAACCGCAGCCAGTCGCTCGTGGTGTCTGTAAGCTTCAGCCGCTCATCAGCGCTATCGAGCATCAGCACTATTGAGGGGGGACCTCTCTTGCGCAAGCATCCTGTCATCGCCGTGTCCATCGCGGCCGGCGCCCTGGCCGTCCTTGCCGGCACCCCGGCTCAGGCCGCCGAGTACTCCTCGGCACTGAAGGTCCGCGGAGTCCAGTACGACGCACCGGGCCGGGACTCCAACAGCTGTTCCTCCGGCAACACCGACGAGGAATACCTGACGATCAAGAACTACTCGTCCTCGGCGACCGTCAATCTCAAGGGCTACGTCGTCAAGGACGCCACCGGCAACCGCTTCACCTTCACCGCCGGCCACTACCTCCAGCCCGGTGACTACGTGAAGCTCCGCGGCGGCCACGGCACCGACTCCGACAGCAAGAACGTGGTCTACCGCGACAACTGCAACTTCATATGGAACAACGACCGCGACACGATCTACCTGTACAAGCCTTCCGGCAGTCGCGCAGACGTCCACTCCTACACCAAGAGCGGATCCGACGCCGACGGCAACGGTTACATCCGCTACCACAACTGATCCTCTGCGGGCGGGCCCCGTCTCCCCTGGTGGGAGGCGGGGCCCGCCCGCGGCAGCGGCACGGCGGAACGCGCGCGAAGGGGTCGTCGTACACCTGCCGGACAGGCGGCGCCAGTTCGCACGCGGCGGGTCCGGTGAAGGCGGCTCACACCTTCATCGCGACACTGTCCGAGGACCGCCTGCTCCAGCACCGTCGCCGCGGCCCCGCCGGCCGCCCAGGGGAGGTGCGGCCCGGCGGCTCGTCCGGCTTCTCCGGAACGTCCGAGGCGGCATCGCTCCGCCCCGGCATGCACCAAGCCCCCGGAGCGTGCGCTCCGGGGGCTTGGTGTGCCTGGCGTCGGGTCAGGCGAGGGTGATGTTCTCCGCCTGCGGGCCCTTCTGGCCCTGCGTGACGTCGAAGGTGACCGTCTGGCCTTCCTGAAGCTCACGGAAGCCGGAGGAGTTGATGTTGGAGTAGTGCGCGAAGACGTCCGGTCCGCCGCCGTCCTGGGAGATGAAGCCGAAGCCCTTTTCGGAGTTGAACCACTTGACGGTTCCGCTGGCCATGCTGGTGCCTCTCAGTCGATATCGGATCCGCACCGCGCGGACCCGGAGGTGATCGCCCTGGTCCTCAGGCACTGCACAGCGAAACGCCCACGCCGGAGCGCGGGCAGGTACTGCGAACCACGACATCTGACAGCAACGCTACACGGCGGAACTGTCCCTCACCAGAGAGCAACGGCCAATTGGTGCTCTTCGATATCGTCCTCCTGCCCGATGCACCCGAATACCCGAATACCCGACCACTGGCCGAGGAGTCCCGGAGCAGGAGCCGGGCACGAGGTGCGCGGTCACCGGTGCGTGTCTGCCGGGTGCACCGGGTGCGCCAGGTCGTACGGGCGGGGACAGGGAGCGGGCCGTGCACCACCATGCGGGTCAGCGTCGAACGGGTGGCCTGCTCTCCGACGGCGGCGCGCCCGAAGAGATCGATGACGCTCCCCGAGTACACGCAGAGGTCGCGGTCCAGCACCTGGTCGCCCAGGGACGTCAGCACGAGCGACTGTGGCCGCAACGCGTCGTCGGCGGGGGTCGCAAGACCACCGTACGCGCGGCACTCGAAGCCCGGAAACCGGGTCGCGCCGGATCATTGGCCGGAGTTGCTCCTTGCCTTCGGCTTCGGCGCGCGGGATACAAACTCCATGACGGAGTCTTCGACACCAAGCCGCAGAAACGTCCTCGCCGGTCTGGGCAGTGTCCCCCTGATGATGAGCGCCCCCCTTTCCGGTCCCCGTCCCCGGCCGGCCGGGAGACCCGGACGGACGCGCACCACCCTGCTCCGCGGGGCGGAGCTGGTCCTCACCATGGACCCGAAGGTCGGGAAAGGGACGCTGGGCACGCTCGACCACGCCGATGTGCTAATGCGGCACGGGAAAATCGCCGCCGTGGGGCGGCGGCTTCCCGCGCCGTCCGGGGCGGAAGTGGTGGACGTGAGCGGCCGTATGGTGCTGCCGGGTTTCGTGGACATCCACAACCACCTGTGGCAGTCCAGCATTCGGGGCGGATGCGCGAGCCAGGACCTGTACGGCTGGCTGACCTCCTGCAACAGCACGACCCTCCGCAAGATCGACGCCCAGGACATGTACCGCTTCGTCCGCCTCGCCGCGCTCGACGCGCTCCAGGCGGGCGTCACGACCGTCGTGGACTGGGTGCACCCCATCCCGTTCGACACCAGCGAGCGCTACATCGGCGCGCTGGACGACTCCGGGCTGCGGTTCGTGTACGCGATGATGCAGAGCAGCCCGGACACCGGTCTCCTCGCCCGGGTGAAGAAGGAACTGCTCGACCCACTGCCGCTGGCTTCGGCCCAGGTCGCCGTCCATGCGGGCATGACGGGCGTAGACCGGTTGCGCCGGTTCAGCGAGGTTGCCCGTGACCTCGGAGTAATGCTCAACTCCCATGTCCTGGAGCATCGCGGTGACCGCAGGGACGACCCCGTCCGCGCGCTCCGGCTGGCCGGTGCCTTCGGGCCGGATCTGCTGATGAACCACGCGATCCACCTCACCGACGACGAGATCGCGCTGACCGCGGAGCACGATGTCCGCGTGGCCCACTGTCCGCTGAGCAACATGCGGCTGGCATCGGGCATCATCCGGCTCCCCGCGCTGCACGCGCGCGGTGTGAAGGCGGGACTCGGCCATGACGGGGGGACCAATGACACGTCCGACATGTTCAACCTGATGAAAGCGGCCCTGGGGCTCCAACGGGCGCTGCACCAGGACCCCGAGGTGCACCCCACGATTCCGGCCGTACTGCGCATGGCGACCCTGGGCGGCGCCGAGTGCGTCGGCATGGCGGACCGCGTCGGCTCCCTCACCCCCGGCAAACGCGCCGACGTGATCGTCCTCGACCCGGGCACGCTCAATTTCGCACCGCGCTTCGACTGGGTCAGCCAGATCGTGCTCAACGGCCAGCCCCCCAACGTAAGTCACGTCTTCGTGGACGGCCGGGCGCGCAAGGCGCACGGCGAACTGCTGGGCGTCGACACGGACACCGTCGTCAAGGAAGCCGAGCTGGCGGCCGCCCACGTCCGCGACACCACCTGAAGCGGTCCCGGCTCCCCAGCCCCCTCCGGCTCGCCGCGGTCACCACCCCGAGGGGTCTGCGCGGGCAAGTGGTCCCCGGCGATCTCCGGGTGGAGGGAGGCGAGGCGGGCCGCCGTTTCGCCTCGACCACCCGCTGCCCTTGCCGGATGTCCGGTCCATCGGCGGATGCGGACGCCCGGGCGGGCACGCCGGCCACGACCGCCCCACCGGGTCCGCCTCGGGCCGGCGCCGGCCCGAACCGCCCACCGGCGCGTTCGACTGGGCGAACAGGTGACGACGGGGCGGCTTGTTCATGTTCCGCACACCGGAGCGCCTCCTGTCCATGTCCCGCAGTCAAACTGCTCATTCGATGCTCACGCTGCGCTTGCCATGTTCTCGACATTGACATTGATCGACCTTGAGAGGCTCTTCGTGACCAGACACCGCACCCTCCGCCCGGCCGCTCTCGCACTGGGCACCGCCCTGGCCGCGCTGACCCTGGCCGTGCCCGCCGAGGCGCACGGGCCGGCGGCCGACCCGCTGCCCGCCGTCACCCCCCGGGCCGAGACCCCGGCGCTCTACGACGACGAGGCGGGCGGCAACGCGGACGCGGACGACCCGGCGATCTGGCGCAACGCGAACGACCCCGACCGCAGCCTGGTCATCGCCACCGCCAAGGAGGCCGGCCTGCGGGTGTACGACCTCGACGCACGCCAGGTGCAGGCGATCGAGCCCCCTTCGACGGCCGATCCGGACGACGCTCCGGGCCGGTTCAACAACGTCGACCTCGTGACCGGCCTCCGCCTGTCCTCCGGGCGCGCCGACATCGCCGTCACCAGCGACCGGGGCAACGACCGGCTGCGGATCTACCGCATCGACCGCGACCGCCCCGGCGGCCCGCTCACCGACATCACCGACCCGGCCGCCGCTCCGATTTTCTCCGGCGGGCAGGACGAGATCAACGACCAGCAGACGGCGTACGGTCTGGCCACCTGGACCGACCGCACGACCGGGCGCTCCTACGCGCTGGTCAGCCGCCGCGAGCGCACCAGCATCGCCCTGCTGGAGATCACCGCCACCGCGGGCGGCAAGGCCGGCTACCGCAAGGTCCGCACGCTCGACCTGCCGTCCTCCTTCCGCCTTCCGAACGGCGCCGCCTGGTCCCCGTGCGCCGAGCCCGGCGAGCTCCCCCAGGTCGAGGGCATGGTCGTCGACCCGGCCAACGGCATGCTGTACGCCGGTCAGGAGGACGTCGGCATCTGGCGCCTGCGCGCCGATCTCACGGCCGCCCCGCAACTCGTCGACAAGGTCCGCGAGTACGGCGTCCCGGGCGTGTACGACGAGGAGACCGAGGAGTGCACCGCAGGCACCGACCCCGGCTTCGGCGGCTCCCGGATCTCGGCCGACGTGGAGGGCCTGACGCTGCTGACCGAGTCCGACGGCGACGGGTACGTCCTCTCGTCGAGCCAGGGGGACAACACCTTCGCCCTGTACGACCGTGAGCTCGGGGACGACAACGAGTACGAGGGCGGCTTCCGCGTCACCTCCGCCTCGCAGACCCTCGACGGCTCGGAGGAGTGCGACGGCGCGGCCGTACTCAACGCCCCGCTCGGCACCAGGTACCCGCGCGGCCTTCTCGTCGTGCAGGACGGCCACAACACCTCGGCCGACGGCGGAGACGACCGGGAGTCCACCGGCTTCAAGTTCGTGGACCTCGGCGAGCTGATGGACCGCATCGACGACTGACCGCGCCCCCTGCCCCACGGGGTGCGCCGGGTACCGGACACCGCCCGGCGCACCCCGTGGGGCGCCCACCGGTGGCCGCAGGACGCGAGGGCGGGCCGAGACGGTACTCAGGCGACGGCGGACCCGGAGCGGCGGCAGCAACCCACGGGAACGTCACTGTCAGTGCCCGGTGGGCGGGCCGCACTCCTCTGCCACAGCGGGGCCTGCCGAGGGGGCGGGCAGCCGGAAGGCGTCGAAGCCCCACCCGTCCCGCACCTGCACCCGCACCCGCACCCGCACCCGCACCCGCACCCGCACGAACTGTCGCCATCCGTTCTCAGCCCGGGGAACAAACCACCAGGCCCTATGGTTGCTATATGCATGTAAAGCTCTCGCCGCGCGGCCGTCACCGTACGGCAGCCGCCGCCAGAGCCGGCGAGAGCAGTCACACCCCTATCGAGGAGCCATGGTGCACTCCACCGTCGAACAGCCCGCAGATGTCGTCACCCGGCTTCGCGCCACCTTCCGCACCGGACGCACCAAGCCTCTCGCCTGGCGCACGGAGCAGCTGCGCGGCCTGCGGACCATGCTGACCGAGCACGGCCGGGAACTCGCCGCCGCACTCCACTCCGACCTGGGCAAGAGTGAGCGCGAGGCGTTCCGTACGGAGATCGACTTCACCGTGCGCGAGATCGACCACACCCTGGAGCGGCTGGAGGACTGGCTCCGGCCCGCGCCCGTCGATGTCCCGCCGCACCTCGGCGGGGCGACGGCATGGACGGTGCAGGACCCGCTGGGCCTCGTCCTCGTCATCGCGCCGTGGAACTATCCGGCGCAGCTGCTGCTCGCCCCGGTGGTCGGCGCGCTCGCCGCGGGCAACTGCGTCGTCGCGAAGCCGAGCGAGCTGGCGCCCGCCACCTCGCGCGTCATCGCCGAGCTGCTGCCGCGGTACGTCGACAGCGATGCGGTGGCCGTGGTGGAAGGCGCCGTACCGGAGACCACCGCCCTGCTGGAGCAGCGCTTCGACCACATCTTCTACACGGGCAACGGCACCGTGGGCCGCATCGTGATGCGTGCGGCCGCCGAGCACCTCACCCCCGTGACTCTGGAGCTCGGCGGAAAGTCCCCGGCGTTCGTCGACCGGGGCACGGACCTGCAGACGGTGGCCTCCCGGCTCGTGGCCACGAAGTTCCTCAACGCCGGACAGACCTGCGTCGCCCCGGACTACGTGCTGACCGACCCGCAGACCGCGCGCGAGCTCGAAGGCGCGCTGGAGAAGGCCGTACAGGCGGCGTACGGAACCGATGCGGCCGACTCGCCCGACTACGGCCGGATCGTCAACGAACGGCACTTCGACCGGCTGACCGGCCTGCTCGGCTCGGGCCGCCTGGTCGTCGGGGGCGGGCACGACCGTACGCGCCGCTACCTCGCTCCGACCGTACTGGCCGAGGTCTCCCCGGACTCCCCGGTCATGGCAGAGGAGATCTTCGGTCCGATTCTGCCCATCGTGGAGGTGGAAGACCTCGACCGGGCCATCGCGTTCATCAACGACCGGGACAAGCCGCTGGCGCTGTACGCGTTCACGGAATCCGGAACGACGCGTGAGCGGCTGGTGTCGGAGACCTCTTCGGGCGGCGTCGGTTTCGGTCTTCCGGTGGCTCACCTCACCGTGTCCGACCTGCCCTTCGGAGGCGTCGGCGAGAGCGGTATGGGCCGTTACCACGGCCACTACTCACTGGAGACGTTCAGCCACCGCAAGGCCGTGCTGGACAAGCCGCTCGGCTGATCCGTAAGCGGGCCACCACCTCGGTGGCGGGCGACGGTCCGTGGGGGCCCGGCTCTTCACCGGCGGGAGGTGCCGGTGACCGCACCGGCCGGACAGTATGTACGGCCAGGTCAAGGCGGCGGCGTACGAATCATCCTCAGCCGGTGACCAGTCACCCGGTCGCCGGGCGCCCGGCCCGGCGACCGGGTCGTTGACGGGAAGTGACTCCACCCAAGCCGTACCCCCCGTATGCGGGCCGTGTCGACGGCGCCGGCCCTTCAGCGTGTCTGTCCGGCATCGCAGGGGAACACCCAGCACGCGACAGTCGGAAACGGGGGGCCGGGGAGACCTGGCCGTACTCTTTCTCAGACCTGCTCGAAGAGTTCCTGCGCCGGCTGGAACGGATCGAGACCGACTTTCACCGCCGCTCTCAGGCCGTCGGCAATCGTACGGAACCATGGTCTCCCGGACTGCCGCCCGCCGTTTCCGGCACATCCGGCACATCCGGCACAACAGAGGGCTCGCGGGGGCGGGCCCGTCATGCATGACCGGCCGAATCCGATCGACGCCCAGCCCACCTCCTCCGACTCGGCACTGCACCCGCACGACCCCGGCCTGGCACCGACCCCCCGCCGGACAAGGGACGCACAGGAAACTTTGTGCCCGCCCGCCCCGGCCGGGGAGCGGCCGTTCGACTGGGACGAAGAACTGAACCAACTGCTGCAGACCTCCGCACCGCACACCGCATCGGCCCTTCCGGCGTTTCCGCGTCCCCGCTCCCACAACCGCCGCAAACCCAGGCGGGCCAGTCCGCTCAGGGCCTGGCCGTGGCTGCAGGTGATCAGCCTCAGCATGGCGACACTGACCGCCTTCGTCGTGACGGCGGTCAGCGTGCTCGGCGCGATGGTCTCCTACGACCCGCTCAGACACCTGGCCGCCTCCGGTGTGGCACCCGGCCTGGTGCACGGCTGGCCACTGCTCGTCTTCGGTCCCTGGCTCGTGGCCTGCCTCACCGTCCTGCGCGCCGCTCTGCACCGTCGCCGCGCCCTCCAGGCCTGGGTGGTCGTGGTGCTCTTCACCGCCATCGCCATCACCCTGTCCGTCACCCAAGCCCCCAGAACCCTGCCCGGCACCGCAGTCGCCGCCCTGCCCCCCGCAGCAGCCCTGGCCTGCTTCCACCAGTTCATTCGCCAGATCACTCTCACCCGCAGCGTCCTCGCGCGCGCCGCCGCACACCGCGCCGACACCCCTTCCCGGCCCTGACGGCGCCCGGCCACCGACCACACCCGGCCCGGTGCTTCTTCAGCGTCACCGCGTCTTCGACCGCCGACGTGCTCGGAACAGCGTTTCTGCCGACTGTGGTCGGTGGCCGGTGCGGTGCGGTGCGGTGTCTGAAGCATGCGTACTCCTCGGCGGGTTTTCGTCTGGCCGGACGACGGACCAATCCGCTGTGTGGTCGGTGCCGAATAGGGGGCGTGAGGATCTCCCGAAGGAACTTGGCCCATGGCGGGCTTGCCGCGCTCAGCGGCTTGCTCTCCGGCTTCGCAGCGCTCGCCGTTGCCGAACTTGTCTCGGCGGCCGTACGGCCCGAGGCCGGACCCGTCACCGCGGTGGGCGGTGCGGCGATCGACCGTACTCCGGCGCCCGTGAAGGACTGGGCGATCCGTAATTTCGGTGAGAGTGACAAGCTCGTTCTGCAGCTCGGCATTCTGCTCACGCTCGCCGCCCTGGGCGTAGTGCTGGGCGTGGTCGCGCTGCGCCACCGGCGCACCGGTTCTGCCGGTGTGCTGATTTTCGGTGCGGTGGGGGCGGGTGCGGCAGTGAGCCGCCCGGACTCGACCGGACTTGCGGACGGGCTTCCTTCCCTGGTCGGCGCCGTGGTCGGCGCCGCCGTGCTCTACGTACTGATCGGCAGGCTCACCGCACGGCGACGCCCGGACGCTTCGCCGGGCGCCGGCAACGGGTGGGACCGGCGAGGATTCCTGATCGCCGCCTCGGCGGCGGCGGCCGTCTCCGGTGGTGCCGGTGTGCTGGGCCGTACGCTCAACGGCGGTCGCGCCCGGGACGCGGCCGCCTCGCGCGCCCAGGTGGTGCTCCCGCCGCCCGCTTCGCCCGCACCGCCGGTGCCCTCCGGCGCGCAGTTGCGGATTGCGGGCATCAGCTCCTTCACCACGCCCAGCAAGTCCTTCTACCGCGTCGACACCGCTCTGGTGGTGCCGAAGGTCGATGCCGGCAGCTGGCGGCTGCGCATTCACGGCAAGGGCGTCAAGCGCCCGGCGACCATCACTTTCCAGGACCTGCTGGACCGGGAGTTGATCGAGCGGGACATCACCCTCACCTGTGTCTCCAACGAGGTCGGCGGCCCGTATGTGGGGAACGCCCGCTGGATCGGGGTGCGGCTGGCGGACCTGCTGCGCGAGGCCGGGGTCAAGCCGCCGTCCCGGGGCGGCCCCGCCGACCAGCTGGTGGCCCGCTCGGTGGACGGCATGACATTGGGCACGCCGGTCGAGGACGTCATGGACGGCCGCGACGCGATGCTCGCAGTCGGCATGAACGGTGAGCCGCTGTCCTTCGTGCACGGCTTCCCGGTGCGGATGCTGGTGCCGGGACTGTACGGATACGTATCCGCCTGCAAGTGGATCGAAGACATCGAACTGACCACGTTCGACGACTACGACCCGTACTGGGTCAAGCGCAAGTGGGCCCGCAAGGCTCCCATCAAGACACAGGCGCGCGTCGACACCCCCAAGCCCTTCGCCCGGCCCAAGGCGGGCACCGTCATGGTGGCCGGCGTCGCATGGGCCCAGCACCGCGGCATCGAGAAGGTCGAAATCCGTATCGACGACGGGCCCTGGCGCCCCGCCGACCTCGCCGCCCAGGACACCGTCGACACCTGGCGCCAGTGGTCCTTCCCCTGGAAGGCCACCCCCGGCGGCCACACCCTCACCGTGCGCGCCACCGACAGCACCGGTCGGGTCCAGACCGAAAAACGGACCCGGACCATCCCCGACGGCGCCAGCGGTTGGCACTCAGTGGTCGTCACCGTCGACTGACCGGGCCATGCGGGGAACCGCTGAACTCCTGCTCCCTGTGCGGCCCTTCGGTTCCCGTTGGTCAGCGGATCGGCCGGTCCGGACGGCTGTTGCTGATCAGATGTGGAGTTCGGGCGGGAAACCCGTCCAGCGCAGCTCTGCGGGCAAGTGCCGCATGTCGTTGTACAGGAGCACACTGGACGGCCTGCCGGGCGTGTAGCGGACGACCGTGAGGGCCGCGTTGCCGTGGTTGAGGCCCATCCAGCGCCATTCGGGCGCGTCATGGGCGGCCCGGACCAGCCATCCGATGAGGAAGTTGTGGGTGACGACCAGCTCATGACGAGGCCCGTCGCCCTCGACCGGCCCGGTGAACTCCGCAAGTGCTTCCCGGGCCAGCGCGGGGCCCCGCTCACGGTCGTCCGCCGGAAGCCGGGCCAGGAAGTCCAGCATGAGATCGGCCGAGTCCGGCGGCAGTTCCTGCTTCCGCGGCAGGTGGGGGACGTAGTCCCCGGCCGGCTCCGACGGATGCAGCGGGACACCGTCGAGCTGTTCACCGATCAGCTGGGCCGTGTGCTCCGCCCGGGGCAGCGGACCATGGTGGATCGCCGACAGAGGGGCACTGCGGAGCCGTTCACCGAGGAGAGCGGCTTGACGGCGACCGCTTTCGGTCAGAGCCGTCTCGTCCGCTGACGCCTCACCGTGCCGAGTGAGGTAGAGATATCGAGTGGCCATGTCCTTCATGTCCCGGGTCCCCTGTCAACATCGTTGATCTTGCGCATTGCGCAGGTGGACGCGGGAACCCTGTCCCTCGGTTCCCTCCAGAAAGGTCCTGGGGGCAGGGCCAGCTCTTCGGCTTCGGCTTCAGGCGAGAACGATGTTCACTGCATGCGGGGCCTTGGGGCCCTGCTTGAGCTCGAAGGCCACCTCCTGGCCTTCGAGCAGCCCGAGAAGGCTGTGATCGGCGAGGTATGAGAAGTGAGCGAACACGTCAGCGCCGCCGCCCGCCTGCTCGATGAAGCCGAACCCCTTGGCCTCGTCAAACCACTTCACGATTCCGGTAACCATGTCGTACCTCCTTGTGAGCGGTTTCAAGGCCTGCACTGTGCGATCTTCGTGTCGCTGCGCGAGTTTCCCCGCCCGAAAGTGCACCATGAGCAGAAAAGCTCATTTCAACAACCATTACTCATGGCTACAAAACAGTAGCACGGCATAAGCGCCCGGGAGCCCGACCCAATATCATCCCGGCCACCAGGAAATAAACCTTCGTCGCGCATTGCCTAATTTTCTGTGCCTGCAAAGCGACATATTCGGCTTCGCCGGCACCCCTGTCCCGAATTACGGCGTCTGCGGCCGGGCCGCGGACCGGGAGCGTGGTGCACTCCGGAGGGGGCGCATCCGGGAGGGGCGCAGGGGGCTCCGCCCCCGCGGGGCCGGGCAGGGACCCGCCTCGCCGGCGTCCGCCGGCCGACCTACCGGCGCGGGGTTCAACGGTAGTAAAATCACCTGCCATGTCGAACCCTGATGATCTGCTCGTTGACGTCGCCGCGACGGTGGAGTCCGAGCACTGCAATCAGATGTCACTCACCGTGGTTGCCGGTGGAGCTGTCATCACTGGACGGTTGGCTCCCGAGGCCGTGTGGCGGGAGCGGGTCGCCGAGGTACTGATGGATTCGGATCGCCTGGGTCCGTTTGCCGGCATCTTCATGGCCGCCGACACGGACCTCCGCCCGAAGCAGGACCAGCCCCCCACCCATCTGCATTTTCATGTCGCGAGGATCCTCCAGGGGAGTGTCGGGATTCCCGAAACCGGCGGGATGTACCGCATCGCCATCAAGGACGTAAGCGCATGGACGATAGGGGACTTCAGCTACTCGGACCGTTGAGTTTCCGCCCCCGCCCGGGCCCGCATTACCGGCCCGTACCGGGGGAGAGCACAGAGCACGGCGTGGCTGCACCGTTCACGGAACCGTGACAGCGCACATACAAGAACCAGGACAACGCAACGAGCTGGGGCCCGCACCCAAAGGTGCGGGCCCCAGCTGCGTCGTACGCTTCAGCGTCAGGCGGGAACGATGTTCTCGGCCTGCGGGCCCTTCTGGCCCTGCGTGACGTCGAAGTTCACCTTCTGGCCCTCCTGCAGCTCACGGAAGCCCTGGGCGGCGATGTTCGAGTAGTGGGCGAAGACGTCGGGGCCGCCACCCTCCTGCTCGATGAAGCCGAAGCCCTTTTCCGCGTTGAACCACTTCACGGTGCCAGTAGCCATGTCATATCTCCTTCGGGGCAATGCCCAAGGGCTCGCACTGTGCGAACCCCGAGTCGCCGCAATGATTGTCCCGCCCGGAAAACAACACCGGCAATACAAAAGCGCACCTACCGGCACAGGAGCCAGTAAGAGCACTTGAAGTCTTTGGGAACCACAACTGCAACTGACATCAACATAGCACAGTGCACGTGGCGAAGTGCGGCAAGTAATATCACTCCGCCCAGTGCGTCATAAACTCTCACCGCGTATTGCACAAATTTCTGTCGCCGCGGCAATAGATATCTGCGGGCGCGGGGTGCAGGGCCCGGCCGAGGACGCGCCGCCGTTCACTCCTCGGCCGGCCCGGCCTCCGCTTCCCCGCCGCTGCCCTTCGTGGGGCGCGGGTGCAGCGGGCCCCCGGGCCACGCCGCCGCGCCGGGGCAGGGCCACCTTGGACGGGACGAGCAGCCCCGCCCCGTCCGCACCGCGGACGCGTCCTGCGACTGGGCCGTGACCGGCCTCCGCCGTCCGGCCAGCCGGACGGGCGGGCGGGCGGGCGGGCAACGCCCGGTTCGCGGGGCCAGAGCTCACTGCCCGCGAGGCCGGCTGAAGCGCAGCATGTTGCCGGAGGGATCACGGAAGGCGCAGTCGCGGACGCCGTAGGGCTGGTCGATCGGCTCCTGCAGCACCTCGCCGCCCGCCATGCTGATGCGCTCGAAGGTAGCGTCGCAGTCGTCGGTCGAGAAGATGACGCCGCGCAGCAGACCCTTCGCCATGAGCTCCGCCATGGCCTGCCTGTCGGCCGGCGAGGCGTTCGGATCCGCCACGGGCGGTTCCAGGACGATGTCCACGTCCGGCTGCGAGGGCGACCCCACGGTCACCCAGCGCATCCCCTCGAACCCGACGTCGTTGCGCACCTCCAGGCCGAGAACGTCCCGGTAGAAGGCGAGCGCCTTGTCGTGGTCGTCGACGGCGATGAAGCACTGCGAAAGCTTGATGTCCATGCGTTTCACGCTATGGGCCGGGATCGGGTTTCGCTTCTCCGTTCCTGACCGGTCGCGTGTGGATCTTGGCGACGCAGGCCGGGACGGCAGCGCCCTCTTCGTGGGGGCGGGCCCGGTACGAGCTCGGGCTCTCGCCGACCAGTTCGGTGAACCGCGAGCTGAACGATCCCAGCGATGTGCAGCCGACCGCGAAGCAGACCTCCGTCACCGACAGGTCGCCCCGCCGCAGCAGCGCCTTCGCCCGCTCGATCCGGCGCGTCATCAGGTAGCTGTACGGCGTCTCCCCGAAGGCCGCGCGAAAACTGCGGGAGAAATGGCCCGGTGACATGAGGGCGACGCGCGCCAGCGCCGGAACGTCGAGCGGCTCCGCGTACGCGCGGTCCATCAGGTCACGGGTCCGGCGCAGCCGGACGAGATCCTCCAAGGTCACGCGATCACCCTCCCACAGCGCCGGGCGCCGTCGCAGAGGGCCGGGGCTTCCCGCGCGCACCTGGCGGTTCGAGGTCGCCTTCGCGGAACGGCTCGTGGCCGAGGTGCCCGGTCTCGGCGCCACCGCCGCCAACGGCGGGAAGCCGGTGCAACCGCGCGATGTGCCGGCGCACTCGGCCGAGGAGTGCGCCCGGCACAACGGCCACGCCGACTTCCTGCGCGGGCGCATCGACGGACGGGGGGGAGAGAGGGGGACCGTGTGCGGCCGCGGGCCCGTGAGGAGGCGCGTCAGCCGGCCCGCCCCACGGTGCTCTCCCTGACGAGCAGCCGGTAGGGGGCCTCGATCTCACGGCAGGCGGCCGCCCCGCGCCCCGCCCGCCGGCCGGCGTCGATGCGGGTGTCCAGCAGCTCGACCGCGGTCTTCGCCACCCGGTCCTTGTCCGGCGAGACGGTGGTGAGGGTCGGCGTGCTGTACCGGCCGTCCTCGATGTCGTCGAATCCGGCGACCGCCACGTCTTCGGGCACCCGCAGCCCTTGCGAGAGGACCGTGCGCAGGGCCCCCAGGGCCAGGAGGTCGTTGAAGCAGAACACCGCCCGGGGCGGCTCGGGCAGGGCGAGCAGCCGGCGCATCGCCTCCGCCCCGTCGGCGCGCCGGTAGGCCGGGGTGGGGGCGACCAGCTCCTCGTCGTACGGCAGTCCGGCGGCGGCGAGCCCTTCGCGGTAGCCGGCCAGCCGCAGTCGGGCGGTGCCCATGCCGGGCCGGTGCTGCGCCCCTATCGCGCCGATCCGCGTGTGGCCGAGTCCGGCGAGGTGGGCGGTCATCTCGCGTGCGGCGCTCTGGTTGTCGACGGCGATGTGGTCGGTGGGGCCGTCGAGGACGCGTTCGCCCAGCAGCACCAGCGGGGTGGCGTCCGTGCGGGCCGCGAGGTCGTCACGGCCGATCGCCACCGGGCTGAAGATCAGCCCGTCGACCGACTGCTCGCGGACGCCCTGGAGGAGTTCGCGCTCGCGCGCGGCCACGCCGTCGGTCTGGTCGATCAGCACCATCCAGCCGCGCTCGGCGGCCGCCTTGATGACGGAGCGGGCGAGCTCGGCGAAGTAGGGGGCGTCCAGCTCGGGGACGGCGAGCGCGATGACTCCGGTACGGCCGCGGCGCAGGTTCCGCGCCGAGAGGTTGGGCCGGTAGTCCAGCTCGGCCAGGGCCAGTTCCACCTTCTCGCGGGTCCCGGACGCCACATAGGCGTACCCGTTGACGACGTTCGAGACGGTCTTCACCGACACCCCGGCCCGCTGTGCCACGTCCTTCAGGCTCGCCACCGCGCACCCACCTTCCGTTCATGTCCCAAGATGCCCGTCCGTGATGTGAACGACCACCGTCGCACACCTGATCACCGGGGGAACGCCCGAGTCCGGCGGGCAGGTCCGACGGTGGGAAGACCGTGGCACGCGACCTATTTACAACGCTGTTCCAACGATGTAAATCTTACGCCCAGCCGCAGCGTCCGGAGGGTCGAACGCCACGGGCCACGCCTGCCGGAGCGTCTCCGGACCGGGCACCTCCGGAGCTCGCACTCCTCGCTCACCCCGCACCCACACCTGGAGTCCCGCACATGGCCACGGCCCGTCTCACCCTCGACCCCGGCTTCCGCGTCGGGGACCTGAACCGCCGTCTCTTCGGATCCTTCGTGGAACACATGGGACGCTCGGTGTACACCGGGATCCACGAGCCCGGGCACCCCGCCGCCGACGCCGACGGCCTGCGCCAGGACGTCATGGACCTCGCCCGCGAGCTCGGTGTGACCCTGGTGCGCTATCCCGGCGGCAACTTCGTCTCCAACTACCGCTGGGAGGACGGAGTCGGCCCGGCCGCAGACCGCCCGATCCGGCTCGACTACGCCTGGCGCAGCATCGAGAGCAACGCCTTCGGCCTCAACGAGTTCATGACGTGGGCGGGCCGCACCGGCGTGGAGCCGATGATGGCCGTCAACCTCGGCACCCGCGGCGTGGCCGAGGCCATGGACCTGCTGGAGTACGCCAACCATCCCGGCGGCACCGCCCTGTCGGACCTGCGCCGCTCGCACGGCGTCGCCGAGCCGCACGGCATCCGGCTGTGGTGCCTGGGCAACGAGATGGACGGCCCGTGGCAGATGGGGCACAAGACCGCCGAGGAGTACGGCCGGCTCGCGGCGGAGACGGCCCGCGCCATGAAGCGCTTCGACCCCACCCTCCAACTGGTCGCCTGCGGCAGCTCCAACGCGTACATCGACACGTTCGCCTCGTGGGAGGCGACGGTGCTGGAGCACACGTACGAGCACGTCGACATGGTGTCGCTGCACGCGTACTACCAGCCGGTCGACGGGGACGTGGACTCGTTCCTGGCGAGCGGCGCGGAGATGGACCAGATGATCGGCTCCGTCGTGGCCACCGCCGATCACATCGGTGCGAAGCTGCGCAGCAAGAAGAAGATCAAGCTCTCCTTCGACGAGTGGAACGTCTGGTACCAGAGCCGTTTCCCCGGTGAATCCGCGCTGGAGTGGCGCACCGCCCCGCGCCTGATCGAGGACGTGTACGACACCGTCGACGCCGTGGTCGTCGGCAGTCTGCTGATCACCCTGCTCCGGCACGCCGACCGGGTGGACGTGGCCTGCCAGGCCCAGCTGGCCAACATCATCGCGCCGATCATGACCGAGCCCGGCGGCCCTGCCTGGCGCCAGACGGTCTTCCACCCCTTCGCGCTCACGGCCCGCCACGCCCGCGGCACGGTCCTGCGCGTGGAGCCGCGGTCGCCGGTGATCGAGACGGCGCGGTACGGCGAGGTCCCCGCCCTGTGGGCCACCGCGACGTACGACGAGGAGAGCGGCGACGTGGCGGTCTTCGCGGTCAACCGGGACCGGACCTCGCCGCTCACGGTCACGCTGGACCTGCGTCCGCTGCCCGGCCTGCGCGTCGCCGGGCACGTGGTGCTCGACGGTTCGGGAGCGGCGGCAGCGGCGGTGAACACCCGTGAAGAACCGGACCGGGTACGCCCGACCGCCGTCGACGGCACCAGGACGGAGGACGGCCGTCTCACCGTCGAACTTCCCCCGGCCTCCTGGTCGATGGTCCGGCTCGTCACCGCCTGACCACTCGTCCCCTTCCTCTCGCCCCCTCCCCCCTCTCACGGCGGCGGTTCGGTTCGCCGGTCCAGGACACGCAAGACCCCCAGCGAAGGAGCACACCATGAGCACCGTCCCTCTGTTCCCCGAGAACCTGCGCCGCCGCACCTTCCTCGGCCTGGCCGCCGGCACCGGCGCCGCCGGGCTGCTGACCGCGTGCAGCGGCGGTACCAAGCTCGGCGCGGACCAGGGCGGTTCCCGGAACGCCGGCCCCAGCTTCGACGGCGGTGAGTACCAGGGCCCCAAGGTCACCCTGGAGTACTGGAACGGCTTCACCGGCGGCGACGGCCCGCACATGAAGCAGATGCTCGCCGCCTTCAACAAGGAGTACGAGGGCCGGATCAGCGTCCGCAACACGACCCGCCAGTGGCAGGACCTCTACCCGGCGATGCCCACCGCGATCACCGCGGGCAAGGGCCCCGACGTCGCCGTCATCCACAACGGCTGGGTCGCCACCTTCGCCGCGCGCCGCACCCTGGTACCGCTGGACGACGTCGTCTCCGCGCTGAAGCTCACCGAGTCGGACTTCATCCCCGCCGTGTGGCAGGCCGGCGTCTACGACGGGCACCGCTACAGCGTGCCGCTGGACGTGCACTGCCTCGCCGACTACTGGAACGAGAGCCACCTCGGGCGCATCGGTCTCAAGGAGGCGCCGGCCGACCGCGCCGGTTTCGAGGACGCACTGACCGCGCTCACCAAGAAGGGTGTGGCCAACCCGTTCTGGATGCCCAACAAGTGGCCCGGACACCTGATGTTCATGTCGCTGCTGTGGCAGTTCGGCGGCGAGCTCTACAGCGAGGACGGGACGAGCGCGCAGTGGGGGTCCGACGCCGGCGTCGAGGCGCTGGAGTGGATGGTCGCCCAGATCGACAAGAGCTTCAGCCCGGACCAGGTCGCCCAGGACGCCCAGTACAACGCCTTCAAGAACAACAAGGTCAGCTTCACCTGGGACGGCATCTGGCAGATCAACGACCTCGAGAACAACGCCCGGAACCTCCGCTGGGGCATGAACGCCCTGCCGAACATCGGCGGTACGGCAGCCATGTGGAGCGCCTCGCACAACTTCGTGCTGACCTCGCAGGGCGCCAAGGACAAGAACAAGGTCACCGCCGCCAAGTTCTTCATCGACTACATGAGCAAGCAGTCCACCGAGTGGGCCGGGGCCGGCATGATCCCGGCGCGCAACTCCGTCCGCACGGACCCGGCCGTCGCCGGTCTCCCGCAGGTCGCGCTGGCCGGGGACGTGAACGCCTTCCGCTTCCTGCCCGCGCTGCCGGGCGTCGGCGACGTACAGAGCAAGGCGCTCGAACTCGCCGTCCAGCAGGCCGTGCTGAAGAAGGCCGGACCCGCCCGGGCGCTGCGCGACGGGGTGGCCACCGCGAACAAGCTGCTCGCCGAGAACAAGAAGAAGTACGCGAAGTGAGGGGCGCGCGTCTCGCCACCCGCTCCTACCGGTGGTGGACCCCGTACGTCTTCCTCACCCCGTACCTGGTCCTCTTCACCGCGTTCCTGGTGATCCCGATCGGCTGGGGGCTGTGGATCAGCCTCCACGACTGGGACATCAACTTCGCCGTCAAGCCGTTCGTGGGGCTGGACAACTACACCGAGCTGATGGACAGCGGCAGTGTGGACGGCGGCCGGTTCTGGATCGCCATGAAGGCGACGGGCGTCTTCACCGTTCTGTCGCTGCCCTTCCTCCTGGTCGTGCCGCTGCTGGTGGCGCTGCTGATGAACGGCAAGTTCCGGGGCCGGAACTTCTACCGGGCGGTGTACTTCGCACCGTACGTCCTCGGGGTCGCCGTCGTCGGTCTGCTGTGGCGCTTCCTGCTCGACGGCAACATCGGCATGGTCAACCACTACCTCGGCGCGCTCGGGCTGCCGGACGGCATCCAGTGGACCACCGACACGCCCGCCGCCTGGTGGGCACTGGTCGGCGTCACCGTCTGGTGGACGCTCGGCTTCAACGCCGTCATCTACCTGGCGGGACTCCAGGACATCCCGGCGGAGCTGTACGAAGCCGCCAAGGTGGACGGGGCCGGCCCCTGGCAGCGCTTCCGCCACGTGACCGTGCCGGGGCTGCGGCCGGTGGCCCTGTTCGTGGTCAACTCCACACTCCTGGCGTCGGCGAACATGTTCGGCCAGTCCTATCTGATCACCACGGGCGCGCCGGCGGACGAGACGAAGACCGCCATCTTCCTCATCGCGGAGACCGGCCTGCGCCGCTTCGACATGGGCACCGCCTCGGCGATGAGCTTCCTGCTCGCCCTCACCCTCATGGTCACCAGCGCGGTCGTCTTCCGCGTCTTCCGTGACCGCCAGGAGACGCCATGACCCTCGCACCGCCACGCTCCGGCGCCGCGAACCGGCCGCCGGCCGGGCGCCGGGTGCGCCGTTCGCTGCTCCACCTGGTCCTGGGGGTGGTCGCCGCCCTGTATCTGAGCCCGCTGCTCTACATGCTCGTCACGTCGTTCAAGGACCGAGAGTCGGCCGGAGCGAGCGCCCCGGAGTGGATCCCCGGCCCCGCGACCCTCGACGCGTACCAGGAGATCTTCAGCGCGACCGACAGCCCGATCCTGCGGTGGCTGGTCAACAGCCTGCTCGTGGCCACCGCGCACGCCGTCCTGGTGCTCGCCACGGCCACCCCCGCGGCGTACGCGCTGGCCCGGCTGGAGTTCCGCGGCCGGGGCGCGATCTTCACCTGCGTGGTGGCCACCCTCTTCGTGCCGCCGGTGATCCTGCTGGTGCCCAACTTCCTGCTGGTCAACGAGCTGGCCTGGATCGACACGTTGCCCGCCGTGATCGTGCCGGGAGCGGCGAGCGCGTTCGGCGTCTTCTTCCTGCGGCAGTTCTTCCTCTCGCTGCCCGGCGAGCTGGAGGAGGCCGCGGAGATCGACGGGTGCAACCGCTGGCAGATCTTCGTACGGGTCGTCCTGCCGCTGTCCCGTCCGGCGCTGGCGACGCTGGCCCTGCTGGCCTTCCTCGCCAGTTGGAACGACTTCCTGTGGCCGCTGTACGTCCTTCTCAGCCCGGAGTCGCTCACGCTGCCCGTGGGCCTCGCCAACTTCCAGGGGGCCAACAACATCCGGTACGACCTGCTGATGGCCGGGGCGGTCGTCGCGAGCCTGCCGGTGCTGCTGCTGTACGTGGTCGCCCAGCGGTGGGTGATCGAGGGCGTGTCCCGCTCGGGGCTCAAGGGCTGAGCGGGGTTCCGGACCGAGCGGGGCCCAAGGGCCGGACGCGTGCGAGTTCGCGGGTTCCCGCGAGGAAGTGCCCCTGAACCCGTACCGGTGGCCGCGGCCACCGGTACGGGTTCAGGGGCGGGCGGCCAGGGCCGCGACCGCACGGCCGAGTCCGGCCGGACGGCTGAAGCGGGTGTCCCCTCCCCCGGCGGACTGCGCATCCTCGCCTCCTGGGCGGCCGGCCCGCGCCACTCCGCCGCACCCCGCCGACCGAGCGGAGCGGTGATGCCCGCGTGCGGGCCTGTCCGCCTGCGGGTCCGCCCGCCAGGGGGCCGGGCCCGCCCGCAGTTCAGGTCCGTCAGGCGATCTCGATGGAGTCCAGTTCCGCCCAGTGGTCGCCCTTGGCGAGGCGGACGGTGTTCCATCCTTCGGCCAGGGTGATCTCTTTGCCGACGTGACGCCAGTTGTCCCAGCCCGTGTGCGGATAAGCGACCGGGTCGGCCGCGTTGCCGTTGACGCTCAGCCGGTGCGAGGAGGCGACGGGCGAGCCACCGCTGGAGGAGCCGTTGCCGTAGCGCACGGTCAGGGTGTGCCGGCCGGCGGAGGCGGCGAAGACGGTGAACTCCACGAAGCTGTCGGCGTGGTCGATGCGGCCGACCGCCCTGCCGTCCAGAGCGCCCGCCGCGTCCCGTACCACCGCGTTGTTCACCCGGGCGTTCTCGGCCTGGTGGATCACCTTGCTGCCGCGCACGACGGGATGGTCGTTCGCCCAGCCGAGGTCGGCCACGTACATCGCACGCCTGGAGTAGTCGCCGCTCCAGCCGTGGAAGACGATCCGGTCACGCCCGTCCGGCCCCGTCACCACGTCCTGTCCGCCCGGTCCGCGCACGGAGCCGGCGAAGGTGTCCGTCGTCATCAGCGGGGAGGGGGCCTTGGTGTACGGGCCGTTCAGCGAGGTCGCCGTGGCGTAACCGGTCTTGTAGGAGGCGTCGCCGTAGTGGCCGGCCGAGTAGAACAGCACGTAACGGCCGCCGTGCTTGACCAGCGTCGGCGCCTCGACGAGCGCGCCTTCCCAGGAGCGGTCCTGCTTGATCAGTCCGGTGGCGGCTCCGGTCGTGCGCGTACCGTCCCAGGAGAGGGGCTGGAGGTACAGCCAGGTGTCCTGGCCGCAGCAGTTGCCGTCGTTCTTCCACAGCACGTAGCGCTGCCCGTTCTCGGTGTACGAGGACGCGTCGATCGCTCCGCCCCGGTCCCCCGGGCACACCAGCGGCGCGCCGTCGGCCGGTTGGAACGGGCCCTGCGGTGACGCGGACAGGGCCGCACCGATGCACTGCTTGTTCGTGGCCCGGTCGCGCGCGGTGTAGAGCATGGTGAAGCCGTTGCCGTTGTCGAAGACCTCGGGCGCCCAGACCAGCGAGCGTTCCGGCACCGCCCAGTTCCCCAGGCGGGGCAACGGATCCGTACCCGAGACCGACCAGTCGACCAGGTCGGTGGAGGTGGCGCGCTGGATGTTCTTGCCGTCGCCGTTGGTGGCGTAGGCGTGGTAGGTACTGCCGGCCTTGACGATGTCCGGGTCGGGGAAGTTCCGGTCGAGGGCCGGGCCGCCCACGGCGGCGGCCGCGGGAAGCACGGCGAGCGAGGTCCATGCGAGGACGAGGGCGAGCAGCGCCGCGAGGGCCCCGGCCGCCGAACGTACGGACCGCGGGTGCGCCGTTCTTCGCGGCGTCCGCTTCCGGTCTGTCGGCTGCTTCATCAGGAGTACACCTCGGCCCGGTCGATGCTGACATGAGCGGCCTGCGCCTGCGGGTTGCGTTCGCCGGTGACGCGCACCCGGAGGGTGTGCGGCCCGGCGGGCAGCTTCGGGCTCAGGTACTGGAGCACCTCACCGGCGCGGAGGGCGCCGTGGAAGTCGACGCGGGTCTCCGGGCCGCCGTCGATGCTGACGGCCGCGTAGCCGTTGCCGACGTCCTCGACGGACAGCAGGGCGATCCGGGTCCCGGTGAAGGAGAAGGTGGCGGTCGCTCCGGCGCGGTCGCTCCAGTGGTCGTCGCTCCAGAAGCACTGGGTGGCGCAGCCCGTACCGGAGTTCCACCGGCCGCCGTAGGTGACGCTCCCCGGGCCGCTGGAACGGCCGTCGTCGTTGATCCAGTAGTTGCCGGACGCCGGATCGCCGGAGGGCAGGTCCTGGGTGGCGCCGAGCGCGAGCGGCCGGCCGAAGTCGGGGCTGCCGTCGGTCCTCCAGGTGAACTTCTGCGCCCGGGTGGTGCGGTTGCCGTAGGTGTACGCCGACGTGGTCTTGGCGTGGTAGACGATCCAGTCCTCGGTGCCGTCCGGGGACCGGAAGAAGGCGTGGTGGCCGGGGCCGTACACACCCCGGTCGTCGGCGCGGGAGAAGACCGGGCCGGGGTGCTGTCTCCAGTTGCCGGGCACCAGCGGGTCGGCGGTCTGCGACAGGGACATCATCCAGACCTGGTAGTCCGGCTTGCCGGTGTCGCAGGCCGAATACGTCATCCAGGTACGGCCGTTGCGGTAGAGGAACTCCGGGCCCTCGCGGACCTCCGGGCATCCTCCGGCGGCGTCGATCGCCACGGCGTCGCCCGAGACGGTGTACGGGTCGGACATCGGGGCGATGTTCAACCCGTTGTGCTGGTACTGGTTGATCCCGCTGTACGCGAGATACAGCCGGCCGTTGTGCTGGAGGACCCCGGCGTCGATGGAGAAGTCGTCCTTGTGGTTGGGCGGAGCGAGTTTCGCCTTGAAGTGGTACGGACCGGCCGGGTCGTCGCGCTCCGACTCCAGGACGTACAGCCGGTGATGGTCGTCGACGCCGTCGTCGGCCGTGTAGTACAGGTACCAGCGGTCGCCGAAACGGTAGAACTCCGGTGCCCAGATGTTCTTGTTCCGGGAAGCGTCCGTGTCGGTCCACACGGTGACGGGGTCGGCGGTGAGGAGGGTGCTCAGTGAGGGGGAGCGCCACATCGTGATGCGGTCGTTCTGACTGCTGGTCAGGTAGTAGGCGCCCTTCCAGTGCGTCATGAACGGGTCGGGGCCGGTGTTCAGCGGATTGCGGAAGGTGCCTGCGGCAGCCGCCGCCGACTCCGGTCCGGGCGGGGCGGCCGGTGCTGCGACCGGGACTGCCGGAGCGGCCGGGACTGCCGGGGCCAGTCCGAGGAGGAGGGCGAGGAGAGCGGTCAGGAAGACGACGGTTCGAGCGGTGCGTCTTGGAGCGTCGGGTGGGTGTGGGGGCATGGTGGTCCCTTCGGCGTGGCCCCGGTGAGGGCGTGGGGAGAACACTCTTTACATCGATGTAACGGTCGGGCGTCACCGTAGGAAAGCGCAACCCCGCTGTCAACGACTGCGCCGCAAAAGACTGTTGACGGCTTCCACGCGCCACACCGCACCGCACCGCCCTGCGCGGTACCTCACTGCTCGAACACTGCGCGTGGAACACCCGAACCGGCCGCTTCTCACAAACCGGGGAGAGACGGGCCCGAGCCGCCGACCCGGATCCGGATCCGGACGGGAGCCAGGATCAATCCCGTCGACGACGCCGCACCGCGCCGCCTACGCTCGATCTCATGAGCGACAAGGGCACGGCACGGCGGCCTCTGGTCGCCGTGCTCAGCGGAGCGGGGATCTCCACGGACTCCGGCATCCCCGACTACCGGGGGCCGAACGGCCTGTGGCGGCGCGACCCGGAGGCCGAGAAGCTCGTCACGTACGACTTCTACATGTCCGACCCCGGCATCCGGCGCCGCGCCTGGCGCATGCGCCTGGACAGTCCCGCGCTGCGCGCCCGGCCGAACGACGCCCACCGGGCGATCGCCGAGCTGGAACGCTCGGGGGTCCCGGTCCGGGTCCTCACCCAGAACGTCGACGGGCTGCACCAGATGGCCGGGCTGTCCGCCCGCAAAGTGCTCGAACTCCACGGGAGCGCCCGGTCGTCGGTGTGCACCGACTTCCACGCCCGCGCCCCGATGGAGGAGGCGCTGGCACGGGTGGAGGCGGGTGAGGAGGACCCGTCGTGCCGCGCGTGCGGGGGCATCCTCAAGTCGGCCACCGTGATGTTCGGGCAGCGGCTCGACCCCGTGGTGATGGGTGAGGCACTGTCGATCGCCAAGGCGAGCGATGTGTTCGTGGCCGTCGGCACCAGCCTCCAGGTGCAGCCGGCCGCCTCGCTCGCGGGGATCGCGGCGGAGTACGGCGCGCGGCTCGTCGTCGTCAACGCCGAGCCCACCCCTTACGACGAACTGGCCGACCAGGTCGTGCGCGAGCCGATCGGAACGGCGCTGCCGGCCCTGCTGAAGCAGTTGGCTGCCTGAGCCCGGTCCGTACGGCTCGGGCCGTACGGACTTCCGGTCCCTACGGGGGCCCTCCCGGTGGGCGGCGCCGACCGACTGATGGCGCCCGGGTCGCGCGGGCCTCGGCCGACGACGATGCCGCCCACCGTGGCGCCGGCCCGGCTGCCGACGCGGCGCTCTCCCCCGGGCCTGCGCCGGACGGCCCTCGGACCGTAAGGCCGCTGGGGTTCAGCCGGTCCACCGCCGACAACCGGGACATCGAGGCAAGCGGCTACGGCTACGGCTACGGCTACGGCCCAGAGGTGCGCAGGCGCATCAGGAATCGACGATCCACGATTCCCTGAATTCAGGTTCACGTGTACTGTCCAGGTGTGCTGACAATCGCCGCTGACATCGAAGTGCTGGCGCGGTTCGGTCGTGCGCTGGCCGACCCCATCCGCTGCCGCATCCTGCTCGCTCTGCGTCAGGCCCCGGCCTACCCGGCCGACCTCGCCGACGCCCTGGAGATCTCCCGTACCCGGCTGTCGAACCACCTGGCCTGCCTGCGGGACTGCGGCCTGGTCGTCACCGTGCCCGACGGCCGGCGCACCCGATACGAACTGGCCGACGAACGCCTTGGGCACGCCCTGGACGACCTCCGGAACGCGGTGGTCGCCGTCGCTGCGGACCGTACCTGCGCGGACGCGGACGAGAAGGGATGCTGCTGAATGACGGCGACATCCCTCGGGCCGGGCCCGGTCCGCCGCGACGCGCTCTCCCGGCGCATACGGTTGCTGGTAGCCGCGACGATCACCTACAACGTCGTCGAGGCCGTCGTCGCGATCACCGCCGGCACCCTCGCCTCCTCCACCGCGCTCATCGGCTTCGGACTCGACTCCGTCATCGAGGTCTCCTCCGCCACAGCCGTCGCCTGGCAGTTCTCCGCCCGCGACCACGCCACCCGGGAAGCCCGGGAGGAACGCGCACTGCGAATCATCGCCGTCTCCTTCTTCGCCCTCGCGCTCTACGTCACCGTCGACTCCGTACGCGCGCTCACCGGCACCGGTGAAGCCGGGCACTCGCTCCCGGGCATCGTGCTCGCCGCCCTCTCCCTGGCGGTCATGCCCTTCCTGTCCGCCGCCCAGCGCAAGGCCGGCCGGGAACTCGGCTCCGCTTCCGCCGTCGCCGACTCCCGGCAGACCCTGCTCTGCACGTACCTCTCCGCCGTGCTCCTGGCCGGCCTGCTGGCCAATCTGCTCCTCGGCTGGTCCTGGGCCGACCCGATCGCCGCCCTCGTCATCGCCGCCGTCGCCGTCAAGGAGGGCCGTGACGCCTGGCAGGGCAAGGGCTGCTGTGCGCCCACTGCCTTCCCTGCGACGCCGACGGCCGTCACGGAAGCCGACCCCTGCGGCTGCCGCCCCGGATGCGACTGCTGCACCTGAGCCCTCGGGAGCCCCACCGTGCACGATGCTGACGCCATGAAGATCGAACCGCTGGTCGTGCCCCGCTGTCCGAACGCCGAGCCCGCAGCGGACCGGCTCCGCCAAGCGCTGGACGAACTCGGCCTGCACGGCGTGCCGTTCCGCACGCGCACCATCGCAGGCCAGGCCAGGCCAGGCCAGGCCCAGACCGAGGTCGAGGTCGAGGTCGAGGTCGAGGTCGAGGTCACGGATTTCACCGGCTCGCCGACGATCCTGGTCTACGGACGGGAGCCCTTCGACAAGCCCGGCCGGGCATCGGGGCCGGCCTGCCGGGTGTACCGGACCGCGGACGGTCCAGCGGGCGCACCGGCGGACTTCTTGGCGCGACTGGTCGGGCAGGGCCTCGGCATCGTCATGCTCCCCTCCGCCTACGTGCCTCAGCTCACCGGCGCAACCACCATCGAGGTCACTGACGCGCCGGCCCGCGTCGAGTAGGTGATCTGGAGCCGCGCCGGCCGCACGCCCGCGGCGACCGCCTTCCTCGCCCTCCTCGACATCCCGGCCACGCCCGACACGGAATGAAACCGAGACGACCCGCGAAGCCTTCTCGGGCTGTCCGCCACAAGTGCGCCGGTCCCGCCGAGCGGGCCGGGCACGGGACACGGAAGCAGAGCCGCTACGAGCACGCCCGGGAGAACCGGGACGCCCCCGGCTACCGCGAGACCGGCGAGGCACTGGGGCTGGGGCTGGGGCTGGGGCTGGGGCTGGGGCTGGGGCTGCTGCGGGATACCGCGGCGGTCGACACCTGGAACGCGCGGGCGGGCCGCAGGCCGGAGCCGGAGAGCGCGAAGCGGTACGCCAGGCCGTCACCGGGGGCCGTCGCGGAGGTCACCAGCCTGGCCGACGCCCGGGCGGTGCCGGCCCCGAGCGGTCGTACGCGCCGTCGACGGCCGGAACGCCTCCCGCACGTCCGAGGCGCCCCGGCGGGCCGGACCGCCGATGGTGGCACTAGGGCCGTATCAGCCAACGTTCGCCCTGTAGTGCCTCAGATCGCGGATGGCACATGTCTCGGCGAACGCGACGTCTGAAATGCGCCAGCATGCTCGCGGTCGGTCGGGCGAGAATCCGCTCATGATCGCTGAAGCGCAGGGAATCCGCATCCGGCACCGCGGGTATGAACCGCAGGTCCATCCCACCGCCTACGTCGCCCCGACGGCCACGCTCGTTGGTGATGTCCGCGTGGGGCCGAGGGCGCGGGTGATGTACGGTGCGGTGCTCGATGCCGAGGGGTCTCGGATCGAGGTCGGGGAGGCGGCGGTGATCTGCGAGAACGCGGTGTTGCGCGGGTCTGCGGTCGCCGGCGATCAGCCGGTGCTTGTCGACGATCACGTCTTCGTGGGGCCGCATGCCACGCTGCTGGGCTGTGAAGTCGGCAGGTGCGTCTATGTGGCGACCGCGGCGACGGTCCTGCAGTGCGCACGGTTGGGGGCCGGCTCGGTTGTCGCTGTCGGCGCGCTCGTCCATGCGCGCACCGTTTTGCCGGACGAGTACTTCGTGCCGCCGCACACCGTGGCGCTTGACGCGCCGGTGCGGCTGCTGGCGCCTGGCGATCCGGGCCTGGCCGAGGCCGTCAGGCGGGTGGGCTTCGCGCAGGTGGCGTTCGGCGTCGACGCGGAGTGGACCGACCGGATCAGCCGGTACGAGCACATCGCGGAGGTGCGCGTCGCCGAGTTCGGCACGCACGCGGACGATGAGGTTCTGAATCTCGGCTAGCGCCGCATCAGCGGCCCTTGTGCTGTGGTGAGGTGACGCGCCGTCCGGATTCCACTTTGGCGGCGCGCGTCCGGCAAGCTGTGCCGGTGTGGCAGAGCGCGTGCGGGTCCGTGAGATCGATGACGACGAGGGCAGGCGGCTGCCGCGGATCATCCGTAGGGGCACCGGGTCGGTGGTGACCTGGCGCCGGGCGCAGATGGTGCTGTTATCCGCGCAGAGCATGCCCGTGGCGAAGATCGCCGAGGTGACGTTCACCAGCGCGGACCGGGTCCGGGATGTGATCCACAACTTCAACGCTGACGGCTTCGACTCGCTCTGTCCGAAGTACGCGGGCGGGCGGCCGAGGACCTTCACCCTGCCTGAGCGCCGGGAGATCAAGAAGATCGCCAAGTCCAAGCCGGCCGAGCACGGCCTGCCGTTCTCGACCTGGAGCCTGGCCAAGCTGGCCGACTTCCTGGTCGCCGAGGGAGTGGTCGACGACATCAGCCACGAGGGCCTGCGGGCCCTGCTCCACGAGGAGGGAGTCTCGTTTCAACGCATAAAGACCTGGAAGACCTCCCGCGATCCGGACTACGCCGCCAAGAAGGCCCGCGTCGAGCACTTGTACGCCATCGCCGACGGCGAGGTTATACCCGAGGACGGCGAGCTGGAGATGGTGTTCTGTCTGGACGAATTCAGCCCGCTGAACCTGCAACCGCACCCGGGCCGGCAGTGGGCCGAACTCGGCGGCAGGCACAAAGACCCCGACCGTGAACCACGCCGCAGGCGGCGGGCAACCTACAACCACCCACACGGAGTGCGGCACCTGTTCGCCGCCTACGACCTGGCCAAGGACAAGCTCTACGGCCACATCAAGAAGACCAAGAACCGATCGAAGTTCCTGGAATTCTGCCGCTACCTGCGCACCCTCTACCCGCCGACAGTCCGCCTGGCGATCGTGTGTGACAACTACTCCCCGCACCTGACCACCAAGCGGTGCCGCCGGGTGACGGACTGGGCAGAGGCCAACAACGTCGAGATCGCCTGCACCCCGACCAACTCCTCGTGGCTGAACCGCATCGAGGCCCAGTTCACCGCCCTGCGCTACTTCACCCTCGACGGCACCGACCACGCCAGCCACAAAGAGCAGGGCAGCATGATCCGCCGCTACGTCGTCTGGCGAAACCGCCACACCGACGACCGGCGCCTACGCGCCGTCGTCGACAGGGCAAGCGTTGCCTGATGCGGCACTAGCTCTGCGGGACGTCCTTGACGAACACGATGCCGTCGCTGTCCGCCAGGTGAGCCGGGTCCAGCGGGGAGTAGCCGAACCAGGGGGACACGCGGGGCGCGGGCCGCGTGCCGGCGAGGGCGGTGGCCAGCCGCGGGGCGTCGATGACGCAGCGGTCCTCCGGGAGCGCGTACAGGAGTCCTTCGACGGTGTCCGGTGGCGGGGCGCCGACCCCCCGGTGCCGAATCGCGCCGAGGGCCGTGGCCAGGAAGGCGTACTCCTTCCCCAGGCGGGCGTTCACGAGCGCGCCGGCGCTCCACCACTCCAGCAGCGGCTGGTCCCACATGCGCATCGTGCTCTTGTCGCGCTGGAGATGGCTGTTGTGGGCGTGGACCAGGGTCGGGTTCCGTTCGGCTGCGGCGAGGAGGTTGCCGGCCATCATCGAGTCCCGCAGCCCGATCAGCCGGGTCATGCGGGCCGGTGAGGTGTCGGCCATCCAGTAGTGGTAGCGCAGCAGGCCGGTGGCGGTGCGCCCGTACAGGCGTGCCCGGTCCCAGTCGTCCAGCGAGGTCGCCGTGATCAGGTGCGGCGTCTGCGCGTCGAGCAGCGCCACCAGGTCGTCGGCGAGCAGCCGCAGCTGACCGGCCTCGGCCGACTGCCCCACGGACCGGGACGGGTCCGTCATCGCGGCGGGATCGGTCCACCGGGCGTCGGCGCCGAGCAGGCGGTCGAGTGTCTCCGCGGTGCAGGGGAGCAGGTCCGCGTCCACGCGGGCCGCGAGGCAGCCGTGGAGCGCGGTGAGGGCCTGCCGGGGGCTCGCGGCGCCGGTGATCTCCAGCGGGCCGTCGAAGCCGGCGAAACGGAGCCGCTCGGACGCGGGCCGGCCGTTGTTGAACGCCCGTATCCAGCGCACGAGTTCGCGGTTGGCCGCGGAGGTGCCCCAGCCGTGGCTGAATCCGTGCTCCATGACCTCGTCGAGAGTGCCCGTGCCCGAGGTGACGTAGTCGTCCACGACCAGGCCCCTCATGCAGTCGCTCTCGATCGCGATCGTCCGGTAGCCCTCCTGCTCGACGAGCTGCCGGAAGAGCTCGTTGCGCAGGCCGAGCAGAGCGTCCTCACCGTGGGTGGGCTCGCCCAGGGCGAGCAGCCGGGGCCGGGCCGGGAGCAGCCTCATGACGGCGGCGGCCTCGACGGCACGGACGGTGTCCTTGATGTCAGTAGCCATGCCGTCAACGCTATCGTTGAACCTTCGGTTGAGACTTTCCCGCGATATCGTCGGCCGCATGGGCCGAAAGCTTCAAAACGGTGAGCGACTCAGGCCGGTTGATCTGGCGCGTGCTCACGGTCTGTCCACACAGGCGGTCAGGAACTACGAGGAGGCCGGCATCCTTCCGGCCGCCGGTCGCACGCCCCACGGCTACCGCACCTATACCTCGCTGCACGCGGCGGCCCTGCGCGCGTTTCTTGCCCTGGTGCCCGGCCACGGCCACCGGACGGCGGCGTCGATCATGCGGGCCGTGAACCAGGGCGCGGTGGACGGGGCGTTCCGCCTCATCGACGAGAGCCACGTCCAGCTCCTCGACGACCGGCGGACCCTCCAGGCCGTGGAGAGCGCCCTCCGCGACCTGGACCCCGCCACGGCGCCCGGGCCCGGTGCGGGGTCCGGGCCGGCCGCGGTGTCCGGACCCGGCGGCACGTTCATCGGACCGCTGGCGGACAAGCTCGGAATCCGGCCCGCGACGCTGCGCACATGGGAGCGTGCCGGGCTGGTGCGCCCGCGCCGCGACCCGCGGACCGGGTACCGCGTCTACGACGGGGCCGACGTACGGGACGTCCGGCTGGCCCACCAGCTCAGGCGGGGCGGCTACCTGCTGGAGCAGATCGCCCCGCTGATCGCCCAGGTGCGGGCGGCCGGCGGGCTGGAGCCGCTGGAGGCCGCACTGTGCGACTGGCACGGCCGGCTCTCCGCCCGCGGGCGGGCGATGCTGACCGGGGCCGCAGAACTGGAGGCGTACCTCCGCGAGCACGGATGAGCCTCGGCCGCCGGCCGAGGAGAGGCGGGAGTCACCAGCGGTTGCGTCTCGCGTCCCGTCCCGCTCGCCGTACTCCTTCAGCACCGACGGATCAGCGGTGCTGAAGGAGTAGGGCCGGATACGCGGCCACCGAAGAGGCGCACGTGGAGCGGTTGTTCGGCCCGGACGGCATCAGGGTCAACGCCGTCGCCCCCGGCATCATCGGCACCGAGACGCATGCCGCCATGGGCGACCCCGGCCGTCCGGCCAAGGCGGCTGCCGGATCCCACTCGGACGGCCCGGCGAGCCCTCGGAGACCGCCGGCGCGGTCGCCTGGCTCCTGTCGGCCGACGCCTCCTGCACCACCGGTACGGTCCTGAGGATCTCCGGAGGCCGATAAAGCACTCCGGGCACAACGACGGCGCGTTGTGCCCGGAGAATCCTGCCGCGCAGCGGCCGTACCCGCTCACCGCCCCTGGAAGGGAGGCTGCTGGGGGTACGGGCCGGGGTGGTACGGGGGCTGGTTCGGCGGAGCAGGGGGATACGCCTGACCCTGCGGAGCAGGGGGATACGCCTGGCCCTGCGGCATCGGGTACTGCGGGGGCTGGGGCGGGCAACCCCCCTGGAAGGGCGCCGCACCGCCGCCACTGCGGTTGCGCCGGCTCAGGATCACCGCGGCGACGATGCCGATGACTACTACGCCTACGAGGCCCGCGCCGATGAGGATCATCAATACCATGGGCTGCTGCTTCCATCCTGAAGGTGCCGGCCGGAGAGGTGGCGCGGTGCCGGTCCGGTGTGACCGTGCCGACCGGCGCCCGGTTCAGGGTAGGTGATCGTCTGCCCCGGCCGATGGGGGGCTTTCCGCGGTCGGTGCCGGCGGGGACGGTCAAGGGCTGGTGATCCACCGCAGGACGGCATTGATGGTGGTGTCGTCGAGCATGCTGAGGACGCAGATGGCTTCGAGATCGCCGGGGAGCGGTGCGATCCCGGTGGTGGTCAGGGCGGCGTGAAGGTCCAGGCGGCGCCTGTCGGCGGCGCTCAGCGTGAAGGGCAGTCGTCGCTGGAGGCCCGGGGCGGGCGGGAAACAGTCCTCGTCCCCCTCGACGGCTCCCGTGTCGTCCTGCTGGTCGAAGTCCTGCAGACCGGGGAAGCGGTACGGGTCGAATGCCCACTGCGGCGTCCTGACCGGAAGTGCGGAAGCCTCTGTGCCCTTGCCGTTCATCGGAATCTCCTGGGTGTCGTCACTGACGGAACAGGACTCCCGCGGGGCGGCGCCCGGTTGCGTACGGGGCCGCCCACCACCCGTACGGCCCCCATGGCAACTCGTCACAATGCAGGACAAGCAGCACCGCGCCGGAGCCCGGCCCGGGCAAGAACCTTCCATCTTTTCCAAGATGCGGAATATATTTTCCGTTGTACTGTATCCGGGGAGGGATCGCGCCATGGACATCGAGAAGGCACTGCCACGCCGAGCGGCCGCCGAACTGGTGGGGACCGCGGCTCTGGTGACCGTCATCATCGGTTCCGGCCTCCAGGCCACCGGGCTCAGCCAGGACGCCGGAGTCCGGCTCCTGGCCAACGCACTGGCCTCGGCGATCGGACTCGGCCTGCTGCTCGTCCTGTTCAGTCCGGTCTCCGGGGCTCACCTCAACCCGGTGATCACCCTGTTCACATGGTGGTCCCGGCGGCGCGACAGGACCGGATTCAGCGGCCGGGAGGCCGGCGTCTACATCACCGCGCAGCTCACCGGAGCCGTCGCGGGAGCTCTGCTCGCCGAAGCGATGTTCGGCAGGCCGCCCGGCGTCTGGTCCACCCAAGTACGGTCCGCCGGCCACGTGCTGCTCGGCGAAACGGTCGCCACGGCCGGACTGGTGCTGCTGGTGTACGGGCTGGACCGCACAGGCCGCGCACGACTCGCCCCGGTGGCAGTCGCCTCGTACATCGCAGCAGCGATCTGGTTCACCTCGTCGGGGTCCTTCGCGAATCCCGCGGCGACGGTCGGCCGCTCGCTCACGGACTCCCTCACCGGCATCGCCCCCGGGTCACTCCCCGGCTTCATCGGTGCCCAGCTCCTCGGCGGCCTCCTCGGTACCGTCCTGGCGACGGTTCTCTACGGACCACCCACAACTCGCCCGATCCCCTCCGGCCTGGTGCTGGGCAACGGTTCGCGAGGCCGGATCTTCTCCCGCCGCGCGTGACGCGTCCTGACGCGACGGTTCGTCAGCCGTCCCCGAGCACCTCTTCCCGGTACGTGAACGCCTCGCGACTGTGCGACAGCCTCAAGAGGCGGGCCAGAAAGTCCGGGACCGCGGACAGGATCAGGTCGGCGTCGTGCGCCTCGGCCGTACGGGCGGCGCTCAACAGCGCGCCCAGTCCGGCGCAGTCACAGAACCGCAGGGCCGACAGGTCCACGGTCACGTGCCCGTACGCGGCCAGCACACCGTGCAGGGCGGCACGGACGTCCGGGGCGGTCTCGACGTCGAGGTCTCCGGCCACGGCCACCCGGCAGCCGCCGGGCCCGGTGGGGTGGACCGCGACGTCGATCATTTCGAGCACTGGGCGTCCCCTCGTGCGGTGATGCGCCTGCACTCCCAAGGGAACGCCCGAACGAACGCGCTGTCCACCACTGGCGGAACAACTTGCCCCGGCCCGGGCGAGCGGGCGGCTCAGCGCCGCCGGGCTGTCGCAGGACGTGGACACCCTCAAGGTGCCGCACGAGATCGTGGTGGCGAGGGGTCTGCTGTGCGCGGTACGGCTTCGACCTGCGTACGCGCGGGGCCGGACAGCGGTCGGCGTACGACATCCCGGGCAGCCCGAGGCGCGGCGCCCGGTGTGCGGCAGTGCTGCGGCAACGGGGGTGCGGAACCGGACCGCCCGGCCCCGGACAGCCGGACGACCCGGCCCGCGGAGCCCGCGGGAAAACGTCGGCAGGCAGCCGCCCACGGACGTGGCTAGTGTGGAAATGTGAACGGCTACGCTGCGGTATTCGAGGTCGCCATCACTGCCCAGCGGTCCCTCGGCGGCATGGGCGCAGTGGAGGACATCGGCATCGTGCACGCTGCCGAGACCGACGGGACCGGCCGGGCGCCGGAGCGGCAGACGCTGTGCGGCATGGACACCACGAACATGCAGCCGGCGCCGCTCGACCAGCCGGCCACTCCGTGGGACACCTGGATTCCGCCTCTCCCCGGCCCGGCGGAGGCCTGCCGGGAATGCGACCGGCTGGCCTCCGCGCCGCGCCCCTGAGCCGTGGCCCGTCGGCGTCCGGCACCTGCCGTGCGCGCGTCCGCATGTCTGAAGACCCGTCCGAGACCTACGCGCTCAGACGAAAACATCGTGAGCATCGTGCGAGACAAGGAGACACCCATGGGCATCATCGCTTGGATCATCATCGGACTGCTCGCCGGCCTCATCGCCAAGGCGCTGCTGCCCGGCAAGGACCCCGGAGGCATCATCATCACCCTGCTCATCGGGGTAGCGGGCGGGTTGCTGGGCGGCTGGCTCGGCAAGGTGATCTTCGGCGTCGACTCCATCGACGGCTTCTTCGAACTGTCCACGTGGATCGCGGCCATCGTCGGATCGCTCATCCTCCTGGTGCTGTACCGCTTGATCACCGGAGGCCGAAACCGGTCACGCGCCTGATCCTCCCGTCCGCCCGGTCCGTCCGGCCCGGAGTGGCTCCGCCGCCGAACCGCTCCGGCCGCAGCGACTACCGACTACAACGTCTCGTCGTCCTCCGGGGAGTCGATGTGCATCGCGGCCTCCTCGGCCGGTACCGCAGCGCCGTCCATGCCTACGTCCTGACCCGTTACGCCGGTGTCGCGCTGCGGCGCGGCCCCCTCCAAGGGCTCGCCCTCGCCCTCGGGCAGATCGCCGATCTGGTCGCCCACCGGCGGCTGCACGTCGGGCACTTCCTCCGCCAGTCGCTGGTCGAGGGTTTCACCCTCGCGCTGCTCCTCGCCCGTGGTGCCGTGCTTGGTGACCGCCAGGGGCTCGTCGGGCGGGGAGTACCCCTCCACCTGCATCTCGTCGACCCCTCGCTCTCCAAGAGCGTTCTCCATGTCGAGATCGCCGGTCGGCCGGTTGTCCGCGTCTGAATTCGCGGGCTGGTAGACGTCGTCGCCTCGCGCTGTTTCGTCGGACATCGTTGGTTCCTCTCGTGCGAAGAATGCGCGGAAGTTTTACCTGAAAAGCCGGCACAGAGGGCAGCAGCCCGAGCACCCCTCGGAGTCGGCGTGATTCTGCGCGTACCCGGCCCGATACACAACACACCACATTTCTCGCATTTCTCACCGAGCGCGCGGTGGAGCCCCCTGCGCTTCCCCCGGCGTCCGCAGCCGGGCTCCCGGCTCGGCGGACACCGGTTCACGCTGCTCGAGGATGCACGGCGGGCCCCCGGCCGCATGGGCGGGATCCTCCTGCTGCTCCCTTGCCGTCCGTGCCCCTCGGCGGCGGCAGTGTACGGGCGAGGTCGTAGCTTCCGGGGCGGCCGGGGCCGCTCCAGAACCGCCCGTACGGTGTGCTGCTGTCCCAAGGCTCGGCGCCCCGGCCCCTGAGCCCCATCCGCTGTCCGGCTCACCGGGTTTCCCAGTGATGTACCGGTGTCCGGTTCCCCCGCTGCCCAAAGCCATGCGGATGGCATCACGGTCCGGGGTCCCGCCCGGTAGTCCGCTCGCCCCGCCGCGCCGGCACGGCGGTCACTCGCTCGGGGCAATCGGCGACTGCTGCACCGTCTCCCCACGGCCGACCCCCGGCCCCGGCTGCGGAAGATCCCTGCCCTGGCCAACCAATATCACCGTACTTACGGTCGAGAGATGAACCTTCGCACCGCCGCGGCTGCCCTGGTACTGGCTGTCGCCGCCTCCGCACAGCTGTCCGGCGTTTCGCAGGCGCAGGTCGACCTCGACTGCCGGGACTTCGCCTTCCAGGAGGAGGCACAGGCCGAGTTCGACCGAGACCCGAGTGACCCGAACCGGCTCGACGAGGACCAGGGGCCGGACGACGGCATAGCCTGCGAGGCCCTGCCCAGCAGGAACAGCGTCGGCACGGCCACCGCCACCCCCCTCGACACGGCCACCGCCGCCCCCGTCCCGCCCACGGAGCCCGGGCAGGTGACCGCGGCCCCGTCCCGTGGGGTCGACGCCGGCACCGGCAGTACCGCGGGGGGCAGCGGCGGCGCCGAGACCGCGTACGGCCTCGGGCTGACAGCCGGAGCCGCCGCTCTGACCGCGGCTTACGTGGTGGCCAAACGCCGTAGGCACCACCCCAAGCGGTCGGCGGAGTAGCCGTCACGGGCCCCGACGTCATCGGCGAAGGGGCCCGCCGCTCGTGGCCGTCCGGCCCGGAAGTGCCCCTGCCCGCTCGGCGAGCGGCGACATGGCAGCCGGCAGCAGTACGCCCCGTGCGACTGTCGCGTCGACGAGGACGGCCACGGCCATTCCCGTACCCGGCATCTTGTACTCGATGGCGGACAACGTCACGAAGACCGAGAACACCCCGGTCATGATGACGGCCGCGCTCGTCACGACCCCCGCGCTCGCCGCGATGCCGGCGACCACGGCCTCGCGGGCGTCCGTTCCGGGCGACCGGCGTTCGCGCACGCGGCTGAAGACGAAGATGTGGTGGTCCATGCTCAGCCCGAACAGGATGATGAACATGAAGAGGGGCAGCCGGCCCACCACTCCTCCTACGAGGGGCAGGCGGCTCACCACTTCCCCGGACGAGGTGAAGCCGGGCACCGGCCCCAGGTGGCCCCCTGGAAGATCCGGGCCGGCACCCCGCAGGCCGCGCCGATCGACAGCAGATCGAGCGCGATCGACACCAGCGGGACGGCCAGGGAGCGGAAGGCGACGACCAGCAGGACGAACGCCGGGACGAGGACGCAGGCGGAGTCCAGCGGCGTGCGGCTGCTCACCTGACGGGCGAGATCGTGCGGCGTGGCCGTCTTTCCGGCGACGGCGTAGTCCATGTCGGGCAGGGCGACGCCGAGCATGGCCGGCAGAGTGCGGCCGCGCAGATGTTCCAGCGCCCGTACCGGCGTCGGGTCCGTGCCGGCTCCGGCGAGCGGGAAGTCGGCCCGCATGCGCAGTGCCGAGCCGGCCGCGGCCCAACGTGACCGGCCGGTGGCCTCGCGCACGCTCGGAGCGTGGGGGCAGCCACCGGCCGGTGCTGACGCAAGGGCGCTACTGCGGGGGGTAGATGTCCCCGCCGCCCATGCTGCTCGCCTGCTCGCTCTGTTCCTTGAGGCGGCGGGCCTTGTCCTTCAGCCGCTGACGCTGCTCCGGGTCAGTGGCACGCTCCGCGGCCTGCTCCACTTCCTGCGCCATCTGGCGCAGCTGCTGGGCACGACCGCCGGACTCACCTGCAACGCTCATGATCACTCCTCGGGTGAAGGGAAGAGCGGGCGGCACTAGCGAAGCAGTACGCGCGCACCGGCGCATTCCGAACGGTCACCCACCGCTATCCGCGCAGGCCAGGGGCGGGAACCCCCAGGAGCCCGGCAGCCCGGCAGCCCGGCAGCCCGGCGATAGAGAACCGCGCCGGCGCGGGCGGGAGGCTCCCGTGGCCCACGTCCGGGGTCCGTGGGCCACGTGCCGGTGGCAGGGGCGGCAGGGGTCGAACCTGCGGCATCCGGTTTTGGAGACCGGCGCTCTGGCCTCTGAGCTACACCCCTTCGACGAGCGTCAGCCTCGCACTGCCGAGGTGGGACACGCGAGTCATTTTCCCGTGTCCGCCTCCCGGCTTGACGGACGGTCACCCGATCGCAGGAAGCCGGCGTCCGAACACCCGCCCCGGGCACCCGTCCCCGGCGTCCGCGCCGGGGACGGCCGACGCGCCTACGGTGGTGTACGTGCGCCTGCTGCTGACCTCCGACACCCACCTGCCCACACGCGCCCGGGAACTGCCCGCCGAGCTCCTCGCACGGGCACGGGAAGCCGACGTCGTGATCCATGCCGGCGACTGGGTGGACACGGCCGCCCTCGACCTGCTCGACGCGCACGCGCGGCTCCTCATCGGGGTGTACGGCAACAATGACGGCCTCGAACTGCGGGCGCGGCTGCCCGAAGTGGCGCGGGCCGAGCTCGGTGGGCTGCGCTTCGGCGTCGTACACGAGACCGGAGCCGCCCGGGGGCGGGAGCTCAGGTGTGCGGAGCGCTTCCCCGACCTGGACGTTCTGGTCTTCGGCCACAGCCACATTCCGTGGGACACGACCGCTCCCGGCGGGCTGCGGCTGCTGAACCCGGGCTCGCCGACCGATCGGCGGCGACAGCCCCACTGCACTTGTATGACCGCTGTGGCCGAGGACGGACGACTGAGCGAGGTCCGCCTGCACCGCCTCCCCCGCCGCCGCTGACACCCCGAGCGGCGGCGCGGACGCCGTTGCCGTGTCCGCTGCCGCCGGGCTGCCCGGTCACCTCCTTCCGCGGGCGTGGCGCTCGCAGGCGCAGGCGTTTCCTGCCGCTACGTTCCTTCCGGGCAGGCGGGATGAAGCCTGGAACGCCATACCGGACGAGAGACGCGATGAGACTCCGTGCCACTGCCAGTCGGCGACTGGCCCTTCTGCTGACCCTGGTCGCCGGGCTGGGGGTGACCCGGGCTCCGGCACCCGCGGCACACGAGCCACCGGCGCCGTGCGCGGCTTCCGTGCCCTACCGGTCGGGGGCGTCCGGCTACCACACCTTCCGCATCCCGGCCGCGCTCCACGTGCCCGGGCCCGGCGGTGCGCTGCTCGCCTTCGCCGAGGGCCGGCGGAACTCCGCCGCCGACGACGGCGACATCGATCTGGTCCTGCGGCGCTCGCTCGACGGCGGATGCACCTGGCAGCCGATGCAGTTGGTCGCCGACGCCGGGAAGGACACGGTCGGCAACCCCGTCCCGGTGATCGACCCCCGCAGCGGAGACGTCGTGCTGCTGACCTGCCGGACGATCGGCGGTGCCACGAAGCGGCAGGTGATGTCCGGGAAGGCCGCCGCCTCGGTGCGCCGTGTGTACGTCCAGCGCAGTACCGACGGCGGCAGGACGTGGTCCGCGCAGCGGGACATCACCGGATCGGTCAAGTCCGCGGACTGGCGCTGGTACGCCGTCGGCCCCGGCCACGCGGTCGCCCTGCGGCACGGAAGCCACCGGGGCCGGCTGCTGGTGCCCGCGAACCACAGTTCGGGCACGACGGGACTCAGCGGCGCGCACTCGCTCCACAGCGACGACGGCGGGCACACCTGGCACGTCGGGTACGTGAGCGGATCGGTCAGCGGCCCGCTCGCGCTCAACGAGAGCACGCTGGCCGAGCTCCCGGACGGCACGGTCTACATCAACGCCCGCGACCACGACCGGACGGCCGAGGGCACCCGTGCGGACGCCTACAGCGCCGACGGCGGTCTCACACTGTCCGTTCCCTTCCGGCCGCAGCCCCAGCTGGCGGGGCCGACGGTCCAGGGCAGCGTGCTCCAGGTCTCCGGCCGGCCGGGGAAGGGGCCGTTGCTGTACTCCGGGCCGTCGCACCCGGACAGACGGCTCCGGATGCAGGTGCGTGCCAGCGACGACGGCGGCCGGTCGTGGCGGTCGGCGTGGTCGGTCTCGGAGGATCCGGCCGGATACTCGGACCTGGTGCAGACGGGCGCGTCCACCGTCGGCCTGCTCTACGAGACGGGGCCGCTGGCCTCCCACGACACCATCCGCTTCACACCGCTGCCCCCGGAGTCCACGGTCGCCCGGCGTGACGGCGGACGGCCGTCCGGAGGGTGAGAACGCGAAGGCGAAGGCGCGGGAGCCCGGGGTGCGGGTCCGCGGCCCGAGTCCGGGCCCGGTCATGCGTGGGACAGCACGGGCCCGGGTCCGGTCATGCGTGGGACAGCGCGAAGGACACCAGGAACCCGCTGACCGTGATCAGGCCGATCGCCAGATGGGCGTCCTCGAACGCCTCCGGGATCATGGTGTCGGCGATCATCGCCAGGATCGCACCGGCCGCCACTGCCGTCACCGCCGCCACCACCCCGGTCGGCAACCCGCCGACAACGGCGTAGCCGAGCACCGCCGAGACCGTGCCGGCGGCGGCGATCGCACCCCAGATGCCGAAGACGTACTTCTTGCTGCGGCCGGCCTTCCGCATCCCCGCGGAACTCGAAAGGCCCTCGGGCACATTGCTGATGAACACCGCCGCCACCGTCACCGTACTGACGGCCCCGCCGTCCACCAGGCTGACGCCGATGACCGCCGACTCCGGCACACCGTCCAGCAGGGCGCCCAGTGCCAGGGCCAGGCCGGAACCGGCCTGCTGGGACTCCGACGGCTGGGACTGCCGGTGCCCGGACCGCTTGCGGTGCCGGGCTCCCCGGCGCGCCAGCCATACGTTCCCCGCCGTGTAGGCCACCGCCCCGCCCACCGTCCCCAGCGCCGCCGGAACCAGCCCGGCCTGGTCGTACGCCTCCTGGACCAGCTCGAAGGAGACCGCGGACAGGAGCACCCCCGCGCCGAACGCCATGACCGAGGCCACCACCCACTGCGGGACCCGCACCCCGTACCCGAACAGCGCTCCGAGCAGGAGGGCCGACCCGGCCACCAGCCCCCACATTCCTGCCTGCACCACTTCACTCATGAGCCCCGTTTACCCCACCAGCGCACAGGGACAGCCGGAACGCGGCGCCGCGCACACCAACGGACCCGCCCGTCCGGGGACCGGCCCTTCCCGTTTCCGTTGGCTTCGCAGCGCCCCGGCACGCAGACTTGACGGCATGTCGGGCAAGCGAAGCGCGGGACTCCTCCTCTTCCGGTCCTCGGGAACGGGGGTCGAGGTGCTCATCGGCCACATGGGCGGTCCGTTCTGGGCCGGCCGTGACACCGGGGCCTGGTCGATCCCCAAGGGCGAGTACACACCGGACGAGACGCCCGAGGCGGCCGCTCGCCGGGAGTTCACGGAGGAGCTCGGCCTCCCGGTGCCCGACGGTGAACCGCTACCTCTCGGAGAGTCCCGCCAGGCGAGCGGCAAGATCGTCACGGTCTGGGCGATCGAGGCGGATCTCGACCCCGCCCTGGCGGTCTTCGGGACGTTCACCATGGAGTGGCCGAGGGGATCCGGTGTCCGGCGCGAGTTCCCCGAGATCGACCAGGTCGCATGGTGCACGCCAGAAAGCGCCCACGACCGGCTCGTGACCGGCCAGCGCGTCTTCCTCGACCGGCTCTCCCCCTACCTGCGGGACAGGCGTCCGCCGTCACCGCCGGACCGCTAGTCGCCGGTACCGGCTGCGCGGAGCCGGTACCGGGCACTCGACACGCTCCTCACCCCGCGCGGCCCGGCCCGCTTCACCCGCCCGCGGCCGCAGTACGCGCATCCCGCGGAGCCTCCGGTTCGTACACGTCCGGCAGGGGTTCTCCGCGCGGGCAGGGGGGACGGGCGCCATACGGCGGGGAGGCGCCGCCGCCCTGGACGGGTTGCTCCGCGGTGGGAACGGCAGGGTGAGAAACGGCACAGCGGGGCTCCGACCGATGTGCCTTACCGTTGACAAGAAGAAGAGCCGTCGCCTGTGCCGCTGACGGCCTGACCGGCCGGACCCAGGAGGTCACGGACGGTCCCCGGCAGGTGGACGCCGAAGACAAGGCCGCACTCCCCCCACAACCCGGCGCCGCCGCCCCGCCCGACCGATCCCCCGCCTCCCCGGTCATATCCGGCCCCCCGCCAGTGGAACGGGCCGAGAACCGCGCACGCAGCCCGCTGTGAGTCCCCGCCGCGCGCCCGCGGCCCCCGCCCGGCCGACGGCGATGCCGCCGAGCGCCGCCGAAGGCACCCGGCCACGCCGCACCCCCACTCCGCGCGCCCCACCAGAAGGGTCCTCACCATGAGTGTGCAGACTTCCGTCCACCCCCCGCCCATACCCCCTCGCCAGACCGGCAGTGACTTCGCGAAGCTGTCGAAGAAGATTGCCGCAGCCGGGTTGATGGGCCGCCGCCCCGGCTACTACACGGTACGTATCGCGGCGACAACGGCCCTCTACGTCGGCGGCTGGGTCGCCTTCGTGCGCGTCGGGGACAGCTGGTGGACCCTGGCGGTCGCCGGTTTCCTCGCCCTGGTCTTCGGCCAGGTCGCACTCGTGACCCACGACATGGCCCACCGCCAGGTGTTCCGCCTGCGCAAGGCCAGCGAGCGGTCCGGGCGGATCGCCGGAAACCTCGGTATCGGGATGGGCTACGGGTGGTGGCAGGACAAGCACACCCGCCACCACGCCAACCCCAACCACGCGGAGCTCGACCCGGACGTCCTGCCCGACGTGCTGGTCTGGTCCCAGGACCAGGCGCGCGCGGCCAAGGGGCTGCCCCGGCTGCTCGGCCGCTCGCAGGCGTTCCTGTTCTTCCCGCTGCTCACGCTGGAAGGCTTCAGCCTGCATGTGGCGGGCGTGCGGGCGCTGGCCGACCGCTCGCTCAAGAACCGTACGCTCGAAGGCACGCTGCTCTTCGCGCACTTCGCGGTCTACCTGGCCGCACTGTTCCTGGTGCTGCCGCCCGGCATGGCGATCGCCTTCCTGGCCGTCCACCAGGGCCTGTTCGGTGTCTACCTCGGGTCCATCTTCGCCCCGAACCACAAGGGCATGCCGATCCTGACCGGTGACGACCGCCCGGACTTCCTGCGCCGCCAGGTGCTCACCTCACGCAATGTGCACGGCGGCTGGTTCACCGACCTCATGCTCGGCGGGCTGAACTACCAGATCGAGCACCACCTGTTCCCCAGCATGCCCAGTCCCCACCTGCGCCGGGCCCAGGTCATCGTCCGGGACCACTGCCGGGAGCTGGGCATCGACTACCTGGAGACCAGCCTGATCACGTCGTACCGGCAGGCGCTCACCAGCCTCCACCGGGCAGGAGCCCCGATCCGCGAGGCCCGCGCCGCCGCCCTGTCCAAGGCGTAGTTGCGACCGCGCGGGTCCCCGGGGGCAGGGTGTCAGGACCGGCAGGTCTCCGGCTCGCTCGGCTGGACGGCCGGGCTGTGTTCGCGGGGCCCCGGGGGAGGGCGAGCTGGGCGCCCGGGCAGCCGTGGACGGGTTCGGGGGATCCGATGTTCCCGGCGGTGACGTTGCCGAACGAGGTGAACGAGGCGGCGGCGGGGTCGTCGGACCGAAGGGCGAAGGTACCGGTGCCGACGCGGCCGAAGGGGGCGCCCTTCGGGGGCCGGAGACGAAGTGGACGGCGGCGTACGAACGGTCGGGGGTGCCGGTCTCGGCGAGGGTGTCCTCGACGGCGGTACGCAGGAGCGAGGCGCCCCGGCGGCAGACCGGGAAGCCGAAGCTGAGCGCAAGCGGCCTGCGGTTGCGTCGGGCCGCTTGCGCTGTCGTCGTCGGTCAGCGCGGAGCGGGCCGCTCCCACTGCGCACGGGCCCCGTCGAGCGCGGAGCGGTAGGCGGCGTAGCCGTCCTCGTACACCGCGCGTGACGCCCGGCGCGGCTCCACGGTGCGAAACGACTGCGGCTTCGTCTCCGGGCCCTCGCCGAGGAAGCGGCGCGCCACCCGTACGGCGCCGAGCGCGCCCACCTCGTTCTCCAGCGGGATGCGGACCGGACGCCCCAGGACGTCGGCGAAGAGCTGCGCCCACGGCCCCGAGCGGGTGCCACCGCCGCAGGCGGCGAGGGTACCGGTGAGACCGGCGGTCTCCAGGCAGTGGCGGGCGGCGTAACCGATGGCCTCGCACAGGGCGCGCACCACGTCGGCGCGGGTGTGCGCGAGCGTGAGTCCGTCGAAGCGGCCCCGGGCCGCCGGGTCCACGAAGGGGGCGCGCTCGCCCGCGCCGGAGAGGAACGGCAGCGCGGTGACGCCCTTCGCGCCCGGCGGGCTGTCGGCGAGCAGGCCGTCGAGGTCGGCCCTGGTGGCACCGGTGAGGGCGAGGAACCATTCGAGTGCGGCGGTGCCGACCATCGCGGGCATCGCCCGCAGCCAGCGGTCGGGGTCCGGGGTGCACAGCCACATGCCGGCCGGTTCGGCGGAGCCGTCCGTCCGGACGCGGTCGGTGAGGACCTGGCAGGCGAGGGTGGTGCCGACGGTCAGCAGTCCGTCGCCCACCTCGCGCACGCCGCTGCCCGTCGCGCAGGCCGGCAGGTCGTACGGACCCGCGGTGAGCGGCAGTCCGGTGGGCAGCCCCAGCAGGCCGGCGCCGTGGGCGTCGAGGGTCAGGACGGTTCCGGGCGCGGCGGGGGCGGGCAGCAGGTGCGCCTGGTCCTCCAGTCCGCAGGCGGCGAGCGCCTTGGCCGAGTACGTGCGGCTCACCGGGTCGAGGAAGGGCAGGGTGGCGTCGGAGGCGTCCACGCTGACGCGTCCGGTGAGGCGCTGGGCGACGGCGTCCACGCAGTAACCGGCGGTGGCCGCGCGGCGCAGGGTCTGCGGCTCGTGCTCCTGGAGGTGGGCGAGGAGCGGAGCGTGGCAGCCGGGGAACATGCCGGAGCCGGTGTGCCCGTACACCTCCTGGACCGTGCCGTCCTCCAGCCAGCGCGCGACGCGGTCCGAGGCCCGGCCGTCCATCCAGGAGATGGCGGGCCGGACCGCGCGGCCGTCCGCGTCGCGCAGCCACAGCCCGTCGCCCTGGCCGGTGAGGGCGAGCGCGGCGGGCGGTCCGGCGAGTGCGGCGGTGGTTTCCCGTATGACCTCGGCGACCGTACGGACGACGTCGTCGGGGTCCTGCTCGACGCGGCCGCCGGGCAGCCGCACCACGCTGCTGCGGCGGGCGGCCGAGGCCAGCGGGGTGCCTTCGCCGCCGAAGGCGACGGCTTTGGTGACGGAGGTGCCGATGTCGACGCCGATGATCACGCTCATGGGCGCGCGGCTTCCTGGACCTCGGGATTGGCCGGGTGGGCGAGCTTCTCCCCACGTACGAAGCGGCCGGCCTCGGCGGCGGTGATGGCGGCGGCGCGGTGCGCGGTCTGCCGGGTGGCGCCGGCCAGGTGCGGGGCGGTGACGACGTTCGGGGCGTGGTGCAACGGCCAGTCGGCGGGGGGCGGTTCGATGTCGTAGACGTCGAGGGCGAGAGCGCCGAGGCGGCCGTTCCTCAGCAGTTCCGGAAGCGGGGCGTAGTCGAGGAGGCCGCCGCGGGCGGAGTTGACCAGCACCGCGCCCTCGGGGAGCAGCTCCAGTTTGGCGGCGTCGATGAGGTGGTGGGTCTCGGGGGTGAGACGGGCGTGCAGGCTCACCACGCTGCTGCGGCGCAGGAGATCGTCGAGCTCGACCGGCTCCACGCCCTCCGCGCGGGCGGCCGCCGGGTCGGCGTAGGGGTCGGCGACCAGGACGTGGGAGCCGAAGGCGCGCAGGACGCGGGCGACGATGCGGCCGATGGCGCCGTAGCCGACGAGCCCGACGGTGGCGCCGTCGAGTTCGATGCCTCCCTCGTCGTACGCGTAGAAGTCGCCGCGCCACTTTCCGCGCTTGAGTTCGGCGTCGGCGGTGGTGATGCGGCGCATGGCGGTGAGCATCAGGCCGATGGCGAACTCGGCGGCGGCGGGGGCGTTGCGGCCGGGCGCGAAGGAGACGGCGACGCCGTGGCGGGTGGCGGCGGCGAGGTCGACGTTGACCGGGCCGCCGCGGGAGACGGCGACCATGCGCAGGTCCGGGCAGGCCGTGAAGACCTTCTCGGTGAAGGGCGCCATCTGGGTCACGCAGAGCTCGGCGCCGTCCAGCGCCTCGGCCAGCTGTTCCTCCGTACCGCTCGCCTCCTGGACGTCACCGACCGGACCGAAGGGCTCGTGCGGCCAGGGCAGGGTGAGTTCGGTGATCTCCGGGGCGGAGCCGAGTTCCTCGCGCAGGGCGGTGCGCAGGAGGTCGGGGCGGACGAAATGATCACCGGCGGCAAGGATGCGCATGGGGCGGGGCCCTTCTCGGGGTCGCGGTGGCGCCGGGCTTCAGCAGCGCCGCAGCGTCATTAACACTGGCGCTGATAGATTTAACAGCATTGCCTTGAAGACGCAATGAGCCACCGGCACGGCCCCGGCCCGCGCCGGTCGCTCGCGAGGGAGACGAGGGAGACGAGGGAGAGATGTCGATGACGTCCCGGCTGTTGCTCGTACGGCACGGAGAGACCGAATGGCACGCGGAGAACCGGTACGCCGGCGTCTCCGACGTCGCACTGACCGCGAAGGGGCTGCGGCAGGCACAGGAGCTGGGAAGCTGGGCGAAGCGGCGCGGCGTCGACACCGTGGCCTGCTCGCCGGTCAGCCGCGCCCGGCTGACCGCCCGGCCCGCCGCCGAGGCTCTCGGTGTGGAGCCGGAGGTCGTCGAGGGCCTGCGCGAAGTGGACTTCGGCTGGGGGGAGGGCCGCACCATCGCGGAGATGGCGGCCGAGGACCCCGAGGCCGTACGGCGCTTCCTGGACGACGCCGAGCTCGGCGCCTTCGCCGGGTCGGAGCCGCCGTCCGAGGCCGCGGCCCGCGCCTCGGTCGCGCTGCGCGGCCTCGCGCGCAGGCACCCGGGCGGCACGGTCCTGGTGGTGGCGCACAACACGCTGCTGCGCATGGCGCTGTGCGCGATGCTCTCGATCCCGGTCGGCCGCTACCGCCTGGTGTTCCCCCGGCTGGACAACGCGGCCGTGACCGAGGTCGAGGTGACGGACACCCACACCGCCCTGCGGTCGCTCAACGTCCCCACCTGGGCACCCCTGTCCGGCGGTACGCGAAACTTGGGCACATGACGACGACCGGCGCGGAAGCCCGCAGACAGATCATCACCGAGCACGTACTGGAGCACGGGACGGCGAGTGGGGCCGAGCTCGCGGAGCTCACCCGCGTGAGCCTGATGACGGTCCACCGGGACCTCGACGAGCTGGCCAGGCGCGGGGTGCTGCGCCGCTTCCGGGGCGGGGTCTCCGCGCTGCCGTCGACGGTCTTCGAGTCGAACCTCGACTACCGGCTCGGCGTCAACACCACCGAGAAGGGGGCCATCGCGAGAACCGCCGCCGACCTGGTCGAGCCGGGCATGTCGGTGATGCTGGACGACTCCACGACCGCGCTCGCGCTGGCCCGGCTGCTGATGGACCACGCCCCGCTGACCGTGGTGACCAACGCCCGGCGGGTCATCGACCTGTTCGCCGGCCGGGAGGACATACGGCTGATCTCGCTGGGCGGGGAGTATTCGCATCCCCACGACTCCTTCCTGGGCGTGCCCTGCCTGGAGGCCATAGAGGCGCTCTCGGTGGACATGGTGCTGGTCTCCACCTCGGCGATGGACGCCCGGATGACGTACCACCAGGAGCAGGACGTGGTGCTGGTCAAGCGGGCGATGCTGGCCTCGGGCACCCGCAAGGTGCTGCTGATGGACCGCACGAAGCTGGCCAGGACCGCGCTGCACCGGCTCGGTCCGCTCGACGACTTCGACCATCTGGTGGTGGACGACGGGGTGGACGGGGACCTGCTGGCCGCACTGAGGGAGCGCACGGACGTGCACGTCGCGGCCACCGGCTGAGGACAGGGTTTCTTAAAATCTTGCGTGTTAATTTCACAGGGGTCATGATGCATTCCCATCGCGGCTGTACGTCCGCGGGCCATCGGCACCTCACTGTGGAGGCACGAGCAATGAGCAGCACCGCCGCATCCGCCGGACGCACCCCGCCCGCCGGACGTACCCCGCCCGCCGGACGCCGCGCGGAGACGGTCTGGGACCGCGTCGGCATCCCCCGGCCTCTCCTCTTCGGCTTCGTCGGCGTCCTGATCTTCATGATCGGCGACGGGGTCGAGTCCGGCTTCATCGCACCGTTCATCGAGGGCAACGGCGCCGGCAGCGAGGTCCGGGCGAGCTATGTGATCACGGCGTACGGCGTCACGGTCATGCTCGCCTCCTGGCTGTCGGGCGCCCTGTCCGAACTGTGGGGCCCGCGGCGGGTGATGCAGATGGGGCTCGCCATCTGGATCGTCTTCGACATCCTGTTCCTCACCCTCGGCGCCGCCCAGGACAACTACACGCTGATGCTGGTCTTCTACGGCCTGCGCGGCTTCGGCTATCCGCTCTTCGCCTTCTCCTTCCTGGTGTGGGTCACCGCGACCGCCCCGGTGGCCCGGCTCGGCGCGGCCGTCGGCTGGTTCTACTTCGCCTTCACCGGCGGCCTGCCCACGCTCGGCTCACTCACCGCGTCCGTCACCAACCCGCTCTTCGGGAAGTTCGGCACGCTGTGGGTCGCGCTGGCCCTGATCGCGATCGGCGGCGCCTTCTGCCTCCTCGGCGTACGCGAAAGGACCGGGTACTCCCGGCTCGCGCCGCCCGGGGTCAAGCCGGTCCAGTCGCTGGCCCGCAGTCTGTCCATCGCCTGGACCAATCCGAAGGTCGCCGTCGGCTGCGTCGTACGCGTCATCAACACCGCTCCGCAGTTCGGCCTCTGGGTGATCCTCCCGGCGTTCTTCACCGACGAGATGGGCTTCTCCGACGGCGACTGGCTGCGCCTGCTGTCGATCATGTTCGCCACCAACATCTTCTTCAACCTGCTCTTCGGGGTGGTCAGCGACCGGATCGGCTGGCGCACCACCATCGGCTGGTTCGGCGCGGTCGGCTGCGCGCTGAGCGTCCTCGCCCTGTACTTCGTGCCCAAGCTGCTGACCGACGACTACTGGGTCGCGGTCGGTGTCGGCATGGTGTACGGCGCCACGCTCGCCGGGTTCGTACCGATCTCCGCGCTGATGCCGTCGCTGGCCCCCGAGAACAAGGGTGGCGCGATGGCGCTCCTCAACCTCGGGGCGGGCGGCGCTGCCTTCGTGGGGCCCGCGATCGTCTCGTTGTTCCTCGGCCCGCTGGGCCGGGACGGCGTCGTACTGATCTTCGCCGGCCTGTACGTCGTCGCCGCCGTGCTGACGCTCTTCCTGAAGCTGCCGAGGGCGTCGGAGGAGGCCATCGTGCAGGGCAAGTCCCTCCAGGAGGCCGCCGCCGAACCGGTCGCCGCCCGCGCCACCACCTGATCCCGCCCCCGCCCCCCACACCCGCTCCCGCGTCCACCCCTGCACGCGTACACGAGAGGACCGTCCCGCCCATGAGCAGCACCGCCGGCGCACCCCGCTCCCCCGCCCCCGTCGTGGCCGGCATCGATGTGGCCACCGCCGCGGTGAGGGTGGTGTGTGCCGACGCCCGGGGGCGGGTCCTCGCCGAGGGGCGGGCGGCGCTGCCCCAGCCGGTACGCGGCGCGGGAGGCCACAGCGAGCAGGACGCCCGCGCCTGGTGGCCCGCGACCGCCGCCGCCCTGCGGCAGGCCACGGCCGCACTGCCCGGCGGTGGCCGGGAGGTCCTGGCGGTCGCCGTGTCCGCCACCTCCGGGACGCTGGTCCTGGCGGACGCGGACGGGGAGCCCGTGGGCCCGGCCCTGATGTACGACGACCGGCGGGCCGCCGGCCTCAACGCCGAGGCGCAGGGGCTGGGCGCGCCGCGGTGGCGGGCCCTGGGCCTGACCGTCGGCCCGACGGCCGCGCTCGGAAAGCTCGTCTGGTACGCGAACCGCTCCCGCCCCGGCCAACTCCTCCTGCACACCCCGGACCTGCTCGGCCGCAGACTGACCGGGCACCCGGTGGCCACCGACTGGAGTCACGCGCTCAAGACCGGCTACGACCCGCGCGCGGGCGAGTGGGCCACCGAGGTGTTCGACGCCTTCGACGTCCCCTCCGGCCTGCTGCCCGCCGTGCGGGCCCCCGGCACGGAGGCCGGCACGGTCTCGGCGCGGGCGGCGGCCGAGACCGGTCTGCCCGTCGGCTGCCGGGTCCGCCTCGGCATGACGGACGGGTGCGCGGGCCAGATCGCCACGGGCGCCGTGGAGCCGGGACAGTTCGTGGGCGTACTGGGAACGACGTACGTCCTCAAGGGCGTCACCCGGGAGCTGGTCACCGATCCGGCGGGCGCCCTCTACAGCCACCGCCACCCCGACGGCTGGTGGCTGCCGGGCGGCGCCTCGAACACCGGCGGCGAGGCCCTCGCCGCGGTGGACCCGGCCCGCCTGCCCGGCCTGGACGCGGCGGCGGACGCCCGTGGCCCGGCTTCGTACCTGGACTATCCGCTGCGGCGTGAGGGCGAGCGCTTCCCGTTCGTCCGCGGCGAGGCACGCGGTTTTCGCACCGGCGCACCGCAGGACGAGGCCGACCGGCACCGGGCGGCCCTGGAGGGCGTGGCCTTTCTGGAGCGCCTCGCCCTGGAGCACGTCCAGGCGCTGGGCGTCGAGGTGCGGGGCCCCCTGCACGCGGCGGGCGGCGGCAGCCGCAGCGACCTGTGGACCCGGATCCGCGCCACGGTCCTGGGCAGGCCGCTGCGCGTCGCCGGACGGGCCGAGACCGCGTTCGGAGCGGCCCTGCTCGCCGCCGCCGGCACCCTCCACCCGGACCTCTCCGCGAGCGCGGCGGCGATGACGGCGGCGGGGCGGCAGGTCGATCCGGTGGAGCGGGAACGGGCGGCGCTGGACGAGTCGTACGAGGGATTCGTCGCGCAGCTGCGCGCACGGGGCTGGCTGGCCCCGCTCCGGGACCAGGCGGGTGAGGGCCCTTCGGGTGCGGACCACGCGGGGTGCGGAGACCCTGGAGGGGTGGGGGCGACACAGCGAGGAGGCTGACCCATGTCGATGATGGACAAGCTCAAGCAGAAGCTGAAGGGCCACGAGGCCCAGACAGGGAAGGGCATCGACAAGGCGGGCGACACCGTCGACGACAGGACCAAGGGCAAGTACAGCGGCCACGTCGACACCGCCCAGGAGAAGCTCGGAAACGAGTTCGGCGGGGACCCGGACCGGGGCCAGGACCGGCCGCCCCAGCCCTGAGTGCACGGACGTGGCGGGCGGGGCGGCAGCGCTGCCGTCCCGCCCGCCGGTCCGCGGCCGGAACGGCCGGTCGCCCGCGAGGGCGACGCGTTCGGCGACCCGGCGGTGCGGATCGTAGGCGTCGAACGCGCAGTGCCGGGTCGCGCGGTCGTCCCACAAGGCGATGCCGTCCGCCTCCCCTCCGTCTCCCAGCGGAACCGCACCCGGTGTCCGGGCACGTGGGCCTGCTGGAACAGCAGACGCAGCAGCCGGTCGCTCTCCGCGCGCTCCAGCCCCCACGATCCGGGTGACGCCACGCCCCAGGGTGTTCGGCCGGCGGGAGCAGGTCCTGCGACGGCGACGGGCGGGAAGGGGACGAAGCCCGAAACGGAGTCGGGGACGGCGCGGGCACCGTCGATGCGGTCCTTCACCTCCTGCGGCAGGTCGTCGTACGCGGCCGCCGTGTGGGTCCACAAGGTGTCGCCGCCCGCAGGCGGCACCTCGCGATGGGTGCGGTGCGGTCGAAACGGGCCCCGTCCGGGGCGTCGCCGGTGGCGAGCAGCGGATCGCTCTCCAGCTCACCCCAGTGGCGGGTGAACGCGCGCTGCGCGTCGGAGGACAGGTGCTGCCTGCGGAAGAACAGCGCCTTCCGCTCCAGCAGGGCGCGATCGAGCTCGTACGGACGGTCCACCCGCCCCTCCGGAACCCGCCGCAACTCACGGGGCCTTCGTACCTGCCGTCGGCGGAGATGCGGCGCTCAGCGACAGAAAAAGGGCCGACGGGGCCCCACCCGGCCGCGGCGGCGCAGAAAGCCGTGGCCGCGGGGCGTGCACTCACCCGGGGGCCGCTGTGGCGGAGCCCCCCTGCACGACAGTTCGAACGCGTTCCCCTGCCCGGCGCCGCACCCCGGTCGAACGGCCGCTGTCGGACAGGTGACCTCCGCGGCACGCCAAGTCCTCGGCACCCGCGGAAAGTTCGGCCCTCGCACGACAGGTCCCCTTCCGACGGCACGGCGTAGACGACCTACGCCCAACGCATCACCGTGTGTCACACCTCAAGCGCAACATGCGTCTGGTCGTACAACTCGCACACCACCCAGCCCGTCAACCTGGTGCATTCACAGCTTCAACAAACGTCACTCCATGGGGGGATTTCATGTCCGACAGCGGGCAGCTTGCCCAGACCGGTATCGGCACGGTCGTCATCGGCGGCACCGCCTACTACATAGGTGGCTGGATGGTTCTCGCCGCGGCCGTCCTCGTCATCACGGGCGTGGTCCTGCTCCGCCTGAAGTTCCGGCCCGGGCGCGGCGTGGGCGAGAGGTGACCGGTCGTCGCCGCAGAATGCCGGTGCTGGCTGCCCGCCAGCACCGGTCGGGCACCATATTCATGGCCATCGTCGTCCTGGCCATGGCTGCCGTCTGGACCGCACACCACGCACTCGTCGCATCCGCGTACGACTCCACCACCACCGGACGCCTGTCCCTCGTATGGACCGCCCTGTTCGTCGTGTTCATGGTGCAGACGCTCATGTACCACCTGGAACGCCCGCGCCGGCTCTCCGCCCGCGGCGCACGGCAGCTCTCGGGCCTGCACGTCGCGATCCTCATGCCCGTCTACAACGAGGACCCCGGCTACCTCAAGCTCGGCCTGGAGTCCTTCCTCGCCCAGACCCGCAGGCCCGACTCCGTGCACATCGTCGACGACGGCAGCACCTCCTCGGACTACGCGGAGGTCCGCGCCTGGTGGAACCGGGCAGCCGCCGAGGTCGGCGTCGCCTTCACCTGGCAACGGGTGCCCAACGCCGGGAAACGCCACGCGCAGGCGCACGGCGTACGGGTGAGCCCCGAGGCGGACATCTACATCACCGTCGACTCCGACTCGTGCCTCGCGCCGAACGCCGTCGAGGAAGTGCTGATCCCGTTCTCCCGGCCCCGTGTCCAGTCCGTCGCCGGAATCGTGATCGCCACCAACAACCGGGCGAACCTGCTCACCCGCGTCACCGACCTGTGGTTCGTGACCAGCCAGCTGGTCGACCGCTCGGGCCAGTCCGCCGTGGGCGCCGTCATGGTCAACTCCGGGCCGCTGGCCGCCTACCGGGCACCGGTGATCCGCGACAACCTCGACAGCTACCTGAACGAGACGTTCATGGGCCGCCCCGTGATGTTCTCCGACGATTCCCTGATGACGCTCTACGCGCAGGAACGCGGGCTGACGGTGCAACAGCCGTCGGCGATCGTGTTCACCGCCATGCCCGAGAAGTGGAGTCATTTCTCCCGCATGTACCTGCGGTGGATGCGGGGTTCCACCATCCGGTCGGTGTGGCGCATGCGCTACCTGTCGATGGCCCGTCCGGCGTTCTGGCTCCATCTGCTGCGCTGGTTCCAGATGTTCCTCACGCAGATGGTCACCGTCTGGCTGCTGGTCGTCGAGCCGGTCGCTTTCGACAACCTGCCGCCGGCCTCGATGCTGTGGGTGCCGTTCATCATCGGCTGGGCCCAGGGGCTGCGCTACCTGGGCGTGATCCGCAGCGACGAGCGCATCCGCTCGCGCGCGCTGACGTGGCTGATGATGCCCGCGGCGATCGTGCTGGCCTGGACGGCGCTGCGCTGGATGCGCTGGTACGGCATCGCCACGTGTGCCCGCACCGGCTGGGGCACGCGGCAGAACGGCGCCGAGGTCTCCCTGGGTGGCGCGGGTGCTGCCGCCCCCGCGCCACCGGTCCCCGCCCCCCTCGTGGAACTCCCGCTGCCCGCCGGACGCCACGCCCGCAGCGCGCCCCTCCCGAAGCTCCTCGATCCGGGGAACGAGCAGACGCTGCGGATCGCAGTGCCCCGCAGGTAGCGGCAGCCGCGTCCGCAGCCGGGCCACACGGGTAAGACACCGCGCCGGGTCCTGGACCGGTTCCGTCCCCGGTCCCGCCCCTGTCCCCGCGAGCGGCGGGGGCAGGGGGTGGTCGCACTGACCGGCCGATCCGGTCTCCCCGCAGCGGGCTCATCTGTTGCTGGGGTACCAGCCCTCGGGGCCGGTGCCGCCCGTTCAGCCCAACCCGGCCACCGGATCGCCCTTCACACTCCTGATCGCCTGTCCGGTCGTCCTGTTCGGTTCGAGTTCCGCGATCGGTCATGTCCCGACGGCCACTTTGATGAAGTACGCCGCCGATACGTTCGACCGGCACGGCACCGGCGCCTCCTTGGCCTGCCGGCAGATCTGCGGCTTTGCGGCGATGGAAACGTGACCGCTCTTCCTGCGTCGGCCGGCGCATGGCATCCGGTCCCCTGACGGATCCGGAACCCCTCTTCGGCCCTTCCCGGATGGCGCAATAGCCCGAAATGCCTATTGGATGGAGCGAAGCGTGCGTCCTGGTGGCGCACGACAACCAGAACGGTGTGTGCCACCGGAAGTTCGGCGAACGGAGCCGCGCCATGACAACCGACCCGACCATCCCCGCTACGGCGAACAACGACGACCGCTCGAAGCCGCCCGACGCGGCCACCGCGTACGCGGCCTCCGCCCATGCGGCCGCCGCGGAAGAGACCCCTGTCCGTGAGACCGCTGCCCCCGGGGCCGCCGCCCCCGAAACCGCGGTCCCTGAGGCCGCCGCGGAGGCCGGGACACCGGACCCGGCCCAGGACGCGGGCGACGAGCCCATACGCACCCTGCTCTGGACGGCAGCCACGTACCGGCCGTTGGACGAGGTCGCCGCGCTGGTGAGTCTGCTCCACCGGACCGGAGCGGTTCCCAGCCCCGCGGACGAGGCACTGCGCGCAGCCGCCGTGGCCCGCCCCCTGGACGAAGTCCGGCAGCTGGTCGCCCTGCTGAACGAGCATCCGCACGAGGTCGACGAGGCCGGCACAACGCTGCGCGCCGCGGCCGTCGGCAGGCCGATCGAGGACGTGGCGCAGCTGGTGAGCATCCTCGGCGCCGACGACGGCGACCCCCGGCCGCCGGCCGGGGCGGCCGCCGCCCACGAGAACCGGGCCGCCCCCGGCGGTGAGAAGACACCGGACGGCCGCGCCACCGGCGTACAGGCCGCCGCGCCGTCCGCCGCACGGCCGAACAGCAGCCCGGGGTGGCCCACGGTCGCTCCTCAGGGCGTCGTCCCGGCCGTCGGCGACGTGCTCGCCGCCGGTCGGCGCGGCGACGCCTCGTCGGCCCTGCGTTCCGGACTGCGGTGGTGCGCGGCCGTCGCGCTGTTCGCCTGCGGCCTCATCCACCTGCCGACGGACTTCACTCATCTGCGCTCCGGCGGATACGCGGACGCGCTGTCCGTCGCCGTCACCGTGCTCTGCCTGGTACTCGGCGTGTGGCTGGCGATCCGGGACACAGCGCGCGTATGGGCGGCAAGCGTCGCGACCGCGATCGGCATCGTCGCCCTGCACGCGCTGGCGAGCATCGGGACCATGAACCTGCTGGAGAGCAGTCTGGGTGAGTCCTTCGCCTGGGCGGACGCCGCGGCGGTGTCCCTCGCCGCGATCGGCGCGGTCCTCTCCGCCTCGGCTCTGCTGCGCCGTCAGAAGGAGCCCGACGCGACGAACGGCATCTGACGGGCGGGCGCGGCCGGACCACCGGCCGGCCCGCGCCCGCCGGCCGTGGAGGACCGCGGCCGGCGGGCGCGGGTGACCGCACCCCTCGAATGCAGTGATCAAGGCAATCGCAGAACGGGCACATGACTCCTCATATGAAGAGTCAGCGGTCCGAGCTGCGCGCCGCCGTCCGGCACCCCCGCCGCCGCCGTTTCCCGACTCTCACCGCTGCCGCCGCCGCGTTTGCCTTCAGCACCGACCTGCCGGCCGCGGGCGCGGCGAGCGCCGCCGAGCTGGACGCCGGGAAGATCACGGAGGATCCGTTCACGCTGGGCGTCGCCTCCGGGGACCCGCTGCCCGACAGCGTGCTGCTGTGGACCCGGCTCGCTCCCCGTCCGCTCGAAACCGACAGCGGCCTGCCCGCGGAACGGGTGAGCGTCACCTGGGAACTGGACCACGACGAGCAGTCCCTGCGGATCGTCAGGAGCGGGGACGTCGCGGCACATCCCGAGTTCGGCCGCAGCGTGCACGTCGAAGTCACCGGCCTCGACGCCGACCGCCCGTACTACTACCGCTTCCGCACCGGGCCCCGGGCCGGCCCGACCGGCCGTACCCGCACCGCCCCCGCGCCCGGCACGGCGGTCTCCGGGCTGAAGCTGGCCGCCGTGGCCTGCCAGGCGTACCACCACGGCTACTGCACGGCGTACAAGCACCTGGCCGGTGAGGACCTGGACCTGGTGGTCCGCCTCGGTGACTACCTCCACGAGTACGCCGTCGACAGCGCGGGCGGCGCCCGCGGCTACACCGACCGCCGGCTGCCCGCCCCCTTCGACCGCGAGACCACGACGCTCGCGGACTACCGGCTGCGGTACGCCCTGTACAGGCACGTGCGGCGTTATCGCGTCCGCCGCGGGGGTACCCCTAACCACCGGAGGCCCGCGGAACAGGAGAGGCCGTCGACACCGAGAAGTGAGGTGTACGCGATGAGTGAGAAGGAACCCCGCAACACGGAATCCCGGAAGCCGGACCGTGCGGCCCGGCCGCGCAGGGACCTGGGCCCGGGCGCCCACTCCGGCGCGGAGCGCCAGGCTCAGGAGCGGGTCGTGCCCGGAACGGCGAGCGCGCGGGAAGGCTACCCGACGAAGGGCGGAACAGCCGGCGGCGAATCCCTCGAGGGCGTGGAATCGTCCGGCGAGAAGGGCGTACAGCGCCCCGCAGAGGGCAGTGCCACCGACACCCCCGCCGACCGCAAGCGTCCCAGGTGACCTCGGGAAACCGGAAAGGCGGTCTTCGTGATCACTGAGGAACACGTCCGGGACCTCCTGCGCCCGCGGGCGGACGACCCGACACTGGTCGTTCTCCAGGGCCGGGCACAGGTGGTCCCCGCGGCCGAACTGGGCACCGATCGCTACCGGGGCGCCCTGGAGGTGGCCTCGGCCGACGATCTCGCCCGGCGCATCGGCTCCCGTACCCCGTCCGAACAGGACATCACCGCGCTGGCGAGCACGCTGGACGCGACCGTCACGGAACTCGGCGGCTGAACGGCTCGCACCCGCGCTCCGCCCCCGCTTTCCCTCCTGCCGTTCCCGTGCGGCTCATGTGCCGTTCCCGTGCGGCTCGTTCCGGCATCCGCGCGGCCGCTCCAGCGCGTCCTCCCGCGTCTCCCGTCACCCGCGTGGCGTACCTGAGGCGGCCGTCGGCCCGCCACCACGTTCCACTGGAGACGACAGCGCAGGTACCGGGACGTGTGAACCCGGTTCACAGTGCATGGAGTGGAATGACAATGGTCCAAGTTTCGATCGTCGTGCCCTGCTTCAACGAGAGCGAGGTGCTCGGGGTCTTTCACGAGACCCTGGTCACCGCTCTCGAACCGGTCGGGGCGACCTTCGAGATATGCTACGTCGACGACGGCAGCACGGACCGGACCACAGCGCTCCTGAGAGAGCTCGCGGGAGCGGAACCGCGGGTGCGCTACACCTCCTTCAGCCGGAACTTCGGCAAGGAGTCCGCCATGCTCGCCGGTATGCGCATGTCCCGGGGCGCCGCGGTCGTCCTCATGGACGCCGATCTCCAGCATCCTCCCGAGTTCGTCCCCCGCATGCTGGAACTGCACCAGCACGGCTACGACCAGGTCATCGCCCAGCGCGACCGTGCGCACGAAGGAGCTCTGCGGACCGCGCTCTGCCGCGCCTACTACCGCCTCGTACGACGCTGCATGAACGTCGAGATCGTGAACGGGGCGGGCGACTTCAGGCTCCTGTCGCGCCGTGCGGTCGATTCCCTCCTGTCGCTCCCCGAGAGCAATCGCTTCTCCAAGGGGCTCTTCTCGTGGATCGGTTTCGACACGGTCAGCTTCACGTACGAGAACGTCCAGCGGGCCGCCGGGCAGTCCAAGTGGAGCGGCCGGCACCTGCTGAACTACGGCATCGACGGGCTGCTCTCCTTCAACAGCCGTCCGCTGCGCCTGGCGATCCACACCGGGCTCTGGCTCTTCCTGTCCGCGCTCCTCTACGCGCTGTGGATCATCGCGAACGCCGTGCTGGACGGTGTCGAAACGCCCGGTTACGCGACACTGATCACCGCCGTCGTCGCGCTCAGTGGAATCCAGCTGGCCACGCTCGGCGTCATCGGGGAGTACGTGGGACGCATCTACGACGAGTCGAAGCGCCGGCCGCACTACGTGGTCCGCGAAACGGACGAGTCGCCCGCAGCGCTCGCCTCCGGCCTCTCGCTGGAGCCCGCGGGGCAGGCGCGGCCGGAGACATGACCGTTCCGGCGCTGCGCCAGTTCGCCTCCTTCGCCGCGATCGGCCTCGTCAACACGGCCGTCTACTACGCCGTGTACGCCTCACTGAACATCTGGCTGCCCTATCTGGTCGCCCATGGTGCGGGCTACGCGGTGAGCATCGTCGGATCGTTCCTGCTCAACTCGTACGTCACCCTTCGTACGAGGCCCACCTGGCGTGCCTTCGTCCGCTATCCCCTGTCGGGCGCGGCCAATGTCGTGGGCAGCGGAATCCTGCTGTACGTCGCCGTGAGCAAACTGGGCATGGACGAGAACGTCTCGGCCGTCGCCGCCGGTGTGCTCGTCACCCCGCTGTCGTTCCTGCTCGCCCGCTGGGCCATCATCTCCGGCGCTGCCGCCACCCGGTCCTCCGGGCCGCAGGCGCGGCGGGAGCCGCCGGGGCCGAAGGTCAGGGAAGCCGATTCGAGTAAGTGACCCGGTCCAGGTGGTAGTAGTCGGCGACGCACCCGGCCGGCCAGACGTTGCGCCCCTTGCCGCCGAACGGCTCCAGCATCCCGCCGACCGACAGCGGTGTGTACGGCAGGACCTTCGCGCCCTTTGCCGCCCCGGCGCGCAGGTACTGGTCCTGGCGGTCCCACTTCTGCGCCCGTACGCGCATGTCCTGGCCCAGGTGGTGGAGCGGGACGGCCAGCCCCAGGACGGCCGCGGCGCACACCGCCGCGGCAACGGCCGCCGCCACGCCCGTGCCCCGCTCCCGCACGCGCAGCGCACGACCCAGGAGGGCTCCGGCGCCCACGAGGAACAGGACGTACAGCAGGAGGTAGTCGTTCCAGGTCCGCTGGGCGGTCATCACGCGCGCGCCGAAGACGGGGTAGGTGATGACGGTGCAGAGGTAGCCCGAGACGAGGAAGGCGACGGCTCCGAAGAACGTCCACAGGAGCGGCCGGCACGGCAGCAGGACCGGTGAAGGCCCCCGGGCGCCCCGCGCCAGCAGTCCCAGCAGCACCCCGGCCGCGAGCGCTCCGACGTACTGCCAGGTCGTGAAGACGGTCTCCAGGATGTGGACGTACCCGCGCAGCGACGCGATCAGCGACTCCGGGGCGAGCATGGAGGTGCTCTCCAGGCCGAACCGCTCGCGCCGTCTGCGCCCTCCCGGGGACAGCATCAGCACGATCGTGCCGATGACGGTCCCGGCCATGCCGGCCAGGGCCCAGTAGCGGGCGGCGGCCCTGGCCCGCTCGGTGAAGATCCAGCGGCCGAGCAGTACGACGCCCGAGAGCACCACCAGGCAGACCACCGACGTCTCTTCGGAGAGGGTGCCCATGAAGACCCCCGCCACCAGCACGACGGCCAGAGCGGCGGTCTTGCCCCGGCTGGTGCGTGCCCGCAGCAGCGGGATGGCCGCCGCGCAGGCCAGCACGGGGGCGATGGTGTGCGAGACGGAGGCGGCGGGCCAGTAGAACGTCTTGTACGTATTGGGGGTGGCGAAGAGGAAGACCGCCGTGGCCATCGCCGCCACGAACAGCGGCACCCCGCGGGGAACCGTCCGGCGGGCCCTGCGCACCACCTGGACCGTCAGGGCCCACAGCAGGGTCAGCATGAGAACGCCGCTGACCAGACCGAACCACTGGTGACCGGCGACCGGGAACTTCGCGTACGCCCCGACGAGCAGGCCGTTGCCGATCCGGCCGTTGTCGGTGAGGTAGAACTTCTCGACCATCCCCCAGACACCGAGGTCACGCACTTTGGGCAGGAAGCACCACTCGTCGGCGCTGGGACGGACGTAGCGTCCCAGCCACGAGGCCGCCACGAGCAGCCCGAGCGGCAGCAGGGAGAGCCCTGCCACCCACGTGGTCGTCGACAGCCGGAAGAGACGCAGGCCCTTCCCCCTCCCCCGCCCCGGGCCGCCTCCGCCCGGTACCGGTTCGCGCGGGATGGCGACACCCGGTGCAGCCGTCACAAGTTCTCCTGTCCTCCGCCTGGACCTGAAGGTGAAGCCCTCCACCGCACGGCATCGTGACCGGCCTCTCTTCATCCGCGCGCAGGACCACGCCGCCGGGCGCCCGTTTGCCGTCCAATGGAGCAATCCGGACGATCCGATGGAGGTTCCCGGCCGGTCCCCGCGGCCGGCCGCCGGCGACCGTGCGACGTACGTGTGTGCAGCGAAGGGCCGGTCGGCGAAGATGTGGCTGTCACCCGTCACCTGTCGTCTGTCACCCGTCAAGCGAGCGAGGAGCGTCCGCGCAGATGCCCACTTCCGGTTCCGGTACACGGCCGCCGACGATCGCCGACGTCGCCAAGGCCGCCTCGGTGTCGCGGACGACCGTCTCGCACGCCCTGAACGGGCTCGGGAAGGTCGATCCGAGGACCCGTGAGCGCATCAAGAAGATCGCCGCCGACCTCGGTTACCGGCCGAACCTGCGGGCACAGCGATTGCGGCGAGGGCAGGCGAAGGCCATCGCACTCGCCTCGTCGATGCCCTTCGCGGTGGCCGGCGGGCCGTCCCGCCTCGGCTTCTACATGGAGGTCGCCGCCGCGGCCGCCGAGCGGGCGCTCGTGCACGACTACGCACTCGTGCTCGTACCGCCCGTGCAGTCGGGTTCGGCGCTGTACTCCCTGGACATCGACGGCGCCATCGTCGTCGAACCCGACGAGAACGACGCCGCCGTGGCGCAGTTGAGGGAGCGCCACCTGCCGTACGTGGCGCTCGGCCGGCCGGTGTCGCCCGGCGACGACGCCCCGTACGTCGATCTGCGCGGCGGCCGGGTCGTGGAGCTGCTGCTGGAGCACCTGCGGGAGCAGGGGGCGCGCCGTCCGGCGCTGATCATCGGCGCCGGTGCCCGCCATTCCGCGGTCGACGCCCGCGCCGCGTTCGAGCGCGTCGCCGCCGAGCACGGGTGGGTCCCGCTCGTCGCGACGGCTCCCGAGGAGGGCGGTGAGCAGGCGGGGTACGAGCGCTGCGCCGCCCTGCTGGCCGACCATCCGGAGACCGACGCGGTGTGCGCGCTCGTGGACGCCTTCGCGGTGGGCGCCGTACGGGCGATCCGGGACAGCGGCCGGAGGATCCCCGACGACGTCATGGTCGTCACCCGGTACGACGGTCTGCGGGCCAGGACCTGCGAACCTCCGCTGACCGCCGTCGACCTGCACCTCGACCGGGCGGCCGCCGACGCCGTGGAACTGCTGCTGGGCCGGCTGGGCGGCGCGGCGGACGCCGGGGGCGGCCCCGGCGCGGACGCGACGGGCACGGGGGCCGCGACGGTGCCGGAGCCCCGTGTGATCCCCCGCGCCTCGTCGCTGCGCGTCACGGCGCGAGCATGAGCACCGCCCCGGAGACGAGGGCGAAGACCAGTACGAACAGACGCATCCTGCGGGCGTCGAAGCGGTGGTGCACCAGACGGCTCAGCCAGGCCCCCGCCGCCAGCGCGGGCAACAGCATTACCACCCCGCCCAGTTGGGACGGGCTGCCCTGCCCGGTCGCGAACAGCAGGGCGAGTGAGGCCACTTCGCCGACGAGGAAGCACACCGCGACCGTGGAGCGCAGCTCCGCGGGCGGCCGGTGCTGGTAGACCAGCGCCAGCGGCGGTCCGCCGACCCCGGTCGCGGTCTCCGTCAGGCCGGTGACCGCCCCGGCGGCGACGTACGCGCCACGGCCGGGGGTGAACGCCGGGGCGGCGAGGCTCACCACCGCGGCGAGCACGGTGGCCGCTCCGACGAACAGGCCGAGACTGCGGTCCGGGATGACCCACAGCAGCATCAGCCCGCCCGGTGTGGCGGCCAGCCGCGCCGCGGTGATCCAGCCCGCTCCGCGCAGGTCCAGGGAGTCCCGTTCGCGCCACGCGACGTACAGGTTGAGCGGGATCATCGACGCGAGGACGAACACCGGGACCAGCGTGGGATCGAGCAGTCCGGCCACGGGCGCGACGATCAGCGCGAAGCCGAGACCGCTGCTCCCCTGGACGAACGCCGCGACGGCCACGGTCGCCGCGAGGATCACCATCGTCTCCGTACTCACTGTGCCGTGCTCCGTTCGGCCCCGGCGTGCCGCGCGGCCGTGGACGTGGGGTGGACGCGGGTCACGGGGGCCCGCGACACCACGTCCCTGCTCAGTTCGGCGGCCCGCCGTACCAGGGCCGGTCCGTCCCAGTCGAGGGGCCAACCGCGCCACAGGCGCAGCCGGCCGGCGACGAAGACGGCGGTGATCTGGTCGCGGTTGCCGCGCCGTACCAGCTCCCACGGCAGGTCCCAGGACAGCCGCATCTCCGGACCGCTCACGTCCACGAGCAGGAAGTCCGCGGCGGCGCCCTCGGCTATCCGGCCGGTACGGGCGCCGAGCCCGACGGCGTCGGCGCCTCCCCCGCTCGCGTGCTCCAGCCACGTCCAGCCCGCCCCGCAGGAGGAGTCCCCGGTGGCCAGGCCGTAGGCGAGGCGCTGCGCGAACTCGGCGGCCTCGGCCAGCCGGAACGCGTCTCCCCGGGTTCCGTCCGTGCCCAGCCCGAACCGGATGCCGCGCTCGGCCATGGTGGTCGCCGGTGCCACCGCGTTGCCCTTCCAGGCGCTGGCGACGGGGTTGTAGCTCACCGCCGCTCCGGAGTCGGCGAGCAGGGTCAGTTCGCGCGGGGTGAGGAGGGTGGCGTGCGCGGCCAGCAACTGCGGTCCGAGCGCGCCCACTGCGTGGAGGTACTCCAGCGGGCGCAGCCCGTGCTGGACCAGGGAGCGCTCCACGGCGGCGAGGTGCTCGTTGACGTGGATCTGGACGACGGCGCCCGCGGCGGCGGCCAGCCGGGCGGTGTCGCGCAGGGTGCGGGCCGTCGCGGCCTCCGGGACGGAAACGGCGAGGGACGGGTGGATCAGTTCCTCGGTGCAGTACCGCACGAGGTGCTTCTCGGCACGGGCCAGGACCGTCGAGGCGTCGGCGTCGCTGTCGGCGTCGTTGCAGACGAGGCCGAGTACGCACCGGATCCCCGCGTCGCGGGCGGCCGCGGCCACCAGCTCCACGTCCACCGGCGCCCGGGTGCCCGCCTCGGCGACGGTGGTGAAGCCGCCGCGCAGCGACTCCAGCGCGGCGAGCTTCGCGGCGACGTACACGGCTTCCTCGTCGAGAGCGCCCTCCAGGGGCACCCACAGCCTGCGGAAGATCTCGGAGGGCTCACCGAAGGCCAGGGCGGCGCCGAAGGTCTGGGTGAGGTGGTGGTGGGCGTCGACGAATCCCGGCATCAGGATGTGTCCGCGCAGCCTCACGGGCGTCAGGTGCGGGTACGTACGCTCCAGCTGTTCGGCCGGTCCGACCGCGAGGAAGGTGTCGCCGCTGACGACGGCCGCGTAGTGGTCCATCGGTCCGTCGGGGGTCAGCACCACGTCGGGAGCGAGGAACAGCGCACCGTCGGGGCGCAGGCGGTCGGGGGTCGGGCCGGGCGGATGGACCGGGTGACGCGGGTAGGTCGGGTCGGGCAGGTCGGTCATCGGGCTCTTTCCGGTGCGGGTGCGGTCAGGGGTGCTGGGCGGGGGCGGGCTCGCCGGCCCCCGCGTCGGCCTGGGCCGGGACGGTGGTCATGGCGGGGGCGGGGGCTTGCGCACGCGCGAACCGCGGCCGTACGTGGTGGAAGAGGACGTTGAGTACGGCGGCGACGAAAGCCCCCACGGCGACGCCGCTTTCGAGCAGGATCCGGAGGCCGGGCGCGAAGCCTCCGTACACGCCGGGAATGAGGATCGGCAGCAGCCCGAGGGCGATGGCGACGGCGCAGATGAACGTGTTCGTGTGCTGGTCGAGATCGGCGCGCCCGAGCATCTGTACGCCGAGGACCGTGATGACGGCGAAGACGACCATCGCGGTGCCGCCGACGACGGCGGACGGGACGACGCTGATCGCGCGGGTGACGGGCGCGAGGAAGCCGATGGCGATGAGCACCACGCCGGCGGCCGCCGTGACGTACCGGCTGCGTACGCCGGTGACACGGACGATCCCGATGTTCTCGCCGCTCGTGACCATCAGCGGCAGGCCGAAGAAGCCGCCGAAGAGGGAGGTGAGCGCGTCGCCGCGAATGGTCTTGGGCACGTCCTCGCGCTTGTCGATGTCCTTGCCGACGGCCTCCGCGTTGATGACGGTCTGCCCGGTGGCCTCCGCCATGGAGGCGAGGCTGTAGAGCATCAGGGGCAGCGCGGCGATCAGGTTGAACTCGGGCGAGCCGAACGGCAGGAGCTGGGGAACGCTCAGGAGGCCGCCCTCGGCCGCGCGGCCGGCGTCGACGCTGCCGAGGGCGAAGGCGAGGACCGTACCGGCGACCAGGCCGAGCATGACGGCGAGCTGCCGCAGCACCCCGGTGGACAGCCAGTAGAAGACGACGGTGAAGCCGATCGTCGCGAAACCGAGCAGGAGGTTGGTGGTGTCGGCGAAGCCGGGCTGCCCCGGCCGGCCGGTGACGAGCAGCGCGCCGACCTTCACCAGGTTGACACCGACGATGACGATCATCGTGCCGATGACGAGGGCGGGGAAGAACGCCAGCAGCCGGGAGAAGACGGGCAGCACGACGAAGTAGAAGGCGGCGGTGATGATCACCGCGCCGCTCGCGGTCGGGAGGCCGTGCTGTTCGGCGATGGCCAGGAAGAGGATGAGCGGCGCGCCGCCGGGCAGCATGACGAACGGCAGTCTGGGGCCGAACTTCCACGGCCCGAGGGACTGGATCAGGCTTCCGATCCCGGAGAGCAGGAAGGCCGCCGAGAGCAGGTCGACGGTCAGACCGGGGTCGAGACGGAGTGTCGCACTCATCAGGAAGATCGCCGAGATGGGGGTCGCGGCCATGACGAGGACGTGCTGGACGCCGAAGAGCAGGATCCTGCCGATCGGGCGGGATTCGTCCACGGGGTGCGGCGCGGGGGAACCCGTGGAGGAACGCGTGGGAGGGGACGGGGGGAGGGACTCGGGAAGGGACGCGGGGAGGGACTCGGGGCGGGGACTGGACACGTTCGAGCTCCGTTCGGCTCGCTCCGGTTTCGACCGTGATCCGGCCCGGGACGGGGGCCACATCGATTCGGCCAAATCGATTTGGCCGCCAGTATGTAAGGGCTCCGGGGGTGCGTCAAGGGATTCGGCACAGCCCTGGCCGGCCGACGCCGGCGGACACCGGCCGGTGCCCGCCGGATGGACGCCCGGGAGGGGCGGGACCGGTGAACGGGTGGTTCTGTGGTGGCGCGGCTTCATGTCCGACAGGCCGGGCATCCGTTCGTCGAACGGTTTCGAGCCGAGGAACGGTGTGGTCATGACTGAGTACGAACGTTCACGCACGATGCCGGCGCTGCCCGAGCACATCTTCGACCAGGCGGCCAATGTCGATCAGTTGGACCAGTGGCTGCCGGAGGCACTGCATGTGCGTGCCGGGGAACTGCCCGCCGTCACCGTCCACGAGGACCGCACCGACGAGGACACCTCGGCGCTGCTGCGCGCGCGGAAGGACCAGATGCGGCTGGAATGGGGGACCAGGGACCAGGGAAGTTACACCGGGTGGCTCCAAGTGGCCGGTCTCGGCAGCGGAGCCTCCGAGGTGACGGTGCATCTTTCGTTCTTCGACGAGGACCACGACCCCGGCGAGAAGGCCGTGAACGACGCCCTCGACCACAGCCTTGAGCGTCTGGAGCATCAGGTACGGCTGCGCGTCGACGGCGCGGCCGGCTGAAGAGTCCGCCCCCGGGTCCGCCGTTCTCCCCCGCCGACTGCCGGGTGCGTTCTCGGCGGGAGCGATACGGCTGCGGATGCCGTACCGGCCCGCCGCGAGTTGCGGCGGCGTCCGCGGACTCACGGTCACCGGCCCGGCGAAGCTGCAGCGCCGCCGAGTGGCGTTTTCAGGCACCCTGCCCGCCCGTTCGGGTCCCACCCATGCGGTGCGGGGATCGAGCGCGTGGTGGGTATCCGGAGGCGGCGCGACGACGAAAGAGTCCGGCACCAGAACGCCCCCTTTCCGGGGTCAGGGCGTGCTCGTCACATTCCCGGCGGAGTACGGACACGTCCTCGGCCGGCTCCCGGGTGGGCCGGAACACCCGGGCCCACCCGGCGGCGCCCAACGCTCCAGCGCCCGTTCGGCCTTGCTGACATCGCTCATTGCCTTCCGCTGCCCCCGCGGACCGCTCCACGGGGCCCGTTCGGGTGCCCCTTGTTGCCGGATCTCGCCGGATCTCGCCGGATCGCAGGAAAGCCGCCGAGCGCCGAAAATGGCATGTGAACGGGCATAGGAACGTCCGAGAGGCCGAATGGTCTCCGCTTCCACGACTACCGGGCACTTCAGCCAGTGAGGACCATCCGATGAGCGATCAGTCACCTTCCCAGGCAGAGGGCGAACGCGACGACGAGGAGCACGAGGACGCGCGCCAGACGACCCCTTCCCAGGCAGAGGGCGAGCGGGACGACAACGAGGGGCAGGGGCCGGGGCCGGAGGACGGCGCCGCTTCCGGGTAACTTCCTCCCCGCCCCTCCGCCACCGCCCCACCCCTCTGCGGGCGGGAGACCCGCGTGCCGGACTCGACGGGAAAGGGCCGCGGCGAAGGAGGGCTCGGGATGTCCGACGGTCGCCCCGCATGGGCGCAGCGCATGGAGTCCGAGTGCGTCGCCCGGGACTGGAGCCCGCTGGACGCGGCCCGCGCGATGATCGCCCGCTCCCCCGATCCGCTTCCGGAGCCGCAGACGCTGGCCCGGGAGTGGCGTCGGTGGGAGTCCGGCGAGACCGAACCCCGGGACCACAGGGCGCTGATCTCCAAGGTGTTCGGTACGCCGACCCTCGGCTTCTTCCCTCCGGAGCGCCACCGCGGCAGCCGGCCCGAGGTGCGGGCCGCCGCGGGAACGGACACCGCTGAGGTCATCGCGCGGCTGCGCGCGGACGACGTGGACCGGGCCACCCTCGACGCCCTGGCCCTCACGGTCGACCGGCTGTGCTCGCAGTACGCCCGCACGCCGGGCGAACACCTGCTGTCGGAGGGCCGTTCCTGGTCGCGCCGGCTCTCCGGAGTGCTGCGGTCGCGGCGGCTGACCGCGTCCGAACGCCGGGAGGTTCCGGTACAGGCGGGGATGCTGGCGCTGCTGGTCGGCTGCGTGGAGTACGACTCGGGCTCCTGGGACGGTGCCGAGGCCGCCCGGCGGGCCGCGCTGTCCATGGCGAGCGAGGCGGGCCATCCCCGGATCGCCGGATGGGGGCACGAGATGCGTGCCTGGTTCGCGTTGACCCGGGGAGACCTGCGTGAGGTGATCGCCGCCTCGGAGGAGGGCATCGCGGCCGCGCCGCACACGGACGCCGAGGTGCAGTTGTGGGCGCAGGAGGCCAAGGCGTGGGCGCGGATCGGCGACCGGCGCCGGGTCGAGACCGCTCTTGACCGCGGCCGCGGTCTCCTTGAGGAGCTGGGGCTGCGGGAGAACCCGGAGAACCACTTCACCGCCGACCCCGCGAAGTGGGACTTCTACTCGATGGACTGCTACCGCGAGCTCGGCGAGGACCTGCTTGCCGAGAATCTCGCCCGTGAGGTGCTGCGGGTCGGTGTCGGCCACGACGGTACGGACCGCTCCCCGATGCGGAACGCGGAAGCGCGTATCACCCTGGGTGTCGTCGCCGCCCGGCAGGGCGCGTTCGACGATGCGGTCGCCTTCGGCATGAAGGCGCTCGGCGGCCGACGCCGTTCCCTGCCGTCCCTGTCCATGGTCGCCGAGGAGCTCGGCGGCGTCCTGGCCCGGCAGGCCCCGGGCCGCCCCGGCGTACGTGACTTCCTCGGTCACCTGCGGACGCTGCCCCGCGCCTGAGCTCGGGAACGCCGTCCTGCGTCGCCGTCGTCCGTCGCCGAGGGCCGGCCCGCCGCGGACTCAGCGTCCGGCTGCCCGCGCCTTGATCAGGTCCTCCAGCGAGGTGTCGTGCGGGAGCTGGCCTCCCGGTGTCAGCTTGTCCACCACCTCCGGCAGGACCTGGGCGAGCTGGTCGGCAGCCTCGTCCGGGGTCACCCCCGCCTCCTGGGCCACCTTCTGGAGTGTGCCCGGCGGCAGCACCTCTGCGAGCTGCGCGCCGTCGATCGGCTCGTTGGCACCCGCTCCGACCCACGTGTGGGCCTGGTGCCCCAGTCCTCGTTCGCCGAACACCGCCAGCAGACGGTCCAGCGGGTTGCCGCTCCCTGCCGTGCTGCCGCTGAGCGAGCCGAGCAGGGAGCCGAGGAGATCTGCCCTTCCGTCACCTTTCCCCAGCAGCCCTTCGAGCAGTCGCCCCAGGTCTTCTCCCGCCACGGTCAGCCCTTTCCTCGCCGGTGGAGCCGGTAGGCGTACAGCACGCCACCGGTGGATGTGCCACCCGTCTACCCCTATGTCTCCGGGCTACCCGGAAAGTCACCCGTCCGCCGCGCGGAGCGCCCCCGCGCACACGCGGTCCATGACGGAACGGGTCTACGGCAGCTCGACCGTCTCTATGCCCGGGTTCATTTTGTGCAGTTCGGCGGGCCGGTCGGTGATGACGGGCCAGCCCGGGCGCCGCAGGGCGAGGTGCGCTGCGTGGGCGGTGGCGAGGTCGACCTGCGCCATGGTGGCCAGGTCGGCGACGGCCAGGGCGGCGGGGCGGTCGAGGTCGTGGAACTCGAAGACCGGTGCGGCCAGCGCCAGGTCGACCTGCTCACGGCGGCGGGGCGAGATGTCGTGGCCGATCAGTCCGGCTGCCAGGACGGTCGTGGGGACGTAGAGCACCTGGATCTGTTCGACCGAGACGACGACCCGGGCCACCATGAAGGGCCGGCCGAGGACGAGCTGCCGGATCGCACCGGCGTCGAGGATGTACCCGCCGATCACGCGGCCGCACCCGCGTTGTTGCCGCGCCGGTCCGAGGTCTGGGCCCACTCCAGGGCTTTCGCCCACTCCTTGGGACTGGTCCGCTCGACCTCGGCGGCCCAGCCCTCGATGATGCGGCGGGCGCGCTCCTCACGCCCCAGGCGCTCTTCGACCGCTTCGGTCACGTACGCCGACACGGACTCGATGCGCTTCTCCTGGGCGAGCTTCCTCAGCATGGCCGCGCTGTCCGCCGGGATCGTGATGGTCACACGTTCCTTCTCCGTCATACGGTCAGCGTACGACCGTATGCGTCGGCGCGGCAGGGGCCGAAAGGGGCAGCCCGGGTCTTCGGGCCCGGGCCTCAGGCCGCCGGGGCCAGTTCGGCGCGGCCGAAGAGGAGGGCGTAACCCCTGGGGAGGAGGGCGGTGATGCGCCGGGTGAGGTCGTCCCCCGCGCAGTCCGCGACGACACCGAGCACGGAACCGACTCCCCAGCGGGCGGCGGGGGGCGTGAGGTCCCCGAGTCTGCCGGCGACGGCATCGACGAACTCGGGTGCGGTCAGAGGCTGGGCAGCCGGGGTCTGGCGGGCGAGGATGCAGGCCGCTTCCACCGGCAGGCACCGCGTCAGCGCGCGGCGCTCGTCGCCGGTGATGTGCGCGCCCAGCACAGTCAGCACGGCGCGCAGGACGCGCTCCGCCTCGGCGTCGGTGGTGTACTGCCCCGAGACGCGTACCTGCTGTATGAGTTCGTTCCACCGCATGACTGTGGCTACCTTCTCTCTGCTGTTTTGTTTGTCGAGTCCACGGACCGGACGGTCCGGAAGTTCTGGATGGCCTGGATGTCTTGGATGTTCCGAGTGATGCGAATCCGAAGTGGATGTCCGGATTCAGAATGCCTTCTCACCAGGGCCGCAGCACCTTGTGCGCCGCCTCGGCCGGGCCACCGGGCCGACGCGGCCGGACGCACCGGCGGTCATGTCGCTTCGGGGCGGCCGAAGAGGAGGTCGTAACCGGGGGGAAGCTGGAGCAGTACACGGCGCATCAGCTCGTCGCCCGCCGCGTCGGCCACCACGCTGAGGACGGCGCCGACATCCCACTTGGCGGTCTCTTCCGTCGCCCCCTCGATCCACGCCGCCGTCGCCCGCACGAACCGCTCCGGTCCGAGCGGTTCGGCGGCCGGGAGCGGGTTGAGCAGCAGGAGCGCACACGTTTCCGGCAGCCGGGAGGCGAGCTCCGCCCGCTCCGAGCCCACCACGTGCGCACCCAGCAGAGCGATCACCACGCGGGTGGCCCGCTCGGCCTCCTGGCGCGAGGGGTACTGGCCCCCCTCCTGGACGGCGGCCAGGAACGCATCCCACTTGATCACCATGCCGGCCCTCTCTCGTGCGTGTCGGTGTCGGCGCGCGCCCGCTCGCGGGGCGGGGCCCGGGCCGGAGATCACGGCCGGGCCCCGCCCCGCCGGGTTCAGCCGCTGATCCGCTTCTGTGAGCTTCCGCCACTGATGGCGATCTTGCGCGGCTTGGCCTGCTCGGCGACCGGAATGGTCAGGCGCAGCACTCCGGCGTCGTAGAAGGCGTCGATGCGCTCGGTGTCCAGCGTCTCACCGAGGAACATCTGACGACTGAAGGAACCCGTCGGCCGTTCCGTGATCAGGACTTCCGCGTCCTCGCTCGCGCGGGAGCGGCGCTCGGCCTTCACGGTCAGCACGTTCCGCTCGACGTCCAGGTCGATCGACTCGGGATCCACCCCGGGGAGGTCCATTTCGACGACGAAGGTGTCACCGTCCCGGAAGGCGTCCATCGGCATGGCCGTCGGACGCGCAGAGGTGCCCGTCAGCTGCTGGGTCAGCCGGTCGAGTTCACGGAAGGGGTCGGTCCTCATGAGCATCATCGGTCACTCCTTTCCCGGATACGGGATGCACATGGCGACACCACCTATATAGCTCTCCGCAGCAAAGTTGACAAGCCCCCGCTCAATCTGGACGTGGCCGATTTTCGGCGTACGACCGGAACACGGCGACGGCCCCGGCGCCGGGCGGGCGCCAGAGCCGTCACCGTGCGGTGATCTGCGGGCGTCGCGAAGAGTTCGGGCAGCGGTCAGCCGCCGGGCTTGATACGGCCGCGCCAGGCGCCGGTCTCGCCGCCCTTGTGCTCGATGTACTCCTTGAAGCGACGCATGTCGCCCTTGACGCGCCGGTCGATCATTCCCGTCATGTCGGCGGCCTTCTCCGCGACGCCGCTCGTCTCGACGTCCATCACGAGCTCGACCCGGGTGTGCGTGTCGTCGAGGCGCTCGAACCTGACCAGGCCCTTCTGCTTCGTGTCACCGCTCGTCGTACGCCAGGCGATCCGGTCGTCGGGGAGCTGGTCGATGATCTCGGTGTCGAACTCCCGCTCGACTCCCCCGATCTTCGTGACCCAGTGGTTGTGGCGGTCGTCGATCTGCCTGACTTCCTCCACCCCCTCCATGAAGTTCGGGAACTCCTCGAACTGCGTCCACTGGTCGTAGGCGGTGCGAACGGGGACCTCGACCTCTACCGTCTCCTTCACCGTGCTCATCAGCGCCTCCTCTTTCCGTGACGCGCGGCAGCGTGCCCGCCGCGCGGATCTTGGCACGTCGCCTCGGGTACCCGGTGATCGCCCGCCCAGTCGGGGGTGTGGCGGAAGAGCCGCTGTTTTCCCCCGTGAGGGTGTACCCGCCCGAGGACCGCGACGATCACGCTCCACGGACCGGACGCTCAGAGCTCCTCGGACCGTTCACCCGACCGGCCGACACGCATCCTGCCCCGGAGCCTGGCCACCAGCGGGTACTTCTCCCGCTGCTCACGGGACTGCCGGTCCAGCTCCTCCACCAGCCTCATCGAGCGTTTCTCCACGTCCAGCTCGTCCAGGATCCGGTCGATCTCGGCCAGCAGCGCTCCGTGCAGCTGCCACTGGCGCGGATGTTCCTGTACGCCGGCGAGGAGCATGTGCGCGACGATCTCACGGCTGGCGCGGCTGGCGGCGAGCTCCTTCACCAGCCGTTCCTCCGCTTCCTCGGCGTTGACGGTGACCTGCGTGGTGATCAGTACGGCGAAGCTCTCGACCGCGCGGGCCATGTGCGTGAACAGTTCCCGCAGGGCGTCGGCGATGTCCGGGGCGAAGAGCGACTCCTCCGTCCGCGCCTTGGCGAGATCGGTCATCGTGCGGCACACCGTACGGAGCACCACCGCGCAGATCTCCAGGGTGTCCAGACCGGTGCGCAGCACGATGCGGAAGAGCAGGCCCTCCTTGACGCGGGGGTTGAGCCGGAGGCTGTCCTCCGCCTGCCGCAGGGACGCGTCCACCTCGACGATGTCATGGTCCAGTCGGCGCGCCTCGTGCAGCAGGGCGGCGGCCTCCGCCACGGGGGTGTGGCCGCACACCTCGTCGCCGAGACACATCAGCAGCCCGCGCATGCGGCCCGCGAGACCTTCGATGGCCGCACTGGCGGGCTGCACCCACACCGGTGGCACGAACAGGACGTTGAAGAGCAGTCCCACGACCGCCCCGATCAGTGTTTCCAGCACCCGGTCCCAGGCCGACTCGGCGACCCGCGTCGTGACGCCCAGCACCAGCATGGCGCTGATCGCCACCTCGGGGACGAACTCACCGGCCCGTACGAAACGGCCGATCACCAGTGAGGCGAGGATGATCAGTCCCAGGCTCCACCAGGACAGGCCCACCAGGGAGCTGAAGCCGATGGCGATGACAACGCCCACCACCACCGAGTTGACTCGGCGCATGCTGGTGGTGAGGGTCGCGTACAAGGTGACCTGGACGACGAGCAGCGCCGTCAGCGGCGCGGTCAGCGGCGCCGGTTCGCTGCTCAGCATCAGGGCGACGACGTAGGAGATCACGGCGGCTACGGTGGACCGGACCGTCTGCACGACCACGGGCTCTTTGTGCCGCCGGACGAGATTCAGCAAGGGGTCGGTAACTTCAGGCACGCTCAGCCTCTTCCCCGTCTTTGCCACCACAGGCCACATCAGTGATCCATCACACGTGCGCTCGTCCTGCCCGGGTGGCGGGCTCGCCCCGCCCGGGGGAGGGAGCGGGGACGACAGCGGCTCCGCCCGTCGAACGGGCGGAGCCGGCCGGCGTGGGATCAGTCGTCGAGGCTGATGCGCAGCTTGGCGTAGTCGTCGTCGATGACGATCTCGGCCTGCCCCTCGGCCTCCGCGTACGTGCCGGTGCCGCCGGTGACCGCCGCGTCGCCGCCGTACGGGCCGGGGCCGAACATGTCCATGCTGCCGCTCATGGTGATGCTGCCCTGGTCGGTCCGCAGCACGCTCTGGCACTGGGCGACGACACCCTGGGGCGTCGCCTCGACAGCGCTGCAGTGGGTCGTGGCGTCACCGATCTTCTTGCCGGGCTTGCCCGTCTTGAACTCGTACAGGTGCGCGTAGACGGTCCAGTCGGCACCCTCGCGTACCGAGCGAGGCATGGTGTCCGAGTGCTTGTGCGCCAGCCAGTTGAGCACCTTGGCCTTGGCCGCGGTCTCGGGCAGGGGGGTCGGTGCCGCCTGGGCGGTGAAGGCGAGGGCACCGGTGGCGGCCACCGCCATGGCGGCGGTGGTCACGACGGCGGACAGCTGTCGGGCACGGGAGCGGAGCATGGAACCTCCAGAAGACGAGAGTGGGATCGCCCGGCTCCATGGAGGCGACGGGCGAAAGCGAGCCCACCTCAACGCGTGGAAACCGCTGCGGGCGATCGCCACGAGCGAAGAGTCACCCGCCTGGTTGTGCGCCGTCACTCCTTCGGCCTTCAGGAGGTCTTCCTCTTCGGCCCTCGGGAAGCCCCCACTCTTCGGCGTTCAGGAGGCCCTCCTCGCCGAGCGGCCGCGGCTCCGCGACCCGTTGCCGGCCCGCCCGGGGGCGCGCGGCGTGGTAAAGCGGCGGACGCGTGTCAGGGTCGGAACGGGGCAGCCGCCTCGACGGCGGCGTGGCACTTCTGGACCACCGGCCGCGGATCGTGTGCGTGACCGCCGTCGCCGAAGAGCTGGAAGGTGATGTACCCGCCGGCCTGCGCCCAGCCGGTGTCCGGTCGACGCTCAGCCGGCGCTCAGTCGACCTGGATGGCGAGCAGACAGGCGTCGTCGTCATGGACCGTGCGCCGGTAGTCGGCGATGACCCGCTCGACCGTCTCCCCGGGCGAGAGCCCCGGGTTGCCCGACAGGTGCCGGCTGAGGCTGGTGATGCCTTCGGTGATGTCCTCACCCCGGCGTTCGACCACGCCGTCGGTGTACAGGAGCAGAAGATCGCCCCTGTGCAGCGGAACCGGCGCGGTCTCGTACGCGTACCCGGGCATCAGGCCGAGCAGCGGGCCCAGGTGCTCCGACGGGAGAGGGGCCACCTCGTTCCCCCGCCGCAGCAGGGGCGGCGGATGACCCGCGCACGCCCAGCGCAGGACGTGGTCGTGGTCGATGTGTCCGGTGATCATGGTCGCGGTCATCGCCGAGGGGTCGCTGCACACGAGCTCGTTCAGCCAGGTCGTCATCTCGCCGGCCGACGCACCCGTCTGGGCGAGTCCGGCCAGGGCGTGGCGCTGCTGGGCCATCCGGGCCACGGCGTCGAGCCCGTGGCCGACCGCGTCACCGATGGCGACGAGCACCCGCCCGTCCGGCAGGCGCCTGCACTTGTACCAGTCGCCGCCGACGGCCGCGTCCGCCTCGGCCGGCAGATAGGCGGCGGCCACCGTCAGGCCCAGCTCCGCGAGTTCCGCGGTGTGTTTCGGCAGGAGCGCCTCACGCATGACCGAGGCGACGCGCTGTTCCGCCGCGGCCTGCTGGCGCAGCCGTTCCGTCTCGTGCCGGGTCTCCGCCAGACGGCGCCGGCTGCGCATCTGGGGTGTCAGGTCGCGTGCCACGAGGTGCACGCCCCACGGGCGCCCGTCGGTTCCCGCGACGGGCCTGCCGAGCAGGTCCAGGGTGCGTACTTCACCGAAGACACGGAAGCGGATGCGCGTCCAGGAGGGTTCCTCGCCGGCGAGGACGGAGGTGATCAGCTCGGCGAGCACCGGCACTTCACCGGGGAGCACCGCGTCGCAGAGTTCCGTCAGCGACCACGGCATCTGCGGATCGGTGCGGAAGATGCGGTGCAGCCCCTCCGACCAGTCGACGGCGCCGGAGAGCAGATCCCAGTGCCCCCATCCCATCGAGGCGATGTGCTGGGCGTCGAGGGTCAGGATCTCCGTACGGCTGCGGGCGGGAACCCAGGTGATCAGCATCTGGCCGTCGCAGGCAGCGGCGTAGTACAGGAGCGGGGCGCGGTGCAGCCGGCCGTGCCGCTCCTCCGTGTAGTCCACGGTCAGCCCCCTGAGAGCGCGCCCCGACGTGAACACCGCGATCAGCGCCGCCAGCAGTCCGCTCGCCGCGGCCCCGGGGCGGGCCTCCAGGAACCGCTTCCCCACCTGGCCGGCCGGCGCTTCGAGCCATTCCGCCGAGCGGACGTGGTTACCGGCGCGGATGACGAAGTCCGTGATCTCGCCGGTCTCGTCCTGGACCGGGGCCAGGAGCGCCGCCGAGACGGGGATGGCCGACAGGCCGGCGTACAGGCCGGCCCAGGGGTCGCCACCGGGCATGTCGCACGGGCGGCCGTCGCCGTCATCACCGCCCGGGGCTTCACCCGGCTCGGGGCCGCCGGAGATGAAGGTCTCCAGGGACCGGCCGCCGAGGGACGACGCGTGGGCGGGGGAGCTCGCGAGGGCCGGGGACGTCTCCATCCTGCGCCGTACGTCCGCCCGCAACGCGGCGATCTCGCGGTCGATGAGTGCCTTCAGACTCCCCACGTCGTCCGGCACGTCCGGCAGACCGGGCAGGCCGGACAGGTCGGGCAGAGGGAAGCTCACAAGACCGTCACCGCCCTGCCGCACCGGACGTTCACGATGATGACCTCCCGGTGTCGCACGTCAAGATCCGCCTTCCTCGATCGTAGGTTCCCCCTCGGACACGCGCGAACGCTCACCACCGTCCTGCCGAGGCCATGACTCACGAAGGTGGCGAAGGCCCCTGCCGGGCGGGACTTCCGTCCCGCGTCACTCGTGTTCCCGACGGAAACACCCGAAAGAGGCGGTGCCTCCCCGCACCGGACGGCCCGGCCGCTGCCGCGGGAGGACGGAAGGACGGAAGGACGAGTATGCGCTGGATCGCGCTGACCAGAGCTCAACTGAAGCGGACGACCGACGCGTTGTTCCCTCCCCGCACCTCGTCGGCGCCGGCCCCGGACGCGTTGCTCGTACGGGCGCCCGCCGGGGGCGAGTGCTGGAACTGCGTCGAGCGACGGCAGATCAGCTGGCGCATCACGGGGGCCCTCGACTATCCGTGCAATGTCCTGCTGGAGCGCGGGACCGGGCAGGGGCACTGGTCCCCGGCCGCGGTGCTGGCCTCGCAGGTCGACCCGCGCGCGCTCGGGACGTCCGTCGTGGTGCCGGAGCTGCCCTCGGGGCCGTACCGCGTACGCATCACCTCGCCCGAGCTGCCGTACGACGCCTGCAGTCCGCCCCTGACCATCCGTACGGTCCGGAAAGAGAGCTCTGCGCCGGCATCTCCCGCGCGGTACCGGATCCGCCGTACCCGGCGCCATGTCCGGCGTCGTATCCGCCGGTGGAGGGCGAGGCCATGAGTGTGCCCCTCGGTCGAGGCGAGGAGCGCGGGTCGCCGACCGCCGGCCACCGGCCGCACAGCGACAAGGGCGCCCTCACCTGACGCGAGGTGAGCCGCCGGACGTCTACTGCGCCCGATGCCGTGCCGGAGATCCGGCCGTCACTCCCCGGCGTGTCGCGCCTCCCTCCCCCTTGCCGGAGAACCGCTGTTCTCCTAAACTGCCCCACACAGGGGAGAATGATCGTTCTCCCGCGTGTGGGGGGGAGTCATGTCCGACAAGAGGCCGCCGTTCCCGCCGTTCACCACCGAGACCGCCCGGCAGAAGGTCAGGGCGGCCGAGGACGCGTGGAACGGCTGGGACCCCGAGCGGGTGTCCCTCGCCTATACCGAGGACTCCGAGTGGCGCAACCGCGACACGTTCCTCCGGGGGCGCGCGGAGATCGTGGAGTTCCTGCGGGGCAAGTGGGAGCGCGAGCAGGACTACCGCCTGCGCAAGGAACTGTGGGCCTTCACGGACAACCGCATAGCCGTCCGTTTCGAGTACGAGTGGCACAACCACGAAGACCAGTGGTTCCGCAGCTACGGCAACGAGACCTGGGAGTTCGACGAGAACGGCCTGATGCGCCGCCGCTACGCGAGCATCAACGACCTCCCCATTTCCGCGGACGAACGACGCCTGGTCCTCTGACCCGGTCGGCCCGGGCGCGGCGCCCCCGGCCGGGCGGGGGTCAGCCGGGCCACGTTCCGGTCAGGCGCCGCACGGCGGTGGCGCCGCCGCGGTCGACCATCGCCTTGACCGCGGCGAAGATCGCGCCCTGCAGGGTGGCGGCGATCAGGATTTCCCGCCAGCCGCGCTCCTCGTCGGTGGCGTCGGGGGCGTCCTCGTCGTGGCCGGCGACCTTCCACACCTGCTTGAAGACCGCGCCGGCGAGGACACCGCTCATGACGCCCAGGACCAGGCCGACCGGCTTGTAGACAATCTTGGACGCTTTCATCAACACCTCCTGCTGCGTCGCACGACGACGATCATGGCGAGCGCGGTCACGCCGACACCGGCGAGCACGAGCAGGTTACGGGTGGTATGCGCGCCTGCGCCCTCCGTCCGGCCTTCTCGCGAACCGGCCTGCGGGGTCTTGTCGTGGATCTTCCGCCCCAGGGTGTGGGCGGTTTCGGTCAGCTGTTCATTGGCGGAAGCGGCCTTGTCGTGCACCAAGCCCTTCACCTTCGCCGCCTTCTGCTGCGCCTGCGCTTTCACATCGGCTTTGGCGGCCAGGGCTTCGACCGTCCGGCCGAGCTCCTCGCGGGTCCGCTCCACCTGTGTCCGCAGTTCGTCGGGGTCGGGCGTGGAGCTGTTGTCCCGTGCCTTGTCCGTCATCGCCGTGCCCTCTCCTTGATCTCGGCCACGTCGGCCTTGACACTGTGGATGGCCTGCTCGGGAGCGGCGGGCGTGGCCCGGGCGACCTGTTTCTTGCCGACGGCGGCGAGTACGGCCGCCACCACGAGCAGGACGACGGTGACGGCCAGGGCGGCGAGCCACAGCGGCCAGACCAGGTCCAGGACTATGACCGCGGTGGCCGCCACTGCCTGCAGAGCGACGAAGCCGAACACACCGGCTCCACCCAGCAGACCGCCACCGAGCCCGAACCGCTTGCCCTTCTGCTGCATTTCGGCCTGCGCCAGCCGCAACTCCTGCCGCATCAGCCGGGAGATCTGCTCCGACGCCTGTTTCACCAGCTCACCGACCGATTCTCCGGTGTCCCTGGGGGGCGGGTAGTCAGCTGACGTGCTCATCGTCGTGACCTGCCTTTCACTGCTCGGCCTTCCGGTTCCTGTCCGCACAAGCGGTGGTTACAAGTGGTAGTTCTTACTGCGCCTACCCGCCAGTCGACAGCTGATCCGGCGATGCGGCGATCCAGTCGTGCGGCGACCAACCGCCCACCCGTGGTCTCGACGCACTACAACAAGGCACGCGGCAGCAGTCGCGGCGCATGGTGGACCAGCACGGCACTGCCCACGCCTATGGCGGCGCCGACCACGACGTCGCTGGGGTAATGAGCGCCGGTGTGGACGCGTTCCAGGGCCACCATCACGGTGGGAACCGCGGCGGCCGCTCCCAGCCACGGCGAGGTGAAGGCCACCGCGACAGTGAAGCCCACGGCGGCTGCGGTGTGCCCGGAGGGGAAGGAAGAACTGTCCGGCCGGTCCTCGGCGTCGTCGTGCGGGATCATCTCCACGGGAGGCCTGCGCCGGTCGTAGAGCTGCTTGCACACCGCATTCGCGATCAGCTGCGCGGTGAGCATGCCGGCCACTCCCCCGGCCGCGGCCTTGCGCTCCGAGCGCCCTCCGACGGTGGCCATGGCCAGGGCCGCGCCCCACCACAGCTTGGTCTTCTCGGCCGCGGACTCCACGGCCGGCAACGCCTGCCTCGCCCAGAGCGAGTCCCAGGAGGCGATCCGGCTGGTCAGCCGTCGGTCGACGCGACGCGCGTCATCGAGGAGTCGCACGACCGCCCGTTTGGGCCGCGCGGTACGGACTTCCCGGTTCGCATGCCCCGGCCCGGTCATTCACGGCCCATCTGCTTGCGGTCCTGATCACTCCACTTGCGGGTGTCCCGCGGTTCGACGTAGGGCTCCTCATCGGCGGGGTGACCACCGATGATGGCGCGTTGACGGAACATCTCCGCATCGAACTCCAGGCCGAGCAGGATCGCCAGGTTGGTGATCCACAGCCACACCAGGAAGATGATCACTCCGGCGAGGGTGCCGTAGGTCTTGTTGTACGAACCGAAGTTCGCCACGTACAGCGCGAAGCCCGCCGAGGCGATCATCCAGATCACGAGGGCGAGGAAACTGCCGGGGGTGACCCACTTGAAACCGCGGCCCCTGGCGTTCGGCGACGCCCAGTACAGGAGCGCGATCATGATGGTGACCAGCAGGACCAGGACCGGCCACTTGGCGATCGACCAGACGGTCAGGGCGGTGTCCCCGATCCCCAGGGCCGTACCCAACTGCCGGGCCAGCCCGCCGGTGAACACCACGATCAGCGCGCTGACACAGGCCAGGACCATCAGGATCAGCGTCAGGGCCAGCCGCAACGGTGTGACCTTCCACGCCGGGCGGCCTTCGGGGATGTCGTAGACGGCGTTGGAGCTGCGGATGAAGGCGGCCACGTAGCCGGAGGCCGACCACAGCGCGCCGACCAGGCCGACGATCGCCAGGATGGATCCGGTGCCGCCGCTGGCCTGCAACTGCTCGACCGCGTTGGTGATGATGTCGCGGGCCGCGCCGGGTGTGAGCTTCGTGAGGTTGTCCAGGATGCTCTTCGTCGCCGACTCGCCCGCGATCCCCAGCAGCGAGACCAGCACCAGCAGTGCGGGGAACAGAGCCAGGACCCCGTAGTAGGTCAGCGCCGCGGCGCGGTCGGCCAGCTCGTCGTCCTTGAACTCCGCCACCGTGCGGCGCAGCACCGCCCCCCACGACTTCTTGCCCATTCCGGTGGGCCCGTCCGGAGCCCCGTGCTCCGTCCGGGGGTCCGGCCCGGCACGGTGGCCGGGCTCCGCGTCCGCCCCGGCGCCTGTCGGCCGGTCCTGGTCGTCTCCATGCGTGGGCTGCCACTTCGATGCCATGACCTACGAGTAACCCCAAAATCCCCGTTGCGCACCTGGAGCCGAGCACGAATATTAATATTTTTTATTAGTGATTGTCCCCTGTTGAGGCGTTTCTCCATGCTTCCACCGGTTACCCGAGCCACTGACCACAGAGAGAAGCAGGAGGACCGAGATGATTACCCGAGAGCAGATCCCCGCGGTGCTGGACCACCCGGTCTACGACGCGCAGGGAAACAAGATCGGCGACGCCAAGCACGTGTTCCTCGACGATGCCACTCACCAGCCGGACTGGGTCAGCGTCAAGACCGGTCTGTTCGGCACCAGCGAGTCGTTCGTCCCCATCCATGACGCCACCATGGTCGAGGACCACCTGGAGGTCCCGTATCCCAAGGACCGGGTGAAGGACGCCCCCAACGTCGATGTCGACGCCGGCGGCCACCTGTCGGAGGACGAGGAGCGGCGCCTGTACGAGCACTACGGCATCGCATGGGACGAAGCGTGGCAGCAGGCCAACCAGCCCGGCCGAGGCGGATGGGCCCACGCCGACCCGGACACCGGGACGGCCGACGGCACCGACACCGCCGGGTACGTCGACGCCGGCGCGGCCGCCGGCGACGCCCGCGCCCGGTCGTCCGGCGATGACGCGATGACGCGTTCCGAAGAGGAGATGCGCGTCGGCGTCGAGCGCCGCGAAGTGGGTCGGGCACGGCTCCGCAAGTACGTGGTGACCGAAGAACAGCAGCAGACCGTCCCCGTGCGTCACGAGGAGGTCCGCGTGGAACGGGAGCCGATCACCGACGCCAACCGGGACCAGGCTCTGTCCGGGCCGGAGATCTCCGAGGCCGAACACGAAGTGATCCTGCACGAGGAACGGCCCGTCATGGAGACCGAGACGGTACCGGTCGAGCGCGTCCGTCTCACTCCCGAGGAGCACACGGCCCAGGAAACGGTCAAGGGCAAGGTGCGCAAGGAGCGGATCGAGACCGAAGGCGACGACGAAGGCGACGACCGCCGGCACTGACCGCTGCGACCGCGCATCCGCACACGCCCGCCTCCGGGCGCCCCGCCGGGAAAGACCCCACGCCCGCCCGGGCCTGCCGCAACCTGCGCATGTCCCGGGCGGGCACACCTCCGACGCTTCAGGTGACACTCCGGGGCGCCACCGGGACGAGCGCATCGGCCGTAGCCCCTTTTCCCGCTCGTGTACGTCCGCGGACGAGCGGCCCCGGGTGCGCCCGAGGGCGCGACGGGACGCGAGGCAAGTCGTGATGTGACGGTGTGGCGCTGTGGCGGTGCAGGGACAGCGCGCAGAAGAATTCCCTTTGACCTCACCCTTTTTCATGATGATGATCCGGGTATGTCACACACCTTCGACGAACTTGTGTCCGAGGCGGAAGCCGTCTCGGTGGACGGCTGGGACTTCTCCTGGCTGGAGGGCCGGGCCACCGAGCAGCGCCCCTCGTGGGGATATCAGCGCACGATGAGTGAGCACTTGACCCGCGCTTCCGCCGCCCTCGACATCCAGACCGGCGGCGGGGAAGTCCTCGCCGGCGCGCCGAGACTGCCACCGACCATGGTGGCCACGGAGTCCTGGCCACCCAACGTCGCCAAGGCGACCAGGCTGCTGCATCCGCTCGGCGCAGTCGTGGTGGCCGACGACGACGAACCTCCGCTGCCCTTCGCCGACGCCGCCTTCGACCTGGTGACCAGCCGTCATCCGGCGACGGTGTGGTGGCAGGAGATCGCCCGCGTGCTCCAGGACGGCGGCACGTACCTGGCCCAGCACGTCGGCCACTCCAGCGTCTTCGAGCTGGTCGAATACTTCCTCGGGCCGCAGCCCGAGGAAGTCCGCCGCGGCCGCCACCCGGACGACGAACGCCGGAACGCCGAGGCCGCCGGCCTGGAGGTTGTCGACTTGCGGTTCGAGCGGCTGCGGACCGAGTTCTTCGACATCGGCGCGGTGGTCTACTTCCTTCGCAAGGTGATCTGGATGGTTCCCGGTTTCACCGTCGACCAGTACCGCGACCGGCTGCGGGAACTGCACGACAAGATCGAGAGCGAGGGGCCGTTCGTGGCCCACTCGACCCGTTTCCTCGTCAAGGCCCGCAAGGCCGTCTGATGGTGTCCGTTACGTCCGATACGGCGACCGGCGGCACCAGGACCGGTACAACACGCCGGGCGGACTCCGGACCGGCGAGCACACGGCCGGCCTCAGGGCGTTTCTGCCGCCCTTGTCGCATCTGTCACCCGCCGAACACCCCGGCGCTGTGGAGATAGAGAGCCACTATCCCGGCCACGCAGGCAAGGACCACCCAGGAGCTGAAGCCCGTATGCCTGCCGCCCGGCCGCGGCTTGCCGGACAGCCCGGACCGTCTCGACCGCCCGGACCGTCCTGGGCGTCCTGGCCGTCCGGAGCGACCGGCCCTTGAGGGATCCGGCGCTCGCGTCGCCGCATCGGCGGCGGTCTCGGCGAGCAGGCGACGGCAGGTAGCGGCGAGCTCGCCCGTCCCGGCGGCAAGGGGCACGATCACTTCCGAACGCGCCGGGGCCGTGGTGCCGCCGTCGAGGATGCGGCCCGCGCGGACGAGGACCTCGCCCCGGCCCCCCGCAGGAGCAAGACTGATCCAGCGCCGCACGTGCTCACCCCGGATCACCACGCCCCCGGCCCGGTCCCGGTACACGGTGCGCTCCCGCCACAGCACCTCGGCCAACTCATCGGCTATGTCCTTCAGTTGCCCATTCATTTCTCCCCCTTCGCCGTACGGCACTCGATCAAGCACCGCACTCTAGCGACAGGTACACACCAAGTCCGCCGCCGGGGCCCGCCCGGGCATGGTGGTGCCGGAGCTCCGGGACCGGGCATTCAGCACCGCCGCGGGCAACAGCAACAGGCACGCACCACACCGGAACGGGCGAGGCGTGAAGCCGGTCAGGGGTGCATTCGCGCGCCCTTGAGGACCTTGTCCACCGCGTTGCGCGGCCCGTAAACGGCCATTCCCACCAGATCGAGCCGGCCCCTGCCCACGGCTCGTACAGCCGCACGGTTGTCCCGGTCGTTGCCCGTGCCGAACAGATCCGACGTGAACACGGCCCTCGGCAGCGAGCGGGACAGCGCCCGGCCGTGCGCGGCGGTCAGTGTCTCCTTCGTCCCCTCGAAGACCAGCACGGGCTGGCGGAACATCGGCAGATACGCGGTGTCGTCGGCGTCCGCGTACGGCTCGCCGATCACCTCGGGCGATGCCGTGCCGAGCCCGCTGACCAAGAAGGCCGTCACATTCAGCCGCTGCCAGGACTCAAGGTCGTCACGCAGCAGGACGGCGATCCTGGTGTCGAAGCGGACCGGCCCGCCCTCGGGCTTTGCGACGGTCCCGATCCCGGTTCCGGTCTCGATCTCATGCTCAGTTCTCATGCTGCGAGACTCCACGGTGCGCGCCTTCTCCGTCTTGTACGTTCTTTGCATGGTGCCCCGGCAGGAGATCTCCGCCTGGCGCCCGCGGGTCGCGGGCGTCGTGGAGGTCTTCCACGCCCACTTCACCGAGCACGCGTACCCCATGCACGTCCACGACGCCTGGACCCTGCTGATCGTCGACGACGGCGCGGTCCGTTACGAACTGGACCGCTACGAGCGCGGCACCCCGAGCGACACCGTGAGCCTGCTCCCGCCGCAGGTCCCGCACAACGGCTCACCTGCCACCCCTCACGGTTTTCACAAGCGCGTGCTCTACCTCGACATGACGCAGCTGGACGAGAGCTTCATCGGGCCGGCGGTGGACGGCCCGGACCTCGCCGATCCCGTCCTGCGCAGACGCGTCGGGCAGCTGCACACAGCCCTCGCGAACCGGGGCGACGAGTTGGAGGCGGAGAGCCGTCTGGCCCTCATCGGTGAGCGACTGCGCGGGCATCTGCGTCCCGGGCCGGCCGTCGGCAGGGCGGAGCCCGGCCGGGGCGTCGCCCAGAGCCTGCGTGACCTCCTCGACGAGCGACTGCGGGGAGGCATCGCCCTGGAAGAGGCCGCACGCCTGGTGCACGCCCACCCCGCCCATCTCGTACGTGCCTTCAGTGGTGCCTTCGGCATTGCTCCGCACCAGTACGTGACGTCCCGCCGCGTCGACCTGGCCCGCCGCCTGCTGCTCGACGGGCAGCCGCCGGGCGAGGTGGCGACCGCCGCAGGTTTCTACGACCAGTCCCACCTCACCCGGCACTTCAAGCGGTTCGTGGGCACCACCCCGGGCCGGTACGCCCGTACCGGGATCGCCGGCTGAGCACGGGCCGCCCGCGCCTGCTCCCCGGCGCGGTCGTCCCACCGACCGCGCCGGGCAGGGCGGGGTGCTCAGACAGCCGCTCGCTCGGCGCCTTGGAGGGGGGTGCGGTCAGGGACAGGCGGGGCCAGTGGGCGACGTCGCGGCACAAGGATCCGGATCTCGGGGACCATGGGGTTCGGACGGTTGAAGGTCCGCCACGCGTGGCGTTGAGGCCCCGCCCGGCACCAGGACCAGCTGCCCGTCACTTCTCCACCCCCGTTCGGCTGTTGATGCTGTGACCGCACACGCAGGTTCGCCAGTTGGGTCAGGCTGCGGTCTTGAGGGACCGTCGGTCCCAGCGGACGCGTTTCTCACTACCGATCCTCACTACCGATCCTCACTACCGATTCTCACTGCGGATGCGGGCGCGTCCTCGGCGTTCGGCGGCGCGGATGCCGGGGCGCCGGGCCGGGTCGGGTCGGGTCGGGTCGGCCGTATGCCACGTGGGGCGAACGCAGGCGTTCCGGCCTGTTCCGTCGACGTCTCCTCAGCCATCGAGCGAGCCCGAGCCGTGGTCGGACAGCCCATGAGCCCCGGAATCCCGTGATCGCCAAGAGGGGAGCTGATCGCCAGGGGACTTCCTGCGGTGCAGCCATGCGCGCAGGCCCCGGGACGTCTCCGGGACGGGAGGAGGCAGGGGGCGGCTGTTCTCCGGGCGCGGCGCGGGGCGGTGTTCGCGGGCCTCGTCCAGGAGCAGTGCGAGGTTCACCCGCTGCCAGAGGATCTCGTCGGGGCCGTCGGCCGGCAGCAGCCGGTCCATGGCCTCGCGCGTGGCGGGCGATTCACCGTGGCGCCCCACCAGCCCTGGCCGGAGTCTGTTGAGGTACGCGCGCTCGTAGGGGTCGTCGACGACCTCCGCGAACTGGACGGGGTCGAGGGCGGTACTGGTGATCGCCGCCTGCTCCCAGGGGTCTTCCGTCTGCCGTGTCAGCAGACCGAGGCGCCGGCCCCGCCAGTTGCGGGCACGGCGGTCCTCCCCCGCGTCGAGCAGGGCACGCATCGCCTGCGGTGACCTGCCGGTGAGCAGACCGGGCTCGCGGTCGGCGAGTTCCTTCAGTTCTTCGGCGAGGTACAGCCAGACGACCGCCCGGCAGCGGTTCAGGTGGAACTTGACGGGAGTGAGGTACCCGGTGCGGGCGAGCTTGCCGAACCGGACGGAGCTGATGCCCATCAGCTGCGCGCCCTCGGTGGTGCCTACGGTCCGGACCCGCTCACGCAGCGTTTCCTGGTTCAGGCCCGCCGCCCGGAGCCTGTCGATCTCCTCGCGGGCGACCCGGCGGTGGCTGCCGTCCGCGTCAACTGTGGTGCGGATGTGGCCCAGAAGGACCCCAAGGTCCAACTCACTCCGCTTCAAACCGAGTTCCTGGGCGGCCCGGGACGCGGACAGCGGCCTGCCGGCCCGGGCCACGGCAGTGGTGCGGTGTGCTTCTCGTACGGCCATGATCGTCTCCCCGTGAGCCGCGAATACTCTCGGTGACGACCGTAGCCCGGATGGCGCGTTGCCCGCCCAGCCTGTGGACAACTTTCGGCCGGGCGCGTACGCGCAGGTCAGAGCTCGGTGTCCCCGGCGAGACCCGGCTGCCTCGCGGCAACCCCGAGGTGTTCGCCGACTCGGTTGACGAGCAGCGTCATCTCGTACGCGACCTGTCCGATGTCGGCCTCGGCGGCACTCAGCACGCACAGGCAGCTGCCGTCGCCCGCCGCGGTGACGAAGAGAACCCCGTCCTCGAACTCGACCATCGTCTGGCGGACTTTGCCGGCCCGGAAGTGCCGGCCCGCCCCCTTGGCGAGGCTGTGCAGTCCCGAGGACACCGCGGCCAGATGCTCGGCGTCCTCGCGCGCCAGGCCGGCGCTCGCCCCGGTCACCAGGCCGTCGTTGGACAGCACCAGTGCGTGCCGCACGTGCTCGACCCGGTTCGCCAGGTCGTCCAGAAGCCAGTCGAGTCCTTTGTCCAGCGCCATGTCGCGGCCCTCCCCGTTCATTTGTTCCCCGTTGCCCCCGTTCGGGGACAAGCCTTCCCCACTGGCGTCGTCGCGGCAAGCACGGGTCTCCTTCGGTGCCACGGGCATCAGGCGCGGAGGGGGCCCGGGGTGGTTCAGCCCACCGTGTCGAGCGGCCGGGCCGTGCGCATCCTTCCGGCGTACTCGACGAGGTGTACCAGAACCCGTAGGAGACGGCGCCGTTCAGGCGCAGCGCGGCCATGCCGAGGTAGTGCATGCTCGCCACGCCCAGCCGTGTGGTGAGGCCGCCGAGGAGCAGCGCCCTGCCACGGTCACGGCCGTAGCCGACCGCGAACACCCCGGCGCCGACGACCAGCATCGCGACGAAGTGCATCGTCCAGCTGCCGGTGCCGATGGCGGACGCGGCGGTGATCAGCCAGTCGCGGCGGGAGCGTCCGCCCGCGCCCAGCGCTCGTACGGTGCGGCGCAGCGCGAGGGCGGCGCGGTCCAGGTCTCCCATGGCCGAGGGACGCCGGTCCCGCAGGGGGCGCACGCAGGGAGCGCATTTCGAAAGCTGCCGGAAGACGACAGAGGTACGTTCCCGGACGACCGGACCCAGCTCGAACATGCATACCACATCTGTGTGGGAGTCGCCGGAGTTCCGAAGAGGCGGGAGTGAGGGGAGACGATGGGCGCATGGCCGACGATCACACGCACGTTCAGGATTTCTTCACGGCCCGGGCCGCGGACTGGGACGCCCGCTTCCCGGACGACGGACCGGCCTACGCCGCCGCGGTGGCCCGCCTCGGGCTGCGGGCCGGTGACGCCGTGCTCGACGCAGGCTGCGGCACGGGGCGCGCACTGCCGTTCCTGCGCGACGCCGTGGGCCCCGGGGGTTCGGTGCTGGGCGCCGATGTGACACCGGCGATGCTGGAGGCGGCGGTGCGCGCGGGCCGCGATCGCGGCGCACGGCTGCTGCTCGCCGATGTCGCCCGGCTGCCCGTACGGACAGGGGCCCTGGACGCCGTCTTCGCGGCCGGGCTGATCGCGCACCTCCCCCGCCCCTCGGAGAACCTGCGCGAGCTGGCCAGGGCGGTGCGGCCCGGCGGCCTGCTGGCGCTGTTCCACCCCATCGGCCGCGCGGCCCTCGCGGCGCGTCAGGGACGGCAGATCACCCCGGACGACCTGCGGGCCGAGCCGAACCTGCGGCCGCTGCTGGAGCGTTCCGGCTGGCGGCTGACGTCGTACACCGACGAGAGCGACCGGTTCCTGGCGCTGGCCGTCCCCCGGGACTGAGCCAGGAGCCCCGCCGCCCCGGCCGGGTCATTCGGCGGTGGCAGCCGGGCCCTCGATGTGCGGAACCGGGCAGACGCCCGTGCCGGGCGTCGGAAAAGTCCCCAGGTTCGCGACCGTGTAGCCACCGGGGTAGCCCTTGATCTCGGGATTCTGCCGGGCGTAGTGCGGCGTGCTGCGCGGTGGCATCAGGCGGACGGCGCGGGCGCGCAGCCGGAGGGCACCCCTGACCAGCGCTCGCGCGGCGGGCGCCGGGGGGTCGTAACGGAAGGCCCGCAGGAGCGCGTCGTCGAGAAGGGCGAGGCTCGCGCCGCGCGCCAGCGACGCGAGGGGGCGCGGGTACCAGGACGCCATGAGGGCGAGGGTGGCGTCCGAGACCTTGCGTGCCCCCTCGTCCCAGCCGAAGTGCTGCGCCTCGTAGGTGTCGAGGCAGTGCTCGAACTCCTCGTAGGACTGCGGGATGTCCTTGATGCCCATGCGCCGGCCGAGCGTGCGGTAGTAGGCGGCGGACGCCCGGAGCTCGTGGTCGGACAGCCGGCGCCAGCCGTAGGAGTCGATCCAGCGCTTCGGCATGACGACGAACGTGCACAGCACATAGCGCATGTCGTCGTTGCTGATGTCGTAGCTGCGGTGCATCTGGTTGATGCGGCGGATGGCGGTCCGGCCGTCCTCGGTGTCGAAGCCGTGCTCCACGACGGTGTCCAGGAGCAGCGCGGTGTCGTCGTAGCGCTTCTGCGAACGGTCGGTCAGCTCGGCCGTCTCCGCGAGGAGGCGGCCGATGCCGGGGACCGCGTAGGTGCGGTAGAGGGCCAGCTCCAGGGCGCGCGTGTAGTCCCAGGGGAACTCGTACGTCGCGGTGAGCCGGTAGATCGCCAGGAAGTCCTTCTCCGGATCGAGTCGCCGGATCTCCCGCAGTCGGTCGTAACGCTTCAACGCACCGTCCCCCTTCTGCCGCCCGGGCTCCAACTCTACGTTGGGAGAGCACACATGGATGGGTCGTGATCGAACCCCTCAAGAAGAAGGTGGTCCGGATGCTGGACAGACTCCGGAAGCGCTTCGGGCCGCGTCGGGGCAGTGCGCCGCGGGCGCACCCGGAAACGCGGCAGCACAACATCTTCGAGGCCGCTGCGGCCTATGTGTCCGCGTGCGCGGACGACGACGAGCCGCGTATGGATGAGGCGGCGGGCTGGGTCTCGCCGGAGGCGCTCTCCTTCGGCGTCAACGAACTGGCCTGCCGCGCGGTCATCGCGCTCGCGCGGGAGCGCGGCCAATCACCGCGCACCGTGGCACGTACGCTTCTCGGCCTCCCGGCGGCCTGACCGGGGCCCGCGCAGTTCCCGGGCGTGCCCGGTGACGGCTGCCCGGAGGCCTGCGCGGCGCTCGGTCTCGAACCGTACGCCCGTCGTACGCCCCTGCCTGTCCCGCTTCCTCGGCGGGCACGACGTTGCACGGTGACCCGGGCACGCTGCTGCCGAACGGCTGCGGCCGGTCCTGCTCCGCTTCCGGGGCGCCCGTCGCGCGGGTGGAGGGCTGCGGCGCTCCGCCCGCGGGCCCGGTGATCGTCCGGGCCCGCGGGCGGTGGTGCGGTCAACTGCTGTGCGCCGAGCCGAGCCGGGCCGCGGCTCAGACACACTCCAGGGGACGGTGCGGCTCCGCCGGCAGTACGACCTCGATCCGGTCGCCGGGCCGGACCACCCCGCCCGTCCTGACGACGCTCATGATTCCGGCCTTGCGCACGATGTCGCCCTCTGCGTTCCGGCCGACGACCTGCTTCAGGAGACCGTCCTGGAAGGCGTCGATCTGCACGCAGGGGTTGCGCAGGCCGGTGATCTCGACGACCGCTTCCCCGCCGATGTGCAGCAGGGTGCCTTGCGGGAGTCCCAGGAGGTCGATTCCGCTGGTGGTGATGTTCTCGCCGAGGTGGCCGGGCTCGACGGTGAAGCCTTCCTGGAGCAGCTCGCCGAAGAGCTCCTCGTGTATGAGGTGCACCTGGCGCAGGTTGGGCTGGGTGGGGTCCTTGGCGACCCGGGAACGGTGCTTGACCCTCGTCCCCGCATGCACATCGCCTTCCACGCCGAGCCCGGCCAGCAGCGTGGTGCTGTCGCGGTTCGGCTTGGTGAACGCGTACTCGGCGTTGCTGCTGACCGCCGTGACGGTGCCGCCCATGGTGCGGAATTCCCCTCTTCCGTGCCGGTACTTGGCTACTTGGCCCTTCCGGGACCCTCTCACGGCACGGCACGGCCCGGGGCCGGGTCAGCGGCCGATCTCCTTGCGTGAGACCCGGCGCAGCCTGCGGCGCTGCGAGTTGTCCAGCATGAGATACGCCGCAACGGGCACGCCGATCATGACCAGCAGAGCGGGCCAGAACCCGATCACCCAGATCAGGGCGACTCCCACCACCACGCCACCGGTGGCGACCTTCGCGCTCTTCGACATCTTCGACGCCTCCTTCGCGGCTGTTGCCGCTCATGTTCCGGTAACGTGCGCGCCCGCGCCACAGTTCCGCCACGCGACCGCTAGACAGCGCCGCCGGTCCTGTCGGTCCTGAGAGGTTCGCCGACCTCGTGCATGTGCGTCAGCGCCTGCCGGTACGAGTCGATCAGTCCTGCCTCCGTGTACGGCATACCCAGCGCCCGGCAGTGCGCACGCACCAGCGGCTGGACGAGCCGCAGATTCGGACGCGCCATGCTCGGGAAGAGGTGGTGCTCTATCTGGTAGTTCAGGCCGCCCAGGAACCAGTCGGTGAGTATCCCGCCGCGCACGTTGCGTGAGGTGACCACCTGTCGGCGCAGGTGGCCCCAGCGCTCGCCGTCGGGGTCGGGCATCTCCATCCCCTTGTGGTTGGGCGCGAAGGCCATGCCCAGGTGGAGGCCGAACAGCGCGTGGTGCACCAGCGCGAAGGCAACCGCCTTGCCGGGCGACATGACGGTGAACAGAAGCGCGAAGTAGCCGACGAGGTGGGCCACGAGCAGCGGGCCCTCCAGCATGCGCTCGCGCACCGGCTGGCGGCGCAGGTACTGGAAACCGTAGATCTTCAGCGCGATGCCTTCGAGCAGCAGCATCGGGAAGAACAGGCGCGCCTGGTTGCGGGTGAGCCAGCGGGCGAAACCTTCTCGCTGCTCTGCTTGCTTCTGGGTCCAGACCAGCGCCCCCACGCCGACGTCCGGGTCCTTGTCGATGTGGTTGGGGTTGGCGTGGTGGCGCACGTGCTTGTCGTTCCACCACGCCTGGTTCATACCGAGCAGCAGATTGCTGTGGACCAGGCTGATCACCAGGCTCGCCCTGCGGTTTCCGGTTATCTGGGCGTGCCCCGCGTCGTGACCGACGAAGGCGGTACGGGCCCACAGCACTGTCAGGGGCAGGGCGAGCGGGAGCGTCCACCAGGAGTCACCGATGAGCACGATGCCGGTGACGACAGCGGCCAGGGCGAGCAGGTTGGCGGCGATTCCCCGTGCGTACCAGCCGGTGCGGCGCTCCAGGAGCCCCTGCTCCCTGGTTGTTCGCAGGAGCGGGGCGAAATCGCTCCCGGAGGTGCCTGTCGTGGGTTCCGCGACGGCGGCGGCCTGGGGCATGGGGGGTCTCCGGTCTGTAGGACCTGGCTCTGACCTCACGAAACTATGTACCGGACCCCTTGACGACCATGGTGTGAGCCCCCCTGTTGCGCTGGTGCGGGCCCCAGCTCACGGCAGTGGGGCCGGGCACACCGCCGGAGAGCGGATGCAGGACCCGCGGCGGCTTCGGACCCGGCCGGCCACACGTGCGGGATACGGCGTCGCTGTGCACCGGCCTCCTGCGGCAACGCTCTCCGGGATCTCCGGACTCACCCGATGCTCGGTGGCCTTCCTGCCCGCGGACCCGACACGCGTCCGTCGGCAAGGTCGCCTTCTGGGTGCGGTCGTCCTCGTCGCGCTCCAGCTCGCCGGCCGCGGGCGGCTGCTGCCGGGTCTGAGCGCCACCGGTCACGACGCCTGGCGGGCCGGCCCCGCCCTGGCCGTACGGGCCCGGGGGTACGGGCGTGCGCCGCGCTCGCCACCGCACTCGACGAGCAGCGCCCCTGGGCCACGGACACCGCCCCTCCCCGTCCTCGTTCCCCTCCCCGTCCTCGCCCGGCCACCGGCCACCCGGCTCCCACGACGAACCCGGTGGACGGGGCGGCGCTTCCCGGACTCCGGTCCACGGGGCTTCACCGGACGCGTCCGGCTCACCGGCTCAGGGCGCGAGGCTGTGGTCCACCGGCCTCTCCGGGGGCTGTCCGGCCGCGGCAAGGGCGATGTTGCGGGCCATGCCGCCGAAGACGACGGCGTGGAACGGCGAGACGCTCCACCAGTACGCGTGGCCGAGCAGACCGCGGGGGTGGAACAGGGCCCGCTGGCGGTAGCGGGTGCGGCCGGCTTCGTCCTCGTCGGCGTACATCTCCAGCCAGGCAAGGCCCGGCAGCCGCATCTCCGCCCGCAGCCGCAGCAGACGGCCCCGCTCGATCTCCTCGACGCGCCAGAAGTCCAGCGAGTCGCCGACCCGCAGCCGGTGCGCGTCCCGGCGGCCGCGCCGCAGCCCCACCCCGCCGACCAGGCGGTCCGCCCAGCCCCGCACCGCCCACGCGAGGGGGAAGGAGTACCAGCCGTTCTCGCCCCCGATGCCCTCGATCACCCGCCACAGGGCCTGCGGTGTGGCCTCGACGGCCAGTTCCCGCCGGTCGGTGTAGAGGCTGCCGCCGGACCAGTCGGGGTCCGTGGGCAGGGGGTCGCTGGGGGCGCCGGGCACGGACGCGGAGGACCAGCGGGTGGTGACCTGGGCGTCCTGGACCCGCTGGAGCGCCAGGGACAGTGCCGTGTCGACGCCGATCGGGGAGCCCGGCGGATCGGGTACGTAGGAGGCGATGTCGTGTTCGTGGCAGATGACTTCGTGGCGCAGCGATTCGGCGAGCGGCCGGGCGATCGCGCGCGGTACCGGCGTGACCAGGCCGACCCAGTGGCTCGAGAGCCGGGGTGTCAGGACCGGCACGGGGACGATGAGGCGCCGGGGCAGCCCCGCAACCGCCGCGTATCTGCGCATCATGTCGCGGTAGGTGACGACGTCGGTGCCGCCGATGTCGAAGGCACGGTTCACTTCGGCGGGCATGGAGGCGCTGCCGACGAGGTAGCGCAGGACGTCCCGTACGGCGATCGGCTGGATACGGGTGCGCACCCAGCTGGGCGTGATCATGACTGGCAGCCGCTCGGTGAGGTAGCGGAGCATCTCGAAGGAAGCGGAGCCGGAGCCGATGATGACGGCGGCGCGCAGTACGGTCGTCGCCACCCCGGAGTTCAGGAGGATCTCGCCCACCTCGGCGCGCGAGCGCAGATGCGGCGACAGTTCCCGGTCCGGCACGCCGTGCGGGGTGAGCCCGCCGAGGTAGACGATGCGGCGGACGCCTGCGGCGCGGGCCTGCTCGCCGAAGATCCTGGCGGCCAGCCGGTCGGTGCGTTCGAAGCCGGGTCCCGTACCGAGCGCGTGGACCAGGTAGTACGCGACGTCGATGCCGCGCATCGCCTCGCGCACCGACTCCTCGTCGGTGACGTCGCCGCGCACCACTTCGGCACGGCCGGCCCAGGGGTGGTCGCGCAGTTTGCCCGGGGAACGGGCCAGACAGCGCACCTGGTGGCCGGCGGCGAGCAGTTCGGGGACCAGCCGGCCGCCGATGTAGCCGGTGGCCCCGGTGACCAGGCACCGAAGGGCGGGTGCGCCGTTCTCGTGTGTCATTGTCTTCCGCCTGTTCAGGGGTCCGTGGATGTGCCGTCGGGCTTCTATAGGCTGTTCGTGTGGCCAGTACAGGTGAGCGGGAGTCCGGTGACGGTGGCATTGCCCCGAGCGGTCCGACGGCGGATCTTCAGGCGTTCGCGGTTCAGCTGCGCCGCATGAACGGCGAGATCAGCCGTCTTGCCCACGGTTTCGCTCTCGGCCAGGGGCTGCACGCCACGGACATCCAGGCGCTGGCGGTGATCCTCGACAGCACGGAGCCGGTGACACCGGGCCTGCTGCGCGAGCATCTGGGTCTGACCTCGGGGGCCGTCACCGCCTGCCTGGACCGCCTGGAGCGGGCCGGGCATGTCAGGCGCTCGCGCGAGAGCGCGGACCGCAGGGTGGTTCATGTCCATTATGTGGAGGGAGCGCGGGCGGCGGCGCGTTCGTACTTCATGCCGCTCGCCACGGCCACCGACCGTGCCCGCCGGCGCTTCAGCGAGGAGGAGCTGTCGGTGGCCCTGAGGTTCCTCACCGCCATGAACGAGGAGCTGGGCGGGTTGCGCGTACCGCGCCGCTGAGAATTCTCCGGACGGCGTGGGCCCGGAGGGCTTGTCGGCTTGCCTGCGGCCTATCTTTATCTCAATCATTAAGATTGTTTTTCATTGAGGTACTTTTCACGTACCAGACATGCCCCAGCCACGTCCCAGGAGTTCTCATGTCCACCACCGCCCGGCGGATCCGCTGGCTGCTCCCCGCCGTTCTGATCGTCGCCTGGCTGGCCGTCGGCGGCATGCTCGGCCCGTACGCCGGGAAGCTCGGCGAAGTCGCCACCAACGACCAGGCCGCCTTCCTTCCCCGCAGCGCGGAATCGACGAAGGTCGTCGATGCCCAGAAGGCATTCCGTCAGGGCGAGACGCTCCCGGCGATCGTCGTGTGGACCTCGGACGACGCGGGCGGCGCGGGCGGGCGGCTGAGCCGGGAGCAGCGGGGTGCGGCGACCCGGGCCCTGGCCACGCTCGCCGGCAGTCCCGGGGTGGCGGGCGAGGTGTCCCCCGCCGTTCCGTCCCGGGACGGTCAGGCACTGCAAGGGGTCGTGCAGCTGAAGCCCGGCCTCGGTGAGGAGCTGCCCGCCGTACTGGAACGGATCACCGGGGCCGCCGAGTCCGTACCCGGCACCACCGTGCAGCTCGCCGGCCCCGCGGCGAGTCAGGCCGACCTCTCCGACGCCTTCGCGGGCATCGACGGCCTGCTGCTCGGCGTGGCCCTGGTGACCGTGCTGCTGATCCTGCTGCTCGTCTACCGCAGCGCGCTCCTTCCGCTGGTGATCATCGCGGGAGCGGTCTTCTCGCTGGGCCTGGCGTGCGCTGTCGTGTACGTCCTCGCCGACCACGACGTAGTCCGGGTGGACGGCCAGGTGCAGGGCATCCTGTCGATCCTCGTGATCGGCGCCGCCACCGACTACGCGCTGCTGCTCACCGCCCGCTTCCGTGAGGAACTGGCCGCGGGCGCCGACCGGATCGCGGCCATGCGCGCCGCGCTGAGGCAGTCCTTCGGTCCGATCACGGCGAGCGCCGCCACCGTCGCGCTCGGCCTGCTCGCCCTGCTCCTGAGCGACCTGACGAACAACCGGGCCCTGGGGCCGGTCGGCGCGATCGGCATCGTCTGCGCCGTGCTGAGCGCCCTGACGTTCCTGCCCGCCGCCCTGGTGGTCCTCGGCCGCGCCGCCTACTGGCCGGCGAAACCCCGGCCCGCCGGGGACGGGAGCGGCGGTCACGGCGTCTGGACGCGGATCGCGGCCCTGGTGGACCGCGCGCCCCGCAAGGTGTGGGCGGTCACCCTCGCGGCCCTGCTCGCCTGCGCCGCCTTCGCCCCGACCCTGAACTCCAAGGGCGTGCCCCTGGACGAGATCTTCGTCAACGACGCCCCGTCCGTCGCCGCCCAGGAGACGCTGGGCAAGCACTTCCCCGGCGGATCCGGGAACCCGGCCGTCGTCATCGCCGAGGCCGGGGCCCTGCGGCAGGTGACGGCCGCCGTCGAAGGCACCGAGGGGGTGGCATCGGCCGCCCCGGCGACGGCCTCCGGGCGCCCGGGAGGCGGCGAGCCGCTCGTCGTCGACGGCAGGGTGCGCATCGACGCCGTCCTCGCGGACGCGGCGGACACCGACGCCGCCAAGGAGACCGTGGCGCGGCTGCGCGACGCCGTGCGCGCCGTACCGGACGCCGACGCCCTGGTCGGCGGCTACACCGCTCAGCAGTACGACACCCAGCGCACGGCGGAGCACGACCGCTCCCTCATCGTGCCGGTGGTGCTCGCGATCATCCTGGTCATCCTGGTCGGCCTGCTGCGCTCGCTGCTGATGCCCGTCCTGCTCGTCGCGACGGTGGCCCTGAACTTCCTCGCCACTCTGGGTGTCTCCTCACTGGTCTTCCAGCACCTGCTCGGCTTCAGCGGCACCGACTCGTCCGTTCCGCTGTACGGGTTCGTGTTCCTGGTGGCCCTGGGCGTGGACTACAACATCTTCCTGATGTCCCGGGTCCGCGAGGAATCACTGCGGCACGGCACCCGGGAAGGCGTTCTGCGCGGACTGACCGCCACCGGTGGCGTCATCACCTCCGCGGGCGTCGTCCTCGCGGCCACCTTCGCCGCGCTCGGTGTCATCCCCCTGGCCTTCCTGCTGCAGATCGCCTTCATCGTCGCCTTCGGCGTCCTGCTCGACACCCTCGTCGTCCGCTCCCTGCTCGTTCCGGCCCTGGTCCGCGACATCGGCCGCACCGCCTGGTGGCCGGGGGCGCTCAGCCGCAGGACCGGACCGGAACGCGGCGCGGCGCCGGCCGGCACGCCGTAGAGGGCGTCCGGACAGCGCCGCCGCCCCGGCCGGGGCTCAGGACTCGGTGGGCACGCCACCCGTCGTGCAGCCGGTCACCGGAGTTCCGTCGTAAAGACCTCTGTCAGCGACGCCGTTGACGACACTGCGGAGGTAGTAGCCGCAGGCGGGACGGTTCTTGAAGTCGAAGGTCCGGCCGGGGCGCAGGCGCCAGATCTTGTAGTCGTAGTACGTCAGGGGCCGGCCGGGGTCGGCCCGTTCGGGGCGGTGGTCTCCCAGCACGACGTAGGCGTCGGCACCGGTCACGGTGGCCAGGCCGTCGCGGTCGATGAACAGGGAGCCGCCGCCCTCCTCGACGCCGACGCCCCACGCGGCGCCGTCGGTGGTGAGGCCGTCCTCGATCGCGCGGGCGACGAAGGCCATGGTGCGGCCCATGCGGTCGCGGGTGACGAAGTGGGAGTCGTTGACCGTGTCGGCGTAGTGGGGCCAGGCGAACATGCCGGTGGTGAAGGTGATCGCCGGGTCGTACGGGTCGTGGAGGGCTTCGTCCGAGGTGACGCTGCCGTCGCAGGCGTCGTAGACGATCGGGCTGTTGACGTGGTGGCCCGCGCTGCCACCGCCGGAGCCGCCGCCCTTGGCGACCACGGACCGTACGGAGGACTGGAGGGCGGTGCCCTTCCAGTCGGCGTAGTCGCACTGGTCGCCGCCGGCGAAGTAGACGAACTCCGCGTTGCGGATGTCGGTGTTGGCGGCGCTGTTGTTGCCGTCGTTACGGGTGGTCAGCGTCCAGGTCGTACAGGAGTTGACGCCGGCGAGGCGGGTGATCGCGTCGCACTCCGGCGTGGCGCTTCCCGATGTCGGTGACGATCCCGCGAGGACGACGACGTCCAGGGTGCCGGCGCCGCCGCGAATGGCGTCGATCGCCCTGGACATGGTGGCGGGCACGACGGCGCCGGCGCCGTTCATCGTGTGGGCCGGACCCGACCAGTTGCCGCGGCTGACGTCCGTGGAATTGCCGAGGCGGATGCGCTTCGCCGCGGCGTGGGCGGGCTCGCCGACCACGAGAGCGGGAGCCAGGAGCCCCAGGGCGGCGGCCAGGCAGGTCGCGAAACGCAGCGCGGGGCGCCGGCTCGGCGCGGGCGTGTCGGAGTGGGAACGCACGGAGTCCTCCTGGAAGCCATGGAGAGTCGCGGAACGCGACGCCAAGGGGGCCTGAGTCGACCGAGATGGAAAGTACATATGACCGAGCGGCAGCGCTAGGTGTAACGCAGACCTCGGGAAACGCTCCCTTGGTCATCAGCTATTTTCCGGCGGAATCTACGGCCCGTGCACCAGGTGACGACCAGGACGAGCACGTTACTCATACGTAATGGGCATTACATCTAGCCATCCCCTTGCCCTGTGTGTAACTTCTGGGGCGAGCCGGCAGTGGATGCATCCGCCGGCTGAAGTCCTCCGGGAGGGAACGACCGTGAAGTACATCTGCCTGCCCCGACGCGCGACGGCCGCCGCACTGACGGCGGCGGCCCTGGTGACGCTCTCGGCATGCGGCGGCGACGACACCGCCGCCGGAATGCCGGCGGACACCGAGGTCGCCGGTGTGGACATCGAGAAGGATCCGGAGCTGTACGACACGCTTCCGGACACCGTGAAGAAGTCCGGCACCGTGCGAGTGGCGACCGACGTCCCGTACCCGCCCTTCGAGATGTTCGTCAAGGAGGGGGAGAGCGAACTGACCGGTCTGGACTACGACCTGGGGCAGGCACTGGGCGCACGCCTGGGAGTGGAGTTCGTCTTCACCCCGCAGAAGTTCGACGGCATCGTGCCCGCGATCCAGGCCGGCAAGTTCGACGCGGCGATGTCCGCCATGACCGACAACAAGGAGCGGCAGAAGGTCGTCGACTTCGTCGACTACTCGGTCTCCGGCTCCGGGATCATGGTCCCCAGGGGCAACCCGGAGAAGATCACCACCCTGGACGACCTGTGCGGCAAGAAGGTCGGGGTACAGGCCGCCACGAACCAGCTGGACCTCCTCAAGAGCCACCAGGGGGCCTGTGAGAAGGCGGGCCGGGACGAGATCGCAATCCAGACCTTCCCGAAGGACTCCGACGCCCAGCTCGCCCTGCGCGCGAAGAAGGTGGCGGCGCAGGTGCTGACCAAGCCGGCGGCAGGGTGGACCGCCAAGACCGCTGACGGCGGCAAGGCGTTCGAGGTCGTCGACGACCCGGCCGCGACCGGCGGTTACAACGCCTCGCCCAATGGCATCGCCGTGTCCAAGAAGCTGCCCGGCCTCACCGATGCCGTCCAGAAGGCGTTGCAGTCCCTGATCGACGACGGCACCGCCGCCAAGATCTTCGAGAAGTACGGCGTCGCCTCCATCGCCGTCCAGGAAGCCACCAGGAACGCGGCGGTCGACCAGAGATGACCACCACCACAGCAACCGCGAACACTCCGCACAGGAACAGCGCACCGGCCGGCGGCGAACTCACGGTCGTTCCCGTACGCCACTACGGCCGGTGGATCGCCGCTCTCGCCTCGGTCCTTTCGCTGACCGGGCTGATCGGCTCCCTGGCCAAGAACGAGAACCTGCACTGGGACATCATCGGCACCTATCTCTTCGCCGGCCTGATCTTCGAAGGGCTGGCCACCACGCTGTGGCTGACAGCCGCGGCCATGGCCCTGGGCCTCGCCCTGGGGACACTCCTCGCGGTGATGCGCCTGTCCTCCAACCCGGTGCTCTACGGCCTGTCGTCGCTGTTCGTCTGGGCGTTCCGGGGAACGCCGCTTCTGGTCCAGATCATCTTCTGGGGTTACGCGGGTGCCCTCTACCAGAGCGTGCTGATCGGCATCCCGTTCACCGACATCACGTTCTTCCGGGCCGAGACCAACTCCCTGCTCACTCCCACCGTCGCCGCGCTGCTCGCGCTCGGTCTGAACGAGGCGGCGTACGCGTCCGAGATCGTCCGGGCCGGCATCCAGTCCGTCGACACCGGCCAGGCCGAGGCCGCGCACTCGCTCGGCATGCGCCCGGCGCTGACGATGCGCCGGGTCGTGCTTCCCCAGGCCATGCGGGTGATCATCCCGCCGATGGGCAACGAGACGATCAACATGCTGAAGATGACGGCACTGGTCTCGGTGATCGCCGCGCACGACCTGATGTCGAACATCCAGGACGTGTACGCGCAGAACTACCAGGTCATTCCCATGCTCGTCGTCGCCTCGCTCTGGTACCTGGCCCTGGTCAGCCTGCTGAGCGTTCCGCAGGCCTGGCTGGAGCGCCGCTACGGACGCGGTGCCGCACGTAGTGGTCATGCGTCGCCGCTCCGCCGCCTGCTCGCGGGTGCTCTGCCCCGCACGACCGGTTCGGCCCGTACGGCCGAGGACGCCGGCACGAACACGAAGGAGAAGGGCCGTTGAGCGCCCCCATGGTGCATGCCCAGGGCCTGCGCAAGCGCTTCGGGAAGCTCGAGGTCCTCAAGGGCATCGACCTGACCGTGGAGCGCGGCCAGGTGTGCTGTCTGCTGGGCCCGTCCGGTTCGGGCAAGTCCACCTTCCTGCGCTGCATCAACCACCTGGAGAAGATCGACGGCGGCAGGCTCTCGGTCGACGGCGAACTCGTCGGCTACCGGCAGCGCGGCACCCAACTGCACGAACTGCGGGAGAGGGAAGTCGCCGAGCGCCGACGCGACATCGGCATGGTCTTCCAGCGCTTCAACCTCTTCCCGCACATGACGGCGGTGCAGAACGTCATGGAGGCACCGGTCAGGGTCGGCGGCGCCACACCGGCAGCGGCCCGCGCGGACGCCCTGCGCCTCCTCGGCCGAGTGGGGCTGGGCGACCGGGCCGGCCATTACCCGGCACAGCTCTCGGGCGGCCAGCAGCAGCGCGTCGCCATCGCCCGCGCCCTCGCGATGAAGCCGAAGCTCATGCTCTTCGACGAGCCGACCTCCGCGCTCGACCCGGAACTGGTCGGTGACGTCCTGGACGTGATGAGGCAACTGGCCGCCGACGGCATGACGATGGTCGTCGTCACGCACGAGACCGGCTTCGCCCGTGAGGTGGGCGACACCGCGGTCTTCATGGACGACGGTGTGGTCGTCGAGGCCGGAGATCCCCGGCAGGTGCTGGTCGAGCCGCGGCACGAGCGCACCCGCGCCTTCCTGTCGAAGGTCCTGTGACCGCCCCCTCGCGGCAGCGGCCGCGCGCCGTCGCACTGCTGCCTTACGCCGAGGAACGGCTCGGCCGCTTCCTGTCGGACCTGGCCGAGCTCGTCGCCGTCGACTCCGGTTCGTACAGTCCCTCCGGAGTGAACCGGGTCGCCGACTGGACAGCCGCCCGGCTGGCCGCCATCGGCTTCACCGTGGAACGCGTCACCCCGGCGCGCACGGCCGACGGGAGGCAGACCGGAGACGTACTGGTCGCCCGGAAGACCGGCAGGCTGTCGGCCGGCGCGGGCGGACGCCGGATCCTGCTCGTCGCTCACATGGACACCGTCTTCCAGGACGGCACCGCCGCCGAACGCCCCTTCGCCGTCCGGGGATCCCTCGCCCACGGCCCCGGTGTCAGTGACGACAAGGGGGGCCTGCTGGCCGGGCTGACCGCGCTGGAGATCCTCGCGGAGACGGGTGTGGAGGAGTACGGGGAGCTGGTCTTCCTCGCCACTCCGGACGAAGAGATCGGCTCTCCCGCCAGTCGCGCGGTCACCGAGCGCGCGGCCCGGGGTGCGCACTACGCGCTCGCCCTGGAGTGCGCACGCGAGAACGGCGACCTGGTGATCGCCCGCAAGGGTGTCGCCGACTTCCTGCTGACCGTCACCGGCCGCGCCGCCCACTCCGGCATCGAGCCCGAACGGGGTGCCAACGCGGCGCTGACCGCGGCCCACCTGGTGGTGGAGTTGCAGGCGCTGAACGGACGCTGGGACGGGGTGACCGTCAACGTCGGAGTGGTACGGGCGGGCACCCGCACCAACATCGTCTGCCCGGAGGCGGAACTGCGGGTCGAGGTCCGCTCGGTCACGGCGTCGGGCATCGTACGGGCCTGGAAGGCCATCGAGGAGGCCGCCGCGCGGCCCGCCGTGCCGGGTACCGGCGTCGAGGTGGAACGGCTGGACCTGTGCCCGCCGATGGAGGACACCGTGGCCTCGCACCACGTCCTGGCCCACGCACGCGCTCTGGCCGCCGAACTGGGCATACCGCTGGGGGCGGTGGCCACGGGTGGGGTGGGTGACGCCAACATCATCGCCGGCGCGGGCGTACCGACCCTGGACGGGCTGGGGCCTGTCGGCGGAGCGGACCACACCCCCGAGGAGTGGCTGGACACCGCCACCGTGCCCAGCCGCATCGCCCTGCTCGCGTCCCTCGTCGCCACCCTGGGCGACTCCCGAAACGGCTGACACCGGCCTGCCCGCTCCGATCCGCTGCGGCCGTTCCCTGCGGCCGAACCGCTGCGGCCGATCCCTTCCAGCCGATCCCTTCCGGCCGTTCCCCGGAGGCACCACATGCGCATCCCGTACGCGTCACGCCGCGCCGCTCTCGCAGGAGGTACGGCCGTCCTGCTCACCCTGGCCCTGTCCTCCCAGTCCGGGGCCGCCCCCTCGCAGACACACCGCGACGGCGGCTCACTCGTCCTGATCGGCGGCGGGCTCAAGGCCGACAACGCCCAGGTCTACGGCGAGATCATCGGCCGGGCGGGCGGCGCCCGGGCCCGGATCGGTGTGATCACCGCCGCCTCGGTCCCCGCGAGCCAGGACCCCGACGCGGACGATCCCGGCACATGCGGCAACTCCGAGTGCAACGGGGACTACTACGCCGGCCTGTTCGAGCGGCACGGCGCCGCCGACGCCCAGTGGATCCCGGTCGACCTCGACCACATCCCCAACGCCGACTCCGACGAGGTGGTGCGCCAGATCGACTCGATGACCGGGTTCTTCTTCGGTGGCGGCGACCAGTACCGCTACATCACCACCCTGCTGCACGGGGCGGCCCACACCGACTCCAAGGTGCTGGCCGCCATCCGCGCCAAGCTCGCCGGCGGCGCCGTCGTGGCCGGATCGAGCGCCGGGGCCCAGATCATGGCAGGAGCCGACATGGTCACCGGCGGCGAGTCGTACCAGGGGCTGCGCGATGGCAGCGGCCCCGGCTATTTCGACGACCCCACGCGCCTGGGGCACCTGCCCGAAGGCGGCTTCGGATTCCTCGGATCGGGCCTGATCGACACCCACACGGGCGCGTACGGGCGCGAGGGCCGCGCGCTGCGGCTCGCGGCCGACACCGGGCACGACCGGGTCTACGCGCTGGAGGAGAACACCGCACTGGTCGTCGACCGTCCAGGTCACGCGGACGAACGGCTGCGCGTCCTCGGCCCCCGGGGCGTGGGCGTTTTCGACCTGCGCCGGGCCCGCGTCACCACCAGCGCCAGGGGGTGGTCGCTGAGCGGCGCCCGCTACAGCTTCCTCACCGACGGCGACCGTTACGATCCCCGCCGCTGGCGCACCCTGCCCGCCGCGGGCAAACGCCCCTTCGCGCCCGGCGCCGCCACGCCGGTGCCCGCCAACACCGACGTCTTCTTCTCCGCGGCCAACCCGGCAGGAGTCCCGTACTCCTTCCTGAACACCGCGCGCGCCCTGGCGGCCACCGGAGCCCAGCGCACCGCGCGGGCCACGACGTTCGAGGACGGGCCGCGGTTCACGGTCACCTTCGCCAAGCAGCCGGGCTTCACCTCCTGGACCGACGACGGTGTCACCGCTCGTACGCTGACGGAACTCCGCATCGCCGTCGCACCGCAATAGCAACCAGCAACCAGCAACCAGCAACGACAAGGGGTGTGCGGACCGGCCCGCCCGGCGGGCCCGGAGCCCGTGGGCGGACAATAGGCTCGCTGTCCACCCGCCCCGGGCCCCGAACCACCCCGAAGGGAAAAGCCCCATGGCCTCTGGCGCTCTCGCCGACGAGATCCGGCGCAAGCTGGGCGAGCTCAGTCCGGCCGAACGCAAGGTCGGCCGGGTGCTCCTGGCCGGCTATCCCGCAGCCGGGTTCGAGACCATCGCCGTTCTGGCCGAACGGGCCGGCGTGAGCGCGCCCACCGTCATCCGCTTCGTCAACCGCCTCGGCTACCGGGGCTTCCCGGGCTTGCAGGCCGCGCTGCGCGAAGAGCTCGACGAGCGCAACGCCTCGCCGCTTTCCCTGTACGAGTCCACCGGCTACAGCCACGTCCAGGAAGGCGACTGCACCGACTCCGCACTGCTCCGGCGCGGCAGCGAGGTGTTCACCACCGCGGTGGCCAGGACGCTCGCGGAACTGCCCCCGCACGATCTGGAGCACGCCGTACGGCTGTTGTCCGACGGCAAGCGCCGCATCACCCTGGCCGGCGGCCGCTTCACCCACCTGCTCGCCCGGTATCTGGGCCTGCACCTGATGCAGTTGCGCGACGACGTGCGGTTCCTGCCCGACCGTGACGTCGAGCGCACGGCGGTGCTCGCCGCGCTCACCCGCCGCGATGTCCTGGTCGTCTTCGACTACCGCCGGTACGAACAGGACAAGGCCGTCATGGCCGGGCTCGTCCAGGAACACGGCGGAAAGGTGATCCTGTTCACCGACACCTGGCTCTCCCCCGCCGCCACGCATGCCGAGGTGGTCCTGCCCAGCCAGGTGGCCGCCCCCTCCCCCTACGACAGCCTCGTGCCCACGCTCGCCGTCCTGGAGACCGTCGTCGCGGGCGTGATGACGGCCCTGGGCGAAGACGCCCACCGGCGTATGCAGCACGGCGAGGACACCGCACGACGCGTCGGCCTGTACTGAGCGGGCCCAGGAGTCTCGCGTCGGCAGGCGTCATCCGGCGCCGCGTTCGGGGCGGGCCCGGTCCTGACGACGCCCTGCACCGGTGTTACGCCTCGTACCTGGTCGTCGGCGCGGTCAAGGCGTGAGCGGGGTGGGACGGGCGTACGCGTGGGCGGTGGTCAGGGCCTGAGGCCGCCGACCACTTCGGCGGTGGCGGCGACCCCGTTCTGGATGGTCGGCCCCATGCTCGTACCGGCCAGGAAGAAGCCGAGCAGCACGCAGACCAGCGCGTGCGAGACCTTCAGCCCCCCGTTGCGCAGGAAGATCACCGCGAGAATCAGCAGAAGCAGCACCAACGAGATCGAAATGGCCATGGTCAACCTCCTCCGCCGCGCCTGGATTGCGGCATTCGGCCGTCAGTCTGGCGTAGCGGAGGGTCCATTCGGGCGGAAGACATGTCCGCCGTACGGGTGTTGACTGGCGGTGACGGCCGACTACGCGCCGCGCGTACGGTCGTACGTACGAAGGAAACGCTCCAGGCCCGCGAGGTCGTCGGTGTTGACGTGGTCCACGTCGGCGGCGAGGAGTTCGGTCCAGACTGCGTCCCGCGCCGGCCCCGGCAGGTCGGGCGTGGCCCAGAAGCGGACGCGCTGCCCGCGCCGGTGGGCGGTGGAGACGACGGCGTGCAGCTTCGCGCGTTCGGCGGCGGGGAACGGGCCGTCGCCCTGCCAGGTGAAGCTGTGCGTCCAGTTGCCGCTGATCAGGGGGATGAAGGAGGCGGGGGCCGGATTCGCGGCGCCGGGGCCGGCCAGGTCGTCGAGACGTCCGTCGTAGAAGGCGTGGCGCACGCGCTGCGCCTCCATCGGGGCGCGGGCGGCGCGGTGGCCGGAGATGACGGGGGTCACCGCGCCGGGGCGGACGCGACCGTACGCGTACGTGCTCAGCATCCGGCGGTACCGGCGCAGTTGGCGGTGGAGTTCGGGATAGGTGGCGGCGCCGTCGGTCTTGATGTCGATCAGCAGCTGCACGGGACGGCGGTATCCGCGGTGCACGGAACCGTGGTCGGCCCCGACCCTGGCCGCCAGGGGGGCCAGGTAGAGCGATTCCAGGGTGCGCGACGGATCGAGGCCGGCCGGGTCGTGGGCGACGAGGAGCTGTCCGTCGACGAGGTGGATGTCCGCCTCCACGCTCGTGAAGCCGTGGGAGAGGGCGTCCAGGAGGGGGCGCGGGTGCTCGTAGTCGTTGTGCGCGTGCGCGCGGCGCAGGGGGCTGTGGCCTGGCTTCCGCTCGGCCGCCCGGGCGTACGAGGGAACGGCGACGGCTCCCGCGAGGGCGGCGGTGAGAGTGGTGACGGCTCTGCGGCGGGTGGGCGCGCTGACGGCCATGGTGCCTCCGGAGGTGTACGGGGCGTCGGTGACTCCGTCGAGTATCCGCCCCGTACCGCCTCAATGGGCAGGCCCACCACAGGAGTTCGGACGATCGTCGCCCCCGGTTCAGACCGCCGCGGCGACGTCCTCCCAACGGACCGTGCGGTCGCACCAGCGCTCCAGGAGGACACGGTCGTGGCCGACGGCCAGCAGGCCGGCGCCGTGTTCGCGCCGGTACTGCTCGACCACCGCGACCAGGGCCGCCGTCGTCGACGCGTCCAGCATCGCCGTCATCTCGTCGCAGACCAGCCAGCGCGGGCGCAGCACCAGGGCGCGGGCCAGACAGGCGCGTTGCAGCTGGCCGTCGCTCACCTCGTGCGGGCGCCGGGTGAGGAGGTCGTCGCCGAGCCCCACGACCCGGGCCAGCTCACCGACGGCGGTGGCCGCTTCGTCGCGCCGCCCGGTGGCGCGCAGTGGTTCCGCGATCAGGTCGCGCAGGCGCAGGCGGGGGTCGGCGGACAGCCGGGGCTGCTGGAAGACCACGCCGATCGCCGTGCGCTGTTCGCGCGGGGCGCGGTGGCGCCAGCCGGTGACCGTGCGGCCGTCGAGGGTGACGGTGCCGGTGTCGGGGCGGTGGAGCAGGGCGGCGACCCGGGCGAGCGTCGACTTGCCGCAGCCGCTCGGCCCGAGCAGGCCGACCGCTTCGCCGGGTCCGACGGTGAGGTGCGCGTCCCGCACGACGGGCTTGCCGCGTTCGTAACCGGCGGTGATCGCTTCGAGTTCAAGCACGTGCGCTCTCCTGGGCCGGCGGGTGGTGGCAGGCGACGCCGTCCGCGAAGTCCGGCCGCAGGGCGCAGGACTCGGTGGCGTACGCGCAGCGGGCGGCGAAGGCGCACCCCGCAGGCAGGTCTCCGAGCTCGGGCGGCATGCCGGGGATCGGCGCGAACGCGCGCTCCGGAAGGGCGTTCAGCAGGCCCCGGGCGTACGGGTGCCGGGGGCCCGTTCCCCGGAAGAAGCGCGTGGCGTCGGCGAGTTCCACGATGCGTCCCGCGTACATCACGGCGACGCGGTCCGCGACGCGTTCGGCGGCCGCGAGGTCATGGGTGATCATCAGCAGCGCGTGGCCGTCGTCGACGTGCCGGCGGAGCTCGTCGACGGTGCGGTCGACGAGGTCGCGGTCGAGGCCGGTGGTCGGCTCGTCCGCGAGCAGCAGGGGCGCGTCGCCGACGAGTGCGAGGGCGGTCGCGGCGCGCTGCGCGAGTCCGCCGGACAGTTCGTGCGGGTAGCGGTCGAGGTGGTCCACCGGGAACGCGGCCCGCTCGGCCGCCGCGCGGGCCGCCTCGCGCACGTCCTGCTTCCGCGTGCCGGTCAGCTCGCGCAGCGTCTCTTCGAGCTGCGCTCCGACGGTCCGCACGGGCGTGAGGTGGGCGGCGGGACTCTGCGGTACGAGTCCGACACGGCGTCCCCGCACCGTACGCGCCAGGGTGCGTTCGTCGGCGGTGAGCAGATCGACGTCTCCCAGGAGCGCGGATCCCGCCGTCTGGGCGTTGCCGGGGAGCAGTCCGAGCAGCGCGGAGGCGAGCACGGACTTCCCGCAGCCGCTCTCCCCGACGAGGGCCAGGCACTCCCCCTGCGCGAGGTCGAAGTCGGCGTCGGCGACGGCGGCGATGTGCCGCCCTCCACGCATCCGGAACCGTACGGAGAGCCCCCGCACGGACAGCAGGGGCGTCCGGCGGTGCGCGGGACGGTCCGCCTTCGCGTCGCTTCCCGTGTCGGCGTCCGACGCGGAACGGGCCGCGTTGCGAACGTTCCCCGGAACAGGTTCGTGAACGTTCCCCGGAACAGCGTGATGAACGTTCCCCGGAACGGACGGGGATGTCACGAGGGAACGCTCCGAAACCGCTTCTGCGTCGTGCGGGCCGGCCGCGGCCGGGGTCTGCGCGGCCGCGGGAACCGGCTTCGCGTCCTGGGGCGGTGTCACAGCATCAGCTCCGATCGGCGACGCGGGTTGATCCGTTCCCGCCAGGAGCCGGCCAGGCCCGCGATGGCGAGGGTCGGGATGATCAGGAGGAGACCGGGGAAGAGCGTCGGCCACCAGTCACCGGCCAGCAGCGAGCTGCGGGCCGACTGGACCAGGTTGCCCAGGCTCGCCTGGTGCGTCGGCAGGCCGAGGCCCAGGAACGAGAGCGCCGACTCGTGCCACATCGCGTGCGGGACCATCAGGACCGCCGCGAGCCCCGCCTGCGGCAGTACGCCCGGCAGCAGATGGCGCACCGCGACCCGCCACCGCGACGCGCCGCCCGAGACCGCCGCGTCGATGTACGGGCGCGAGCGCAGCGAGAGCACCTCGGAGCGGACGATGCGGGCCGTGGACAGCCAGTGCGTCAGGGCAACCGACACGATCACCGGCCACACCCCCGGCCGGAACATCGCGACGATGAAGATGCCCAGCAGCAGGTGCGGGATGGACGAGAAGGTGTCGACGAGCCGCATCACCACACGGTCCGTCCAGCCGCCGAACGCCGCTGCCGCCGCACCCACCGCCGTACCGATGAACGTGGCGACGAGCGCCGCGACCAGGCCGACCATGAGGGAGACGCGCAGCCCGTACACGCAGCGCAGCAGCAGGTCGCGCCCGACGTCGTCCGTCCCGAACGGGTGGGCCAGGGACGGCGGCTGGAGCTTCATCGACAAGTCGACGGCCTGCTGGTCGAGGTCGGCCAGCGGCGGTACGACGAGAACGGCGAGCACCACCGCCACCACGATCACGACGGAGGCGCGGACGCGGACCGTGCGCGTCGAGCGGCGGGTGCGCCCGTGCGAGCGCCACACCGCGGGCTCGGGGACGGGCCCGGGGACGGGCCCGGGGACGGGCCCGGAAGCGAGTTCAGCCATCGAAGCCCACCCTCGGGTCCGCGAGTCCGTACAGCAGGTCGGACAGCAGGTTCCCGGCCAGGACCGCCGCCGTGGCGAGCACCGTCAGCGCCGCCAGCAGCGGGAAGTCCACCGAGGTCGCCGCCTGCACGGTCGCCGCCGCGATGCCCGGCCAGCTGAAGACCGTCTCGACGAGCAGCGCACCGGTGATGAGTTCGGGCACGCGCGAGCCGATGAGGGTGAGCGTCGGCAGCATCCCGGAGCGCAGGGCGTGTCCGAGCAGCACGGTACGTTCGTTCAGCCCGCGCGCGCGGGCGCCGCGCACCGGATCCTCCTCCAGCGCGTCGGCGACACCCTGGCGTACGTAGAGGAAGAACCAGGGAAGCTGCGAAACACCGAGAACAGCCGCCGGCAGCACCAGGTGCGTGGCGACCTGCCCGAAGGTGACCACGTCGCTGCCGGTGTCGGTCAGACCGCCGGCCGGCAGCACTCCCAGCCTGAGCGCGAAGAACCACATGGCGAGCAGGCCCAGCCAGAAGGCGGGCGCCGCTTCCAGGGTGTACGCCGCCGAGCTGACGGCCCGGTCCAGCCAGCCGCCCTGCCGGCGCGCGGCCAGCACGCCCAGCGACGTGCCGAGCAGGATCGCGACGAGGAACGCGGTGACGGCGAGCAGTACCGACCAGCCGAGGCGTTCGGCGATGACGTCGGTGACGGGCTGGCGCATCACGCTGGAGTCGCCGAGGTCCCCGGTGACCGCCGAGGTCAGCCAGTGCCACCATCGTTCGACGAGCGGCTGGTCGACGCCGAGGTTGGCGCGGAGCTGGTCGAGGTTCTCCTGCGAGGCGGTGAGGCCCGCGGTGCCCGCGTAGGCCTTGACGGGGTCGAAGGGCGAGGCGGCGGCGACGGCGAAGACGCCGAAGGTCACCACCAGCAGGACGGGGGCGGCGAACAGGAGGCGTCGCCCCGCCATCCTCGCCATCGGCCCCCAGGGGAGCTTCCGGCTCAGGTGCATCACTTCTTCGGCGTCCAGTCCTCGACGTTCCACCACGGTCCGGAGGCCAGGCCGTGGTCGTGCGGCTCGATCTGCGTCGTCAGCCCGGACCACTTTTCGTCGACGACGTACAGGTGGTCGATGTGGGTGAGGAAGGTGTAGCCGGGGTTCTTCACGAGCTCGCGCTGGACGGTGTCGTACGCGGCCTTGCGGTCGGCCTTCTCACCGCTCTCGCGTCCGTCCTTGAGCGCCTTGTCGACGGCCGGGTTGTCGTACCACGCCATGTTGTTGAAGGCGTCGCCCGCCAGCGAGGACCGGAGGAGCGTGTACTGGTCGAAGTCGGGGTCGCCGGGCGAACCGCCGCCCGCGAGCACCGCGTCGTGCTTCATGCGCGGCATGATGACCTCCCAGGTGCCGGCCTGGGTCCTGATGTCGATGCCGGCCTTCTTCGCGTCGGACGCGTAGGCGAGGGCGTGGTCCTGGCGGAGCTTGTCGCCGGAGAGGTACCAGAGCGGGAACTCGGCGCGTACGCCGTCCTTGACGCGGATGCCGTCGGCGCCGGGCTTCCAGCCCGCTTCGTCGAGGATCTTCTTCGCCTTCGCGAGGTCGTGGACGCGCTCGGTGCCCTTGGCGAACCAGGGGCTGTCCGTCGGGACGGGACCGTAGGCCGGCTTGCCCGCGCCTTCGAGGATCTTGTCGACCATGGCCTGGCGGTCGACGGCCACGTCGAGGGCGCGCCGTACGCCGGTGTCGCCCGTGACCTCGTTGTGGGTCGGCAGGGTCACGGTGCGGTAGTCGAAGGACTTGGCGGCGTACGTCGTCCTGCCGGCCTCGTCCTTGAAGGTCTTGGCGAGGTTGGGCGGCAGGATGGCACCGTCGAGGTCGCCGGTGCGCAGCCGCGTGGCGCGCACGTCGTCGTCCTTGATGATCGCCATGGTGAACTTCTTCACCTTCGGCGCGCCGCCCCAGTAGCCGGGGTTGGCCTTGAAGCTGAGCTTCTCGCCCTTGGACCAGCTGGTGAGGACGTACGGTCCCGTGCCGACCGGCTTCGTCGTGAAGGAGCCGCTGTTGACGTCCTGCTCGCCCGCGACGTGCTCGGGAGCGATCGGAAGGACGGTGCGCTCGGCGAACGGCGCGTACGGGTACTTGAGCGTGAAGACGACCTTGTGGTCACCGTCGGCCCGGACGTCCTCGACCGCGTCGAGTTCGGTCTTGGAGGCGTTGTTGGTCTTCTCGTCGAGGATGGTCTCGTAGGTGAAGACCACGTCCTTCGACGTGAAGGGCTTGCCGTCGCTGAACTTCACGCCCTGGCGCAGGGTGTACGTGTACGTACGGCCGTCGTCGGTGACTTCGGGCAGCTCGGCGGCGAGCGCCGGCTGGAGCTTCATCTCGTCGTCGAAGGTGAGCAGCCCGTCGAAGATCTTGGAGTTGCCGTCCTTGCCGTAGCCGAGGAGTGGGCTGAGCGTCTCGGGCTCGTACGCGATGCCGACGACCGCGGAGTCCTTGGAACCGCCGGATCCGGATCCGGTCCCGGACGCGCCCGGCTTCGAGCAGGCCGCCGCGGTGAAGGCCAGTGTTCCGGCCAGCGTCGCGGCGGCCGCCCCACGTATCGATCGGGACAGCATGGCTCTCCACACCCCTAATAAAGATCAACTGTTATTGCGAACCGGTCGCAATTAAACCGTATGTAAAGGGGTGCGTGCTCCACTGCCCCTTACCGGGGCAGGCAGGGTCCCGCACCGCTCCAGCGCGGGACCCGTGCTACTCGGGCGCGGGCAGACCGACGAGCCGCGCCACCGCCTCCGTGTGCCGGCCGGGCGCACCCAGCGCGATCGAGTCCGCCTTGGCCCGCTTGAGGTAGAGATGCGCGGGGTGCTCCCAGGTCATGCCGATGCCGCCGTGCAGCTGTACGCACTCCTCGGCCGCGTGCACCGCGACCCGGGAGCAGTACGTCTGCGCGACCGCCACCGCGAGGGGCGCGTCCGCGCTGCCGGTGGCCAGGGCGTCGGCGGCGTTGCGGGCGGCCGCCCGCGCCGAGACGACTTCCAGCCACAGCTGCGCCATGCGGTGCTTGAGCGCCTGGAAGGAACCGACCGGGCGGTTGAACTGCTTGCGGTCGCGCGTGTAACGGACCACCTCCTCCAGGCACCACTCGGCGAGCCCCAGCTGCTCGGAGGCGAGCAGCCCGGCCCCCGCGAGCAGTCCGCGCCGCACCGGAGCCTCGGCCGAGCCGGCGAGCCGGCGGCCGCGGGCCCCGTCGAGGGTGACGGTGGCGAGCGGCCTGGTCAGGTCGAGCGGGGTCAGCGACTCCACGGTGACGCCGGGCGCCCCCGTCTCCACCGCGTACAGCCCGTCCTCGGCCGGTACGAGCAGGACCGCGGCGGCGGCCGCGTCCGCGACGCCGGTGACGCGTCCGCTGAGCGAGCCGTCACCGTCCGCCCGTACCGCGCCGGAAAGCCCGCTCCCGGGAGCGGCGGACAGCGGGACGGCGAGCGCCACGACCGTGCCGCCGCCGGCGAGCGCGCCGAGGAGCTCCCCGACCGCCCCGTCCTCGGCGTCGCACCCCAGCAGGGTCTCGGCTGCGACGACCGCCCCGGTGAGATACGGCACCGGGGCGACGCTGCGGCCCAGTTCCTCCAGCACCACCGCGGCCTCGCGGTGGGTGGCGCCCTGGCCGCCGAACTTCTCGGGCACGAGGAGCCCCGCCAGGCCCATTCCGGTGGCCAGCGATCCCCACAGCCGCGGGTCGTACGGCGTGTCCGACTCCGCGCGGGTGAGGACGGCCGCGTGGTCGCAGCGGTCGGCGAGGAGGGAGCGCACGGCCGCGCGCAGGTCGTCCTCGGCCTCGGAGTACAGCAGGTCGGGCTGAGCAGTCCGTGCTGTCATCGGGAGAGGTCCTTCCAGGCGATGTCCTTGTCGCTGCGCGGCTCGGACGGCAGGCCGAGTACGCGTTCCGCGACGATGTTGAGCAGCACCTCGCTCGTACCGCCTTCGATGCTGTTGCCCTTGGAGCGCAGGTAGCGGTAGCCGGCGTCGCGGCCGGTGAAGTCGACGAGTTCGGGGCGGCGCATGGTCCAGTCGTCGTACAGCAGCCCTTCCGCACCGCGCAGTTCCACCTCCAGGCCGCTGATCTCCTGGTTGAGGCGGGCGAAGGCCAGCTTCATGCCCGAGCCCTCGGGGCCCGGCTGGCCCGCGACGAGCTGCTGGCGCAGCCGCTCGCCGGCGAGGCGGGCGACCTCGGCCTCGACCCAGAGGCCGAGCAGGCGCTGGTGCAGGTCGTGGGTGCGCAGTTCGGGGCGTTCGCGCCAGGTCCTGGCGACCGGGCCGATCATGCCGCCCTCGCGCGGGATGCGGGAGCCGCCGATCGAGACGCGCTCGTTCATGAGGGTGGTCTGCGCGACCTTCCAGCCCTCGCCGACACCGCCGAGGCGCCGGCTGTCGGGGATGCGTACGCCGGTGAGGAAGACCTCGTTGAACTCGGCCTCACCGGTGATCTGGCGCAGCGGCCTGACCTCGACCCCGGGATCGGTCATGTCGCACACGAAGTACGTGATGCCCCGGTGCTTGGGCAGGTCCGGGTCCGTACGGGCGATGAGGATCGCCCAGCGGGCCACATGGGCGCTGGACGTCCACACCTTCTGCCCGTCGACGACCCAGTCCTCGCCGTCGCGCACCGCGCGCGTGCCGAGCGCCGCGAGGTCGGAGCCCGCGCCCGGCTCGCTGAACAGCTGGCACCACACCTCCTCCCCGACCCACAGGGGCCGCAGCAGGCTCTGCTTCTGCTCGTCCGTACCGAAGCGCAGGATGGTCGGCGCGGCCATGCCGAGGCCGATACCGATGCGCCGCGGGTCGTTGTCGGGCGCGCCGGCCGCCGCCAGTTCCGCGTCCACGACGGCCTGGAGGGAGCGGGGCACGCCGAGTCCGCCGAGGCCCACGGGGTAGTGCACCCAGGCGAGTCCGGCGTCGAACCGGGCCTTGAGGAAGTCCGTACGGTCCGTGGTGGCCGGCGGGTGCGCGGCGAGCAGCTCCTGGGTCAGCCTTCGCACTCCGGCTGCGTCGGTCATCGGTTCGCCCCCTCCGGTACGACGACCACGCGTCCCGTGGTCGTGCCGTCCGCGACGCGCTGGACGGCGTCCGCCGCGTCCTTCATGGCCACGCGCTCGCTGACCAGGGGCCTGATGGCGCCCTCGGCGGCCAGCCGGGTGAGCTCCTGGTGACAGGCGAGGACCGCGGCCGGGTCCATGGTGTTGTAGAGGCCCCAGTGCAGGCCGACGATCGAGTAGTTCTTCACCAGGGCGTGGTTGAGCCCCGGTGAGGGGATCGTGCCGCTCGCGAAGCCGACCACGACGATGCGGCCCTCGAAGGCGACGCACTTCACCGACTTGGCGTACGCGTCGCCGCCCACCGGGTCGTAGACGACGTCGGCGCCGCGCCCGCCGGTGGCTTCCTTGACCTTGGCGACGATGTCCTCGCCGCGCCGGTCGATGACGAGGTCGCAGCCCAGCTCCCGGGCGGTGCGGGCCTTCTCGGGGCCGCCGACGACACCGATGACGGTGGCGCCGGCCGCCTTGCCGAGCTGTACGGCGGCGCTGCCGACGCCGCCCGCCGCCGCGTGCACCAGCAGGGTCTCCCCCGCCTTCAGGTGCGCCCGGCGGTGCAGCCCGAACCACCCCGTCTGGCAGCCGATGTGCAGGGCGGCCGCCTCGGCGTCGTCCAGCGGTTCGGGTGCGGGCAGCACACCGGCCGCGTCGACGACGACGTACTCGGCGAAACCTCCGTGCGGCAGCGCCGGGGTGGCGATCACGCGGCGGCCGTCCTCCGTCTCGCCGCAGATCTCGACGCCCGGGGTGAAGGGCAGGGGCGGCCGTACCTGGTACTGGCCGCGGCAGAGCAGGGCGTCGGGGAAGTTGATGTTCGCGGCACGCACCTTCAGCAGGAGCTGCCCTTCGCCCGGCGTGGGTGTGCCGACCTCGTCGAGGCGCATCACCTCGCCCGGCTCGCCGTTCTCGTGCACTCGCCATGCCTGCATCCGAGCTCCTCCACAACACCGTAGGCATTACCGCGCTCGGCGCATACTAAGCGGTCGCTTGCCTCGATGGGAACAGCTTCGGCACCATCATCCCGACTTCGGCCTGGCCCGTACGTGCATCCGCTCCCCCTGGGGACCGAAGAGACTCAGGACCTCCACGGGCCCCTCCCCCGCCGGGCCGAACCAGTGCGGCACCCGCGTGTCGAACTCCGCCGCCTCGCCGGGGCCGATCTCCAGATCGTGCGGACCCAGCACCACCCGCAGCCTGCCCGACAGGACGTACAGCCACTCGTAGCCCTCGTGCGTACGCGGCTCGGGGTCCCTGCCCTTCCGCCGGTAGACCACCTTGTACGCCTGGAGGCCGCCGGGCTGCCGGGTCAGCGGCAGATACGTCCGCCCCTCCCGCTCGATCGGCTTCATCCGCACCCGGGGGTCTCCGACCGGAGGCGCGCCCACCAGCTCGTCGAGCGGCACCTGGTGGGCGCGGGCGATCGGCAGCAGCAGCTCCAGGCTCGGCCTGCGGCCGCCGGACTCCAGCCGGGACAAGGTGCTCACCGAGATCCCGGTCGCCTCGGAGAGCGCGCCCAGGGTGGCTCCGCGCTCCTTGCGCAGTGCGCGCAGGCGCGCGCCCACACCGTTCAGTACGCCGTCCAGGTCCTTCTTCTCATCCATGACGACATTGCAGGATCGGCAAACCGTTTTGTCAAGGAGTGGCGGCCCCGTCTGCCGCCGCGGGGCCGACGAGTTCCTCCAGTACGTCCTCCATGGTGACGAAACCGATCACGGTGCCCCTGCCACCGGTGACGGCGGCCAGGTGCGTGCCCGCGGCCCGCATGGCGGTCATGGTGTCGTCGAGCGGCGTGTCGATCTCGACCCGGATCACCGGGTGCAGCGCGGAGCGCGGGAACGGCCGGGTGCGCTCGGTGACGCCGAGCCCGTCCTTAATGTGCAGGTAGCCCAGCACCTCGTCGCCCGGCCCGGTGACCGGCAGCCGCGAGAACCCCCGGACCGCCGCCGCCCGCTCCAGTTGCTGCGGGGTGGTGGTGTGGTCGACGGCGACGATCCTGCTGAGCGGCACCATCACCTCGCCCACCGGCCGGTTGCCCAGCCCCAGGGCGTCGCGCAGGCGCTCGCCGTCGGCCGGCGCCAGCAGCCCCGCCTCACTGGAGTCCTTGACCAGGCGGACGAGCTCGTCGTCGGTGAAGACGGAGGCGACCTCGCCCTTCGGCTCGACCCTGAGCAGGCGCAGCAGCGCGTTGGCGAACGCGTTGACGCCGAAGACGACCGGCCGCAGGGCGTGGGTGAGGGCCACCAGCGCCGGCGCCAGCGCCAGTGCGGACGGGACCGGAGCGGCGAGCGCGATGTTCTTCGGCACCATCTCGCCGACCAGCATGTGCAGGTACGTCGCCAGCGTCAGCGCGATCACGAACGCGATCGGGTGGATCAGCGCTTGCGGTACGCCGACGGCTTCGAAGGGCGGTTCCAGGAGGTGGGCGATGGCCGGTTCGGCGACCGCGCCCAGGACGAGCGAGGAGAGGGTGATGCCGAGCTGGGCGGTGGCCATCACGGCGGACAGGTGCTCGATCCCCCAGAGGGTGCTCCTGGCGCGACGGCTGCCACTGACGGCCTGCGGTTCGATCTGGCTGCGCCGTACGGAGACGAGGGCGAACTCGGCTCCGACGAAGAACGCGTTGGTGACGAGGGTGAGGGCGCCGACGGCGAGCTGGAGGGCGGTCATCGGACTTCCTCCGCGGTCTGCCCCGCGGAAGCGGACGCGGGAACGTTCGGGGGATCGCCGACCGGCACGGGCGCGATGATGCGGACCCGGTCCGCCCGGTGGTGCGCGACATCGAGGACGGCGAGCTTCCAGTCGTCCACGTCGAGCCGGTCGGCAGGGGCCGGGATGCGTTCCAGACGCGTCGCGATGAGACCGGCGAGCGTCTCGTACGGACCGTCGGGCGCGCGGAAGCCGATCTCCTGGAGCTGGTCCAGGCGGACACCGCCGTCCGCCTCCCAGACCGGGTGGCCGTCGTCCGACGGCTCGCCGGCGGCGAGGTCGGGGCGTTCGTCCGGATCGTGCTCGTCGCGTACCTCCCCGACGACTTCTTCGACGACGTCCTCGACGGTGGCCACTCCCGCCGTACCGCCGTACTCGTCGATCACCACGGCCATGGTGCGGCTGCGGCGCAGCTGCTGGAGCATCCGGTCCACCGGGAGGGAGGCGGGCACCAGCAGGGGCTCGGTGGCGAGGTCGGTGACCGGGGTCCTGCCCCGCTCCGCCTCGTCCAGGGCGAGGACGTCGCGGATGTGGACGGTGCCGATCACCTCGTCCAGGGCGTCGCGGTAGACGGGAAACCGGGACAGGCCGGTGGCCAGGGTGAGGTTGGCGGCGTCGGCGGCGGTGGCGCGGGCCTCCAGCGCCTGGACGTCCACGCGCGGCGTCATGACGTTCTGCGCGGTCAGTTCGCCCAGATGCAGGGTACGGACGAACAGTTCGGCGGAGTCCTGCTCGATCGCGCCCTCGCGGGCGGAGTGCTGCGCCAGCGCGACCAGTTCCTGCGGCGTACGGGCGGTCGCCAGTTCCTCGGCGGGTTCCAGGCCGAAGCGTCGCACCAGGCGGTTCGCCGTGTTGTTGAGGTGGTGGATCAGGGGCCCGAAGGCGGCGGTGAAGGCGCGCTGCGGGCCGGCCACGACCTTGGCGACGGCCAGCGGGCTGGAGATCGCCCAGTTCTTCGGGACCAGCTCGCCGACCACCATCAGCACCACGGTGGACACGGCGACTCCGAGGAACGTGGCGACGGCGGACACGGCCCCGGCGGGCAACCCGGCCGCTTCCAGGGGGCCGCGCAGCAGCACGGCCAGGGACGGCTCGGCGAGCATGCCGATGACCAGAGAGGTCACGGTGATGCCCAGCTGGGCGCCCGAGAGCTGGAAGGTGAGGCGCTTGGCGGCCTTCAGGGCGCTCACCGCGCCCCGTTCGCCGGCCCGCGCGGCCCGCTCCAGTTCGCCGCGCTCGATCGTGGTCAGGGAGAACTCGGCCGCGACGAACACCGCGCACGCCAGCGTGAGCGCGAGGGCGAGGAGCAGAAGGAGGACTTCGGTCACCGTGTCACCTCCGCCCCATGGTCCGGCGGGACGGAAAAGACACGGCTCGTACTGGGAGGCTCACCCATTGCGGGACCGCAGCTCCTTCTTCGGTCGGGTGGTCGTTCGGTCGGATGATCCGATGTTCCGGGCGGGGCGGAAACCCGCCCCTCACAGCCCCCCATAGTAAAGGGGGAGCAAAGCAATGTCAGGTGACGGCGACCGCGGCCACCGGACGGGCGGACACGACGCGGCTCCCGGACCGGCTGCCCGGGGGCCGCGTCACCACCGCGTTCCCTACCGCACGATCACCTCGGCCACCTGCGGCGCGCTCCCGCCCCCGCTCCAGAGCAGGCGCACGGCCGAGGCCAGTTCGTAGTCCACGGTGAGCTCCTCGTAGCCGCCGTCGACCCGGCCGACCGTGAGCCAGGTGCCGTCGTCCTCGCGTACCTGCACAGCGGCCTGCGCGGAGCCGCCCTCCGGCTGGAGGACGGTCACGGACGTCACCTCCGACGTCCCGCCCAGGTCCACCTGGAGCGCCTCGCCCTGCTCGGGCGCGCGCGCCGCGCGGTAGACGCGGCCGACGTCTCCGTCGGCCGCCGCACCCAGGCTGCTGCCGGCCGCCGGTGGTGGTCCGCCGCTCACGGCCGCGTCCTTGGTCTCCACGGCGAACTCCCGCACGACGAGCCAGTTCGTCTGCCCCGCCGTGGCCCGCGCCCGTACGTAACGGGCCTCGGTGCCGGCCGGGGCCGTCGCCGTCACGACCGGCTGACCGGAGAACGCCGCTAGCTGTTTCCAGGAAGTGCCGTCGGACGAGTACTCCAGCACTCCCTGACGCAGGTAGTCGTTCGCACTGCCCGGCTTGCCCATGGCGAGTGAGACACCGCCGACCTGGCGTTCCTTGCGCAGGTCGACCGTCACCTGGTCACCGGCGGCGGCGGCACGGCCGCTCCAGAAGAACGTGCTGTCGTCGCCGTCGACCATCCGGGCGACCGTGTTGCCCTGGTAGGCGGGCAGGCTGGTCAGGCCCCTGATCCCACCGGTGACACCGAGCAGCCGGTCGTGCTCGGCGGCCGCGTCCTCGGTGAACTTGTCGAGCACGCCTTCGCCCACGGCCACCGGGATCTTGCGTCCCTCCAGGTCGGTGTACGTGAAGGACTTCGCCGCGGCGACGAGCCCGGGCAGCCGCTGCCGCTGTTCCCAGGCGCGCTCGCCGTCTCCGTCGCGGGCCAGCGCGACCAGCCGCAGTGCGGCGCGCGTCGCGACGCCCCACGCCTCGGCCGCGTCGAGCCACGGTTCGCTGTCGTCGATGAACTCCTGTTCGGGGAGACGGTCGCGCAGGACGTCCGGCGACTTCTGGAGATCCGCCAGCGCGCCGTCCAGGCTCCGCTCGTCCTCGGACTCCCAGAACCGCTCGATCTCGGCGGCCAGGTCGGGTGCCTGCTGGGCGTTGATGCGGGAGCTGTGGTTGACGTCGGAGAAGACCCGCAGGGCCTTCTCCGCCTTCGCGTCGCCGCCCGCGTACTCGGAGATCGCCGTCTGCCAGGAGGTGCGCGGATCGTAGGCCGCGTCGTTCCACGTGTAGTCGGCGATGGTGATCAGCGGGATCTTCGAGGCGTACGCCTGGTTCATCGGGTTGGCGGTGATGCCGGAGCCGAGCTCCGCGGGCATCCCCTCCTCCCGGCCGTTGTAGGGGCCGAGCAGCAGCCGGTTGGTGACGTAGTCGTTCACCGGGTAGTTGTCCCAGAGCAGGATCGGGTGCGCGAAGACGTCACGCGCGGCCCTCGCCTGGGCCACCGTGATCACCGGCGCGATGACGCCGACGCCGGTCCACTCGACCACCACGTCGTCGTCGAGCTGCTCGGCGAGCGCCTTCTTGTACGGGGACGGAGTGACGTTGTAGTACTCCGTCGGCACCATCTGGAGCGGCGCGGCGCCCGGGTGGGCGGCGATGAAGTCCTGGTTGACCCGGTTGAGGAGGTATGCCTGGGCAGCGCCCGCGGCGGCCGCTCCCGTCCCCCACTTGTCCTGGTCGGCCTGGCAGTTCCACCTGGTGTAGCTGATGTCGTCGAGCGGCACGGCGTAGGTGCGGACACCGAGGTCCCAGACCGTCTCGAACTTGTCGGTCAGCGCCTTGATGTCGGCCTCGGAGCTGTAGCAGACGCTCAGCCCGGGCGACAGCGCGTAGGTGAACTCCACGTGCCGGGCGCGGGCCCGGTCGACGAGTTCCTCGATCTTCGCGAGCTGGGCGGCGGGGTAGGGCTCGCGCCACCTCTCGCGCAGGTACGGGTCGTCCTTGGGCGAGTAGACGTAGATGTTCATCTTGTGCTCGCCGTAGAAGTCGAGCTGGTCGAGACGGGCGGCGTGGGTCCACGGGATGCCGTAGAAGCCCTCGATGACGCCGCGGACCGCGGTGCCGGGCCAGTCACGGATCTCGACGCCCGCGACCTTCGCCCCGGGGCCGCCGCGCTCGGGGAGCAGCAGGCGCAGTGACTGGGCCGCGTAGTACGTACCGGCCGCGTCCTTGCCGGAGAGCGCGACAAGGTCCTCTCCGACACCCAGGACGTAGCCCTCGGCGGGGAGGCCGGCAGGGCCCTCGATGCCGAGGTCGGCGAGCGCCTCGGCGGTCTGCGGGGTCTCCCCCGGGCCCCCGACGTAGACGGTGAGCCGGTTCCTGACGGGGCGCTCGCCTCGTACGACCTGGCGCGCACCGGCGTCGAGGAGCGCCTGCCGGGTCACCTTCAGCGCGGCGGCGTCGGCCTCGGCGCCCGCGACGACCGTCACCGTCGAGGTGATGGCGGCCCGGTCGTGACGCTCTTCGACGTTCCGCGGTCTCGGGGTGATGGCGGAGGCTGATCTTCGGGCGCTGCCACTCGGCGGGTCGGTGGCCGAGGGGGTGGCGGCCGTCGGGTCGGCAGGCGGGTCGGCGGCTGCCCCGACGGCCGGAACTCCGAGCACCAGGGCGAGAGCGGCAGCGAGCATGGCGAGCGGGCGCAGGCGGAGCGTCACACGTCCTCCAGAGGTCCCGGCGAAAACTGTGGGCAATCACGCGTCACGACGCCACAGAATCCCCCCGGGGCCTGACAGGCTGTCAATGGCGCGCACGTCTCATCCAGACGATTCCGCAAGTCGCCCGTGCCGATTCATCTTTGAGCCGGATAGCCGTACCGGCCCCGAGACGCTGCCGCCCGGCACGCCCGAAGCCGGCACGGTGCCCGCGGCCGGCTCCGCGGCGTACCCCCTCGCCGGGGCTCAGCGGCTGAAGACCTCGAAGGTGACCGCGGGCTTCCCGCCGAAGCTCTCCGCCGCGCGCTGCGCGTTCTGGGTGAGGAACGTGCGGCAGTACGTCTCGGGGTCCTCGTCCGTCAACGCCTCGATGTAGGCCCGGTGTTCGAGCAGGGACCGTACGGAGCGCTCCAGACCTGGCGCCGCCTCCACGGCATGGGTGGGCGTCGCCGAACCCGCGACGGCGACCCACCGCACCCCGTCCCAGGGCGCGAGCCCTTGTTCGGTCAGCTCGGGAAAGATCCAGCGGTTGCCGGCGTCGCCCGCCGCGTCCAGGGTGGCCCGGCCCACCGCCCGGTGGTCGGGCGTGTTCCAGGCGACACCGCCCCAGGTGTCGCGGTGGTTGAGGGTGATGACGAGTTCGGGGCGGTGCTTGCGGATGGCGGCGGCGATGTCCCGGCGCAGCCCGGTGCCGTACTCGATCACGCCGTCCTTGTAGTCCAGGAACTCCACCGTGGTGACCCCCACCACCGCCGCGCCGGCCCGCTGCTCCTGCTCCCGCAGCGGGCCGCACTTGTCCGGCTCCAGGGTGTCGATCCCGGCCTCGCCCCGGGTGGCGAGCAGGTACGCCACTTCGCGGCCGCCGTCGGTCCATCCCGCCACGGCTCCGGCGCACCCGTACTCGAGATCGTCCGGATGCGCCACCACGGCGAGGGCCCGCTGCCAGTCCGAAGGCATCGGCTGGAGCTGCTGGGACTGCTGTGTCGGCTCGGTCGTCATGCGCGCAGAATAAACGGCGAGTCATCTGTTCCGGTTCGGCCCGGGACTGCTGCGGCGTCAGGTGCGGCCGCGCGTCAGGGCGATCGGCTTCTCGTACGAGGAGCTCGACGCGCTCCCCCGACGGGTCGGGGGGCCGGTGCGGGCGTGCTCTTGACCGCAGTCGCACGCACCCCTAGGTTGCGGCGGGGAAAGGGCTTACCGAGGAGCTTCCGTGGGGACCGGATACGAGGGACTGCCCGGCGGTGTCGGTGTCTCGCTGCTGAGGGTGTACGACTGGCCGGCCGCCGACGGACTGCGCGGCGGCACACCCCACCTCCATCTCACCTGTTCCGAGGGTTACCTGGTGACCGGCGGCCGGGGCTCGGTGCAGACACTCACCGCGTCCGGCTTCCGGCAGACGCCCCTCGCCGAGGGGACGCTGGTGTGGTTCACGCCCGGCACCGTCCACCGGCTCGTCAACGACGGCGGCCTGACCATCGTCGTACTCATGCAGAACCGCGGCCTGCCCGAGGCGGGCGACGCGGTACTCACCCTCCCGCCGAGGCTGCTGGCCGACCCTGCGGCGTACCGGGCCGCCGCGACGCTGCCTCCGGAAGGCACCGAGGAGGAACTGAGCCGCGCGGCCCGGGTACGCCGTGACCTGGCCGTCGAGGGATTCGCGGCGCTCCGCGAGGCGGCCGGAGCGGATGACCCCGGGCCGCTCGCCGCGTTCCACCGGGCGGCGGCCGCGCTGGTCGGACCGCTGTCCGGGGACTGGCGCGAGCGGTGGCGGAACGGCGCCGCGGCGGCGGCCGACGCGACGGGGGCCCAGCTCGGCCGACTGGAGGACGGCGACTGCGGGTACCTCGCACAGGCGGTCGTACGCTCCGAAGGGCCCGCGGTCCGCGGAAGGTTCGGAATGTGCGGACGGCTGGACGTCTACCGCGCCGACGGCTGACCCGAGGCCGCGCAGGGCGGCCACGGTGCGGACTGCCGGCCGAAAACGCGTGCCGGTCAGGGGCCGGGCAGTGGAGTGGTCCTTGGCGCCGCAGGGCATGTCGGCGCGGTTTCACGGCTAGGGGTGCCGGTATGAACTACGAATCCTGTCGCGTGAGGCCGGCCACCCCACGCTACCGATGGGGCCGGGCCGGGTCCGCCCTGTGCGCTGTCGCCGCCTCGGCGGTACTGATGAGCGGGTGCGGGGACGACAACGGCGGTGGAGGGGAGGCATCCCCCGGCACCACCGCCGGGAACACGGCGGCGTCGAGTCCGGCGCAGACGAACAGCCCGACGAACACCGGAGGGCTCACCGAGGACCAGGCCGAGCGCAAGGCCCTGCTCCCGTCCGCCGAAGTCAGCTACGACAAGGCTGCCCGTACGGCGGTGGGGGAGGTCCCGGGAGGGAAGCTGACCGGGATCGAGCTGAGGAACGGTCCGGAATGGACTGCCGAGGTCGCCGCGGAGGACGGCACCGCCCACAGCGTCCGCATCGACGCCGTCTCGGGCAAGGTGACCCGGTCCGGCGCGGAGGCCGACCAGGACGCCGACGACAAGCGTGAACTGGCCGACCGGCTGGCCGGGGCCAAGCAGACCTGGCAGCAGGCGGCCAGAACCGCCACGGGGAAGAAGAGCGGCACGGTCAGCTCCGTCCAGCTCGACGACGACGGCGGGGCCCTCATCTGGTCCGTCGATGTCGTGACCACCGGCGACTGGGACAAGACCACGTTCGACATCGACGCGGCGAGCGGAAAGATCGTGCGCGAGCACGTCGACCGCGACTGATGCGGCAACCGCTGGTTCGCTGCCCCCGTTACTGGATGTCCCGGGCCCTCGCGTGTCCGCCGGCCCGGCCGACACCGGGGTCATGAGCCGGCGGCGGGTTACGGCCGGCGGCGGGGTTTGCCGCGCTTGCCGCCCTTGGGGCCGCCGGAACCACTGGAACCGCTCCGGGCGGAGCCGCTCCGCGGGTTCTTCCCGGCCCCCTTGCCGGACGTCTTGCCAGTCGGCTTGGCGGCCGGCTTGCTCTTGCCCTTGGACTGGGGCGGGGCCGGCGGCCGCCCCCGGGTGCTGTTGACGGTGCGCCCGCGGACGATGCCGATGAACTGCTCCACCAGGTCCGTGGTCGCGTCCTCGGGCCACGACAGCGCGATGCGCGACTCGGGCGTGCCCGTCACGGGCCGGTAGGTGAGGTCCTTGCGGTGGTGCAGACGGGCGAGCGACTGCGGGACGACCAGCACGCCCACGCCCGCCGCCACCAGCTCGACGGCGTCCACCGTCGTGGCGGGCCGCTCGATCGCGGGCCGCCCGGGCGGACGCTCCCAGTCGAGGACGTCGTCGAGGGGGTGCAGCACGATCTCGTCGGCGAGATCCTCGGCGGACACCTCGTCGACCGCCGCCATGAGGTGGTCCTTGGGGACCACGACGACCGTCGTCTCCGTATAGAGGGGGATCGCGCTGAGATCCGTACGGTCGACCGGCAACCGCACGAAACCCGCGTCGGCGCCGCGGGCCCGCAGCACGTCGAACGCTTCGGCGGCGGAGACCGCGACGAGGTTCAGGGGGACGTCGGGCAGCCGCTCGTTCCAGATCCGCACCCACTTCGTGGGCGTCACCCCGGGGACGTAGGCGAGCCGGAACGAAGGAGGTACTTCCGAGCCTGTCACTCCCCCAGGTTACCGGCCGTGGTCGGAGGTAGCGCACATGCTCGATACCCTTGACACCATGACGTCGCACCAGAGCACCCAGACCATGAAGCCCGCGACCGCGGCGAAGAAGCTGGGTGTGTACCTCGAGGCCACCCCCGCCGAGTTCCAGGAGGGTGTCGTCTCGCGCACCGAACTGAACACGCTGCAGGCCGATCCGCCCGAGTGGCTCCAGGAACTGCGGCGCAACGGTCCGCACCCCCGGCCGGTGGTCGCGGCGAAGCTGGGCATCTCCATCTCCGGTCTCGCCCGTGGCGGAGTCACCGACGCCCTCACCACTGAGCAGATCGACGCGCTCAAGAACGAGAACCCCGAGTGGCTCCAGAAGGAGCGCGCCACCCAGGCGGAGGTCCGCAAGGAAGCGGTGCGTATCAAGGAGAAGAACGCGGAGTGAGGTGTCCCGCCCCGGTCGCCGGAGGCGCGCCTCGAATCCGCCTGTGCGTTTCGGCCCGATGAGGTGCTCCCCTCGGGGGAGCACCGGGGCGCACAAGCCGTAATCCCGATACGTGTATGCGACGCGGGTCTCTCGTCACACCAGCGCCCCGTCTCCGGCTGTCTGCCGCGCGCTTGTCGACGCAGTCGCGATCGCGAGGTGGAGAGTCCCCAACCGATATGACCAGCCATGTGCGTGGGCTTGTCACCCGCGAAGGCGGCTCGTCCCGGATTTCCCCCACGTTCGATGCGCCGAACGGAATCGGAAAACCGGCGGCACCGATCTCCCCATCGTGCACGAAGGAATTCCCGGCAGCCTTCCCGCCACCGGCGACGAGACCGGTACGCGAATGGCACCGGCACATCTCGCCGAGCCCGTCGGGACCGGCTGGCGCATTGCTCCCAGCCACTCGTCGACAGCTGCGACCAGCCCCGCCGCCCCGCTGCCTCCTGTGGCGGAAGTGCTGCCCACCGGACCTACGGGCGCCGATGTGAGCGGGTGGTACCTTCCGGAGCCATGAACGACAGCGTGTACGTGGGTAATGCGGGCAAGGACGCAGCGCTGGACCGGGGGTGGCTCCTCGGGCACTTCAAGGACGTCTCCGACCCTCGGCACAGCGAGGCCGTCGAGATCAAATGGGGCGTCCACCCGCAGGGCGACGAACGGGCGCAGTGGGTGACCGGCGAGAAGCGTACGGCCCTGTTGGTCCTCATCAGCGGTCGCTTCCGTGTGGAACTTCCCGGGCGCAGTGTTCTGCTGGCCCGGCAGGGGGACTACGTCGTGTGGGGCCGGGGCGTCGACCACTCCTGGTACGCGGAGGAAGAATCCGTCGTACTGACGGTTCGCTGGCCGTCCGTCCCCGGCTACAAGGTGGCTGATGAGGAGGACCGTGCCGGAGTGCTTGCCTGACACCGTGGTGAGTGCCGGGCAGAGCCACGCGTGCGGGCGGACGGCTGTCGGACCAGGTCCGGTCGGCAAGCGGGAAAGCGTGCGAACAGGGCCGGAAGGGGATCAGTGGCAGGCGCCGCTGAAGGCATCCCGCCGGACCGGGTGCGCCCTGTGCGACCGGAGGGCCGGCCCCCTGCGTCCTCGTCGCCGTGAAGCAATCATTTCCGTGTCCTGGGCGTCGGCCTGGTGGGGTGGAGGCTGTTCTGTGTGAAGGAGGAGGCGCCGGTGCGGAAACTCTCGGGCGGCGCGGGCCTGGACGTGGCCGTACTCGTCGGACTGCAGGCTTCCGGGAAGTCCACCTTCTACGAGCAGCGCCTCGCCGGCCGTTACACGCTGGTGAGCAAGGACCTGTTCCCTCGCGCCGCGCGGAACAAGCAGCGGCGGCAGATGCGTCTGGTGGAAGAGGCGTTGACCGCCGGGGAATCGGTGGCGGTCGACAACACCAACCCGTCGCCGCAGGAGTGGGAGCCCTTGGTGGCCCTGGGCCACGCCCAGGGTGCGACGGTGACGGCGTACTGGTTTCCCCCGGACGTCCCGGGCTCGCTCCGGCGCAACGCCGCACGGGAGGGACGGGACCGCGTCCCCGACGTGGGCGTCCATGCCACACTCAAGCGGTTGAGCGAGCCGTCGCTGTCGGACGGGTTCGACAGCGTGCTGGAGGTGCGGTTCGACGGCCACGGCGGATTCGAGGTACGGCGGGGCCCTGACGCCGGGTGACTGACTGCCTCGGAGCCGGCCTCCTGGCCCTGCACTTCACGGCCGGCAGGAAACCGCGTTCTGCCGGGCACCCGCCCTGCCATCACCGCGGTCCTCGTCACCGCCGCCTTCACCTGGGCCCCGCGCACCCTGTCCTTCGCCGCCCTCACCCCGCTGCGCCCGCTCGCCTCCTGCCTGGCGCCCGTCGACACCGCCAACGGCATCGCCCTACGCCGGCCGGTCCACTCCCCCGGTCCCTTCGGCGAGCGGTCGGTCGAACCGGCGTTCACCGCGTACCGCCGGCAGGGCCGGCCGTACGACGCCGAACCGCCTCGGGCTGCGCCACCCCGGCTCCGCGTACGCCGCCTCTGTCCACCACCTCCTGGCCGGGCACCGCGGGCGGGAGTCCGCCGTCGCCCGTCTGGTCCGTGCGGCGCGGGAGGATGCGGGGCTGCGGATCGACAGTGGCCAGGTCGAGTTCGTGCACGCCGTGCACCTGGTCGGCGGTGAGGGCGACGCCCCTCACGTCCAGATGGTCTTCCGCGCGCGGCAGTGGACCGGTGAACCTCAGGTCCGGGAGCCGGACACCTGTGTGAGCTGGTCGTGGTGGCCCGCCAGCGCCCCGCCGGAGCCGCTGGCGCCCCACGTACGGGCCGCGATCGAGGCGGTCCGGGCCGGCCCGCCTCCACACGGAGACGGGCGGGGGCTGACAGCACAACGGGCCGGGCGCCCGCATCGGCGCCCGGCCCGGCCGCGCTCCGGGCGCCCACGAGGTGAGCGCCCGGAGCGGATAGGAACCATCTATTCCGGAACGATGTTCTCCGCCTGCGGGCCCTTCTGGCCTTGCGTGACGTCGAAGGACACCCTCTGCCCTTCCTGGAGCTCACGAAAGCCCTGGGCGGCGATGTTCGAGTAGTGCGCGAAGACGTCGGGCCCGCCGCCGTCCTGCTCGATGAAGCCGAAACCCTTCTCGCTGTTGAACCACTTCACGGTGCCCGTAGCCATACCGGTCTCCTGGAATCAAAGGGGCGGATACCGCACAGCACGGCACCCGGAGGTGATCGCCGGGCCCATGAAGACTCTGAACAGCATAAAGTACTGTGATCGCGATCACAGGCGAACAGGGTTCGGAACCACGACTGCTATGACATCGACCGTACCCGAGCAGTGCTCGCACCGCTATGCACCGCGACGCGGAATCCCCACCTGCACCGTAATGGGGTAAGGCTCCGCGGGATTCGCCCCCACCGGGAAAGCCGTGCAGGTGGCACCGAATAGCTGCGGACGGCCGTCTCTCCCGTCACGGAATTCAAAATGTTGAACGAGTAACCGGTCGTTCGCTCGGACGGCAGCGGCAGTATTGGATTTCGCGTGAACGCGATCGCCGTGAAGGCTGCTCCCCCACACCGGGTCCCTCCTCGGGCGGGTCGGCGCACCGGATGGCCGGCAGAGGTCATCCGCCGACCGCCCCCTCGGGCAGGGTCGGCGGATGTGCCCGTGGGCCTTCTCTCCGTCGGCAGTTCGGCCGGTCAGCGGGCGTCGCTCTGCATGGCCGAGCCGAATGCGGACATGCAGGGGTGGCAGTAGCGTTCGGCGGCCGCCTCGCCGGGCGGAGCGGCGAGGGGTGGAGCAAGGCGACTTCCGCAAAGAGTGCTGGCGGGTGCGTCCTTGGCAATGACGTGCCAGACCAGTTCGCCTCTGTCCACGGTGGGCTCGGCGCGCATCTCGTACATGGGCGTGCCTTTCTTCATTGCGGAGAGGGAGGGGACCCGTCCGCTGCCCATCAGAGCCCCTGACGGCCGAAAGGGCCAACGGACGTAGGCCGACAGGGGGAACCAGGGATGCCGGAGGTTTACCGGCACGCGTCCGTCGGCCGGACGGCGCACAGCCCAGGGACCCGCGACCGAACCGCGAGAAGACGTGGCGGGACAGGCGCGGGGCGCGGGGCCCGGCCCGGAGGCCCGCGGCCTTACCCGGAATCCGAGCTCTCGGCTTTTCGTCATCCCGTAGCGGAAGGGCCCGAGAACGGAGAAAACCCTGAGATATGAAGAATTCGCTCCACGCGTGCGGGATACGGGGAGAACGCCCACCAGGACAAGGCCGTGCAGGTCACAGCCGTTGCACTGCGGGTTCTCGCCCACCGCAGCACACCGGGCGAGGTCATGGGGCCGGCTTTCTCCGCCTTCCGAATCCGCGAACCTGTTCGGAGAACCCGGCCCCAGCGACTAAATCCTTTTGTACGCCTTTAACGGCTCGGTGACGGCGCGATTGCGGAACGGCCCCTGGGCGCTTCCGGTGGTCGGGGCCGGGCGTTGGAACGGCCATGGAGCTTTTCAGCAGCAAGCCGGTCACGGCGCCCGGTCCTCCGCCGCGCGGCGCGTACCGGCCCGACTCGCCGCTGCACGCACGGGAAGGCTGCGTGCAGTGGGTGCGGACGCGCCAGGCCGAAGCCCGGAACACGCACGCCACCGGGGCAGCCGGGCCGGGTACGTCCCGGTTGCCGGCTCACCGCACTGTGCCAGGTGCATGGCCGAAGCCCGCGGTCGACCGGCTGGCGGGACCGGCGCGGACGGTGATACTCGCCGTCGCCGTGTGCACGATCCTCTCGGCGATGCTCGCCGTCTCGCTGGTGTGACGCCGCTCGCAGGGTCCACGTCCGGGTTCCCTCCCGGCCGTCCCCGGCCTTCTCCACTTCCGGCAGCTCATTCGGACCACCTGCGGTGGTGGCGAACGGCGTTCTGACCACACGGTGGGTGAAGGGTCGCGAACCGGCGACACCCGAAGCACTTCCAAGGAGCCGTCCCATGTCGGAACGCAACACCGCCCTGCGCAGCCTTCACGACGTGGGCCTGGCCGCCTGGTTCGGCGGCTCGCTCATGGGAGCGGTCGGGTTGAACGGCGCGGCCGGGGACGAGGGCGGCACCGAAGCGACCACTGCCCGCATCGCCAGCTCCGGCTGGTCGAAATGGACGCCCGTCAACGCGGCCGCGATCGCCGCGCACCTGGTCGGCGGCAGCGGCCTGCTGGCGGCCAACGCCGCCCGTGTCGCCGGTCAGCAGGGGGTGGGAGCCTCCACCCTGGCCAAGACCGTCCTGACCGGCGCGGCTCTGGCCGCCACCGCCTACGCCCGGGCGCTGGGCAAAAAGGTGGAGGCCGCGTCCTCACCCCAGTCCGAGTCCGAGAACGGACATCGGATCTCCAGGCACCCGGCCGACACGGAGAAGGTGAATCACCGGTTGGCGCGCATGCAGTGGGTGGTGCCCGCACTGACCGGCGGCCTGATCCTTCTCAACGCCCTGCACGGCGAGCAGCAGCGCCCCGAGCAGCAGGCGGAGGGCATGTGGCACCGCGCCGTGGGCCCGCTGCCCCGGCACTGTTGAACACACGAGTGGCAGGCCGGAACGGGCGGGACCGGACAGGCCGGTCAGTCGCCCGCGGCGGCCAGCCGCGCGCGGGCCACAGCCAGTGCCTGATCGGGGTGACGCGTTCCGGTGATGACGCACAGCGTGTAGGCCGTGTCCTCCAGCCTGCGCTTCAGCTCGGCCGAGGCGGACGAACCCTCTGTGGCCGTACGCAGGGTTTCGTATCGCGACACCAGCTCATGAAGGACAGTTGAGTGGGCCATCAGCATGAACGTTTCCGCCTTCCCGCTCGCCAAGGAATGGTGGGAGGGCGGTTCGACCTCCCTGAGGCCGGGGTCCACAGACGCCGGGCCGGGACCGCCCGTCCCGAAGTAGGTGTGCCCCGCGCCCGGCCGCGCACACACCACCGTGATGCAACCGTGACGCGGTTCGTGGTCCGTCCGGTACGAACCCGGAGCACCGTGCGGCCTCCGGGCCGCTTCTCCCCCTGGTTCGTCAGAAGTGGTCGGGGGTAGTCACGGANCCGGTGCCGCTGGCCGAGGAGGTGCGGGGGTCGTCGGGGCTGGAGCCGGTGGTGGGCCGGGGGGAGGTGCAGGCCGAGCTGTTGCAGGCGCAGGTGGAGGTGGCCACTCCGGTGTGTACGGATCTGGAGGAGGTGGGGGGTCATCTGCTGCGGCTGCGTCATGCGGTGGGTGCGGCGGCCGAGGAGTTCGGGTGCCGGCTGGCGACGTGTGCGGCGGCGCCGTTTCGGCGGGCGGCGCCGGTGCCGGTGAGCCGCAGGCCGCGGTATCTGGCGATGGAGTCGCAGGCTCCGCAGCTGGTCGCGGAGCAGCTGATCAACGGAATGCATGTGCATGCGGCCGTGCCCGATCCGCAGATGGGTGTGGCTGTGGTGAACCGGATCCGGGTGTGGCTGCCGGTGCTGGTGGCGATGTCGGCGAACTCGCCG